>JBAUYT010000047.1:0-12129 GCA_049584935.1 Steroidobacteraceae bacterium
GGTGGCGGCATGACGGCCCAGACTCCGCCAGTGGCGCGCATGGCGGTGCGTGTCGCCAGCAGTGCGCGCATGCGCCGCATCGAGACCATTCACTTCGTCGGCATCGGCGGCAGCGGCATGGGCGGCATTGCCGAGGTGCTGCTCAATCTCGGCTACCGCGTGCAGGGCTCGGATCTCAGGCACAACCCCATCACCGCAAGGCTCGAGGCGCTCGGCGCGCAGATCCACATCGGCCATCAAGCCGCCAACGCCGACCGCGCCGACGTGGTTGTGGTATCGAGCGCGGTCGCAACCGATAACCCCGAGGTGCAGGCGGCGCTGGCGCGGCGCATCCCGGTGGTGCCGCGCGCAGAGATGCTCGGAGAGTTGATGCGTTTCCGCGAGTCGATCGCGGTGGCAGGCACGCACGGCAAGACGACCACCACCAGCCTGATCGCCAGTGTGCTGGCCGAAGGCGGCGAGGATCCGACCTTCGTGATTGGCGGGCGTCTCAAGAGTGCGGGCAGCAACGCGCGCCTGGGCGCCGGCCGCTACCTGGTTGCCGAAGCCGACGAGAGCGACGCCTCCTTCATCCATCTGCAGCCCGTGATCGCGGTCGTCACCAACATCGACAACGACCACCTCGGCAACCATGGCGGTGACTTCGCCATGCTCGAACGCAGCTTCTTCGAGTTTCTGCACAACCTGCCGTTCTATGGCCTGGCGGTGCTGTGCGGGGATGACGAGCACCTGCAGCGCATGCTCGCGCGCATGGCGCGACCGTTCCTTACCTACGGCCTGCGCGAGGGTGTGGACGTACGCGCCACGGCGCTGCAGCCGTCGCGCTCGGGAACGCAGTTTCAGGTGCTGCGGCCCGACAAGACCGCACCGCTGCCGGTCATGCTGAATCTGCCGGGCACACACAACGTGCGTAACGCACTGGCCGCCATCGCCGTGGCGACGGAACTCGGCGTTGCCGACGAAGCCATCTGCCGCGCGCTGGCGTCCTTCCAGGGTATCGATCGCCGCATGCAGTACATCGGCGAGGCGCGCGTCGCTGGCGGCACGGTCAGCATCGTCGACGACTACGGTCACCACCCGACCGAGGTTGCCGCAACGCTCGAAGCATTGCGTCAGGCATGGCCGGGCCGGCGACTGGTACTAGTGTTCCAGCCGCACCGCTATACGCGTACGCGCGACCTGCTGGACGATTTCGCCAACGTGCTGGCGACGGTCGACGTGCTGTTCGTCACCGAGGTCTATGCGGCTGGAGAAACGCCGATCAAGGGCGCCGACGGTCGCGCCATCTGCCGCGCGGTGCGTAGCCGCGGCAAGGTCGAGCCGGTGTTCGTCGACAAGTTGAACCAAGTTGCGGCCGCACTCAAGGGGGTACTGCGTGCCGACGATGTCGTGGTCACCATGGGCGCCGGTCATATCGGCGCGATCGCTCAGGAACTGCCGGCGCAGCTAGCCCGGGGAGGCACATGAATCTCAGTATCACGCCGGAATTCATCACGCGCGTACGCTGGCACGAGCCGATGTCGGCACACACGTCCTGGCGCGCCGGCGGCCCGGCCGACATGTTCTTCCTGCCGCGTGACGTCGAGGATCTGTCGGCATTTCTGCGCGTGCTGCCGGTTACGGTGCCGGTGTATTGGGTCGGTCTCGGCAGCAACCTGCTGGTGCGGGACGGCGGTATCCGTGGCGTGGTCATCGCCACTGCCGGGGCCTTTACCCGCATCGAGCGTCGTTCGCAGACGCGGGTCTATTGCCAGGCGAGTGTGCCGTGCGCACGCGTGGCGCGTTCGTGCGCGGGCTGGGGCCTGGCGCAGGCGGAGTTCTTCGGTGGCATACCGGGCACTTTTGGTGGCGCGCTGGCGATGAATGCCGGTGCATTCGGCGACGACACCTGGCGGCACGTGCGCTGCGTCGAAACTGTCGACCGCCGGGGCGAGCGGCACGCGCGCGAGCTGCAGGAATACGAGATCGGCTATCGCAACGTGGTGCCGCCTGCGGCCGCGCGCGAGCCCGATACCGAGGAGTGGTTCATATCCGCGGAGCTCGAATTCGAGCCGCAGGGCGCGGACACGCGCGGCAGCATTCGCTCGCTGACCGAGCGACGGCGGCAGACGCAGCCGCTGGGGCAGTGGAGCTGTGGCTCGGTGTTCAAGAACCCGCCGGGCGACCATGCCGCGCGTCTGATCGAAGCGTCCGGTCTCAAGGGCCATCGCGTCGGCGACGCGGTGGTGTCCGAGAAGCACGCCAACTTCATCATCAACGAAGGTCATGCCACCGCGACCGAGCTCGAGCAGCTGATCCGGCACGTGCAGCGCACGGTCGAGAGCATGCACGGCGTCGCGCTCGAAACCGAAGTGCGCATAGTTGGCGAGAGCGGTGGTCCGACGGTTGACGAGGACGGGCATGAGGACGTGTTCGGCGAGGGCGTGGACTGATGCCGCGCGTGCAGCAGCCGGCGCAGTTCGGGCGTGTCGCCGTCTTGTCCGGCGGCACCTCCGGCGAGCGTGACATCTCGCTGCGCAGCGGCCGTGCGGTGCTGGCGGCGCTCGAACGCCGCGGCCTCGACGTGCTCGGATTCGATCCGGGCGAGCGCCCCTTGAGCGAGCTGCTGGCGCTCGAGGTCGAGCGCGTCTGGGTGGCACTGCACGGCCCCGGTGGCGAGGACGGCACGGTGCAGGGCGCGCTCGGGCATCTCGGCCTGCCCTACAGCGGCAGCGGCGTGCTGGGTTCGGCTATCGGCATGGACAAGCTGCGCACCAAGTGGGTCTGCCAGGCGGTCGGCGTGCCGACGGCGCGCTTCGTGGTGCTGCGAAATGAGCAGGATCTCGACAGCGCGCTCGAGCAGCTCGGCCTGCCGCTGTTTGTCAAGCCGGCCTCGCAGGGTTCGAGCTTGGGGCTGAGCCGGGTGGAGCGCGCCGATGAGCTCATGGCGGCATGGCAAGCGGCACTGCGGGTCGATCCTACGGTGTTCGCCGAATCACTGATTCCAGGAGCCGAATACACCGTGGCGCTGCTGCAGGGCGAGGCGCTGCCCTCGATCCGCATCGAGACGCCGCGTAGCTTCTACGATTACGAGGCCAAGTACCGCAGCGGTGACACCCGCTACTTCTGCCCGTCGGAATTGTCGAAGCCGGCCGAGGAGCATCTGGGCCGCCTGGCGCTAGCCGCCTGCAACGCCTGCGGCGCCGCGGGTTGGGGCCGCGCCGATTTCATCATGGATCGCACCGGGCGGCCGTTGCTGCTGGAGATCAACACCATCCCCGGCATGACCGACCACAGCCTGGTGCCGATGGCGGCGCGCGCGGCCGGCATCGAATTCGACGAACTCGCCTGGCGCGTGCTCGAAACCAGCCTCACTCCCGGCGCTGGCGGCATAAGGCACCACTGAGCAATGCTGAACCGCAAACGCAATAACCGCCGCAGCGCGCCCAAGCATTTGCGCCTGCGACTGCCGTCGCTCAACTGGCGCCGCATCGGCCTGAGCCTCAGCGCCATAGCGGTGATCGCGCTGGCGTTGAGCGCGCTGGTCTGGGTACTCGATCAGCCGATTCAACGCGTGATCGTCACCGGGCGTCTGCAGCGCGTCTCGGCCCTGGAAGTCGAGCGCGTGGTGCGCGCCAACCTCAAGGGTGCCGGCCTCGTGAGCGTCAATCTCGAGCAGATCGGCACCGGCCTCAAGGCGCTGGCCTGGGTCGACAGCGCCGCGGTTCAGCGCAGCTGGCCGCGCTGCCTTGCGATCGAGATCGTGGAGCAGACCGCGGTGGCGCGCTGGAACGAATCCGGGCTGGTCAATGCCCGCGGACAGTTGTTCGCGAGCGAGGCGCGCTTCATCCCACCCGAACTGCCGCAGCTCGCGGGACCGGCAGGCTCCGAGGCCGAGGTAACGGCGCGCTATCTGACAGCGCAGGGACGCCTCACCGAAGCCGGCCTGCGGCTGGCGCGGCTGGAGCTCGACGCGCGCGGCGCCTGGCAGCTGACCCTCGAAAACGGGGTGCAGGTACGGCTCGGCCGCCAGCAGGTCGCTGAACGCTTCGAGCGCTTCATGGCGGTGGGCGCCAAGCTCGTGACGCAGCGCGCCGAGGACATCGCCTACGTCGATCTGCGCTACGACAACGGCTTCGCAGTGGGTTGGAAGGCGGGCAGCCACGTGGCGCAAGGCACGCCGGCAGCAGGAGCGCACGGCATTGGGTAAGAAGGTCGACAAAGACGTGATCGTCGGACTGGATATCGGCACCTCCAAGGTGCTCGCTCTGGTCGGCGAGATCACGACCGACGGTTCGATCGAGGTCATCGGCATGGGCAGCCAGCCGTCACGCGGCCTGAAGAAAGGCGTGGTCGTCAACATCGAGTCGACCGTGCAGTCGATCCAGCGCGCAGTGGAGGAGGCCGAGCTGATGGCGGACTGCGAGATCAACGCGGTCTACGCCGGTATCGCCGGCAGCCACGTGCGCAGCCTCAATTCGCATGGCGTGGTCGCGATCCGCGACCGCGAGGTGACCCACGGCGATGTCGAGCACGTCATCGATGCCGCCAAGGCGGTGGCGATTCCGGCCGACCAGCGCATCCTGCATGTGCTGCCGCAGGAGTTTCTGATCGACGGCCAGGAAGGCATCCGCGACCCGATCGGCATGTCGGGCGTGCGGCTCGAGGCCAAGGTGCACATCGTCACCGGCGCCGACAGCGCCGCGCAGAACATCGTCAAGTGCGTGCAGCGTTGCGGCCTGGCGGTCGAGGACGTGGTGCTGGAACAGCTGGCATCGAGCTTCGCGGTGCTGACCGACGACGAGAAGGAGTTGGGCGTGTGCCTGGTCGACGTCGGCGGCGGCACCACCGACATCGCCGTGTTCGCCGGCGGCGCGATCCGGCACACCGCCGTCATCCCGATTGCCGGCGACCAGGTCACCAACGACATCGCCGTATCGATGCGTACCCCGACTCACTACGCCGAGGACATCAAGATCCGCTATGCCTGCGCGCTGTCGCAGCTGGCCAATCCCGACGAGAGTATCGAGGTGCCGAGCGTCGGCGACCGGCCGGCGCGGCGGCTCGCGCGGCAGACGCTGGCCGAGGTGGTCGAACCGCGCTACGAAGAGCTGTTCAACCTGATCCGCGAGGAACTGCGCCGTAGCGGCTTCGAGGAAATGATCGCCGCCGGCATCGTCATGACCGGCGGCAGCGCGCGCATGGAAGGCGCCATCGAGCTGGCCGAGGAAATCTTCCACGTGCCGGTCAGGCTCGGCTTGCCGGGGCCGGTGAAGGGACTGGCCGACGTGGTTCGCAATCCGATTTATTCGACCGGCGTAGGGCTGCTGCTCTACGCGCGCGAAAACACAACACCCGCTTCACGCTCCGCGGCGCTCACCGGCAACGTCGCCGGTGCGCTCGGGCGCGTGAAGAGCTGGTTCAAAGGCAACTTCTGACTCACCGACTGCGCCAACTGTAAGGAGCTCACTGACATGTTCGAACTGATGGATTCATACAGCCAAAGCGCTGTAATCAAGGTCATAGGCGTGGGGGGCGGCGGTGGCAACGCAGTCTCACACATGGTGATGAGCGGCATCGAAGGCGTCGATTTCATCTGCATCAACACCGATGCGCAGGCCCTCAAGGCATCGAAGATCAAGACTTCGCTGCAGATCGGCTCCAACATCACCAAGGGTCTGGGCGCCGGTGCGGATCCGGAGACCGGGCGGCAGGCCGCCATGGAGGATCGCGATCGCATCATCGAGCTCATCGAAGGCTGCGACATGCTGTTCATCACCGCTGGTATGGGCGGGGGCACCGGAACCGGCGCCGCGCCGGTGGTGGCGCAGATTGCCCGCGAGCTCGGCATCCTGACGGTGGCGGTGGTCACCAAACCGTTCCAGATGGAAGGTGGCAAGCGCATGATGGTGGCCGATCACGGCATCGCCGAGCTGACCAAGAACGTCGACTCGCTCATCACCATACCGAATCAGAAGCTGCTGACCGTGCTCGGCGCCTCGACCACGCTGCTCGACGCCTTCAAGGCCGCCAATCAGGTGCTGCAGGGGGCAGTACAGGGTATTGCCGAACTGATCACGCGGCCGGGACTGATCAACGTCGATTTCGCCGACGTGCGCACCGTCATGAGCGAGACCGGCATGGCCATGATGGGCAGTGGTGCGGCCGCGGGCGAGAATCGCGCGCGCCAGGCAGCCGAGGCCGCGGTGTCGTCACCGCTGCTCGAGGACATCAACCTCGCCGGTGCACAGGGCATCCTGGTCAATGTCACGGCGGGGCTCGACCTGTCGATCGGTGAATTCGAAGAAGTCGGGACCATCGTCAAGGAGTACGCCTCCGAGGATGCGACCGTGGTCGTAGGTACGGTCATCGATCCGGAGATGTCCAACCAGATTCGCGTCACGGTGGTAGCCACCGGCCTCAACGGCAGCACCGGCAGCCATCGCAGTCGTGGGGAGATCGCGCGCGAGAGCGTGGCCGAGCGCGCCACGGTGGCTAGCCGCGAGACGCTGTCTCGCGGTGCGGCAATGGCGTTGCGGGAATCGGTGAGCGCGCGCGCGGAACAAATGGCGCTGCGTTCGGCCAAAGCCCGTGCGCCCCTGAGTGCCAGCGACTACTCGGCGCTCGACAAGCCGACCATCGTGCGCCAGCGCGCTGTAGGCGACGACCTACGCGCGGAAGCGGATGCGGAGGAACTGCTGGATATTCCGGCATTTCTGCGGCGGCAGGCGGACTGACGCCCGCCGCGGCAGGCAGGGGCGGCGGGGCGGGCAGACCGCCGCTATGATACGGTAGCGCCTTGTTTGATAGGGAAGCGGCGCTACCGCGCTCCTTAACTTAATAACAATCAGGTTGAAGACTATGGTTGGCCAAAGAACGCTGCGCAACTCGATCCGGGCAACCGGCGTGGGACTGCATACGGGCAAGAAAGTCATGATGACGCTCAAGCCCGCGCCGGCGAACACCGGCATTTGCTTCCGCAGAGTAGACCTGCCGCAACCGGTCGATATCCCGGCGCGCGCCGGGAACGTGGGCGAGACCACGCTCGGTACCACCCTGATACAGAATGGCGCGCGGGTCTCGACCGTCGAGCATCTGCTGTCGGCATTCGCAGGCTTAGGAGTAGACAACGCACTGGTCGAACTCACCGCCAGCGAAGTGCCGATCATGGACGGCAGCGCCGGCCCGTTCGTATTCCTGCTGCAGTCAGCGGGCATCGAGGAGCAGGCCGCGCCGAAGCGCTTCATCCGCGTGCTGAAGACCGTGGAAGTCGCCGATGGCGACAAGTGGGCGCGCTTCGATCCGTTCGAGGGTTTCAAGGTCAACTTCGAGATCGAGTTCGATCATCCGATCTTCAAGCGGCGGCTGCAGCGCGCCAGCATGGACTTCTCGACCACCTCGTTCCTCAAGGAGATCAGCCGCGCGCGAACCTTCGGTTTCATGCGCGACCTCGAGACGCTGCGTGCGCACAACCTCGCGCTCGGTGGCACACTCGACAACGCCATCGTGCTGGATGACGTCGGCGTCGTGAACGAGGACGGATTGCGCTACGAGGATGAGTTCGTCAAGCACAAGATCCTGGATGCCATCGGCGATCTGTATCTGCTCGGGCACAGCCTGATCGGTGAGTTCAGTGGACATAAGTCGGGCCACGGCCTCAACAACGCCTTGCTGCGCGCGCTGCTCAAGGATCCCGCCGCCTGGGAGGACGTCGAGTTCGAGCGCCCGGACCAGGCGCCGATTTCGTACGTGCACGCCTCATCGAGCCAGCTGACGCCACCGACCGCGTTGGCTTCCTGATAGCGATTTCTAGCCCATCGACACGCGCACGCGCGTTCGCTGCACCGCAGCATCGCGCGCGCAGATCTGCGTCTGCAGCGCTGCGAGCGCGTAGCGCAGCCTTGCGCTCCAGGCGGGCGAGTCCGCCAGCACCACCAGTTCGATGGCCGCATGTGCGGCGCCACCAATCGCTTTTGGGACTACGTTGACCAGGTGAGCCGCGAGTTCCGCGGGCAGCTGTTGTTGCAGCCATTCACACCATGCGCGCTGCTCCGGAATGCGAGACGCAATTCCCGTCAGCACGGGCCGACGCTGCAATAAGTCATTTACCGACGCCGGGGCTTGACGAAATGCGCGCTTCGCACGGCGAATCCGTGGCGGAATCTTCTTGTCAGGGCTGGGTATCTTCGGCATAGTCTTTATGCACCGATCGAGGGCAAAGCCCCGCGGGCAGCAAAGGCAGGGGAGTGAAGTCCGGATCGAGGGCTTCGAATCTTCAGGCGTATTGCAGATTGCAGTGGGAACCGCGTCTGCGGGCAGACGCGAGAGTGAGCGTGCCACACCGGCATTTGGGCGTCATTTGGGCGGGGCTGGAGCGACCATATGAATGTCATCTTTTTTTCGCACCGCAATGGCAATGCCCGCCAGTTCAACCTGTCCCATCCGCTGACGCTGTCGGTATTGAGCATTCTGGGGCTCGGGCTACTCGCCACCACCTTTATCGCAGGCCTGACTCTCGGCCAGCACAGCATGGCGCGGATGGCGCTGCTGAGTCCAACATCGGCGCTGCGGGCCGAGCGCCAGCAGATTGCCACGCTGCGGACGCAGGTACAGGAGCGCATCGATGCGCTGGCACTGCGGCTCGGTACCATCAATGCGAATCTGATCCGGCTCAATGCGCTGGGCAAGCAGCTCACGCAGATGGCCAACATCAACAGCCGGGAATTCGACTTCGACCATGATCCGCCGCAGGGCGGGTCGGATTCCGATGGCGTCGGCCGCGGCGTCCAGGCTGAGGACGTCAACACCATGATTGACGACCTCAGCCGGCAGATCGACGCGCGCAGCGCGCAGTTCTCCTCGCTCGAGAACGTGATCATCGGGCGGCAGCTGTCGTCACAGGTCAAGCCTTCGGGCAGGCCGGTGCGCGACGGTTACATCTCTTCCTATTTCGGTGAGCGCATGGACCCGTTCAACGGTGAGGAGGCCCTGCACAAGGGCGTCGATTTTGCGGCCGACGCGGGCGCCGATGTGCTGGCGGTCGCCGAGGGCGTGGTTACATGGTCGGGACCGCGCGAAGGCTATGGCAACCTGATCGAGATCAATCACGGCAACGGTCTGGTTACGCGCTATGGCCACAACGCGCGTACGCTGGTGTCGGTGGGCGACACCGTGCAGCGCGGCCAGGCAGTGGCGATAGTGGGCTCGACCGGACGCTCGACCGGACCGCACGTGCATTTCGAAGTGCTGCGGAATGGCACGCAGGTCGATCCGATGACCTTCGTGGGGCACTGACTGACGCGCCCCATTGAAATGGGGTTGAGCTGACCCCACTGCGTTGCGGGAGCAGGGCTCCAGAACGACTACTGCGGCGCGCTGTCTACCCTTACAATACCCAACCCGCGATCCGCGTGCTGCTCCCAAGCCGCTGACGCGGCACATTTTTTTCCGAAGGATTGGCTGTGCTACAGACCCTGACCCGGGTTTTCGGGAGCCGTAACGATCGGCTCATCAAGTCATACAGCCGCATGGTGCGCGAGGCGTCGGCTCACGAGGGTGCCCTCAAGGCACTGTCTGACGAAGCACTGCGCGGCAAGACCGAAGAATTTCGCGCGCGGTTCAAGCAGGGCAGCACGCTCGATCAACTGTTGCCCGAAGCCTTCGCGGTGGTGCGCGAGGCCGCGCGCCGCACATTGGGACTGCGCCACTTCGACGTGCAGCTGATCGGCGGCATCGCCCTGCACCAGGGAAAGATCGCCGAGATGCGCACCGGTGAGGGCAAAACCCTGATGTCGACCCTGTCAGCCTATCTCAATGCGCTGCCCGGCGAGGGCGTGCACGTCGTCACGGTCAACGAATACCTGGCTCAGCGCGACGCAGACTGGATGGGTCCGATCTATCGCTTCCTCGGGCTCACCGTCGGCGTGATCCGCAACGCCCAGGACTCGGCCGAGAAGCGCATCGCCTATGGCTGCGACATCACCTACGGCACCAACAACGAGTTCGGTTTCGACTACCTGCGCGACAATCTGGCGTTCCGGCTCGAGGACCGAGTGCAACGCACGTTGGTGTACGCCATCGTCGACGAAGTCGATTCGATCCTGATCGACGAGGCGCGCACGCCGCTGATCATCTCGGGCCCGGCCGAGGAGAGCACCGAGATCTACATGCGCATCAATGAGCTGGTGCCACGACTGACGCGCCAGCAGACCGAGGAAGGTCCTGGAGATTTCTCGGTGGACGAGAAATCGAAGCAAGTTCACCTGACCGAGGCGGGGCACGAGCGGGTCGAGCAGCTGATGCTGGAGGCCGGGCTGCTGCGCGAGAGCGAGAGCCTGTACGACACCGCCAACATACGCCTCATGCATCATCTGAATGCCGCGCTGCGCGCGCATGCCATCTACAAACGCGACATCGAGTATATCGTGCGCGACGGCGAGGTCATCATCGTCGACGAATTTACCGGTCGCACGATGCCGGGTCGCCGCTGGTCTGACGGCCTGCACCAGGCCATCGAGGCCAAGGAAGGCGTGCGGGTACGCGAGGAGAACCAGACGGTCGCCTCGATTACGTTCCAGAATTATTTCCGCCTCTACAAGAAGCTCGCGGGCATGACCGGCACCGCCGATACCGAGGCACCGGAATTCCTGCAGATCTACGGGCTCGAGGTGGTCGTGATCCCGACGCACCGGCCCATGGTCCGCAAGGACCTGTCCGACTTCGTCTATCTGACGCAGAAGGACAAGTTCGCCGCCATCATCGAGGACATCAAGGACTGCGTGCAGCGCTCGCAGCCGGTGCTGGTCGGCACCACGTCGATCGAGACCTCCGAATATCTCTCGGGTCTGCTGACGCAGCAGGCCATCGCGCACCAGGTGCTCAACGCCAAGCAGCACGAGCGCGAGGCGCACGTGATCGCGCAGGCCGGCCGTCCTGGAACCGTCACCATCGCCACCAACATGGCGGGCCGCGGTACCGACATCGTGCTTGGCGGCAACCTCGAGGCCGAACTCGCCGGCATGACGGCGGCCGTGACCGGCGCCGATGGCGCGGTGGCGGATCCGGCGGCGCTCGAGCAGTCGCGCACCGCGGCGCGCGCAGTCTGGCAGCAGCGCCACGACCAGGTGATCACTGCGGGCGGACTGCACATCATCGGCACCGAACGCCACGAGTCCCGCCGCATCGACAACCAGCTGCGCGGCCGCTCCGGCCGCCAGGGCGATCCCGGCTCGAGCCGCTTCTATCTGTCGATGGAAGACAACCTGATGCGGATCTTCGGCGATCCGACCCGCACCAAGCGGCTGCTGCAGTTCGCCGGCATGAAGGAAGGCGAGGTCATCGAGAGCGGCATGCTCACGCGCCAGATCGAGAAGGCGCAGCGCAAGGTGGAATCGCACAACTTCGACATCCGCAAACAGCTGCTGCTGTTCGACGACGTCGCCAACGATCAGCGCAAGGTCATCTACCAGCAGCGCACCGAAATCCTCAAGGCCGCCGATATGAGTGTGGCGATCCAGGAGATGCTCGAGGAATCGGTGGGCGGGCTGTTCGACGAATCGGTGCCTCTCAACAGCGTGCCGTCCGACTGGAACCTGGAGGCACTGCAGGAAGCACTGCGGCGCGATTTTTTCCTCGACCTGCCGTTGCGGGGCTGGCTGCAGGCCGAGCCCGAGCTCGAGCAGGCGCTGCTGCGGACGCGGGTACTCGAGGCCGCGCGCGCGGCCTATGAGCAGAAGATCGAGCGCATCGGCACACCGATCATGCGGCACGTCGAGCGTGATGTGGTGCTGCGCACGCTCGATCAGCACTGGCGCGACCACCTGGCGGCGATGGACTACCTGCGCCAGGGCATCCACCTGCGCGGCTACGCGCAAAAGGATTACCGTTTCGAGTACAAGCGCGAAGCGTTCGAGCTGTTCTCGGCCATGCTCGGCCGCGTCAAGTTCGACACGGTAGCGATGCTGGCGAAGATCGAAGTCCGTACCCAGGAACAGATCGACCGTGAAGAGGCTGAGCGCCGCGAACGACTCATGCGCGCGCTGCAGGCCCAGCATGCCGAGGCCCAGTCTTTGCTTGGACTGCCGGAGGCGGCGGCGGCGCCTGCCGGACCGCGACCTGGGGGCGCGGGTGGCGTTGCCGCCGCGCTTGCGG
>JBAUYT010000048.1:0-2189 GCA_049584935.1 Steroidobacteraceae bacterium
GGCGATGCCGACGCCTTCGGCCGCGAACTGGCGGAGCGGATGCAGAAGTTCGGCCTGGAGTTGAAGCCAGAGAAGACCCGCCTGCTACTGTTTGGGCGACTTGCCCACAGCCTGGCCACTGCACGCGGTGAGAAGCCGAGCACGTTTGAATTTCTAGGCTTCAAGCACGTGTGTGGATTGGACCGGCGGGGCAAGTTTGCTGTAATCCGCATTCCCGCATACGACAGTTGCAGGAACTTTCTGGATCGCACCCATGCATGGCTCAAGAAGCATCTGCACTGGAGCCGTCGGGGACAGCAGGCGCACTTGACGACGATGTTGCGGGGATTTTATCAGTACTTTTCCCTGCACCACTGCGAGAAGAAATTGAGCTGGGTGCTCCACCAAGTCCAGCTGCAGTGGATCAGAACATTGCGTCGGCGAGGTCAACGGCAACGGCTGTTTTGGAGCTATCTCATCGGCCGCGCATGGTTTGAGTTGCCACACCCGAAGACGCTCCATCCGACGGTCTGACGAGGCGGAGACGCGAATGTCGCTCTGGGGAGCCCGGTGCGGGAAACCTGCACGCCGGGTTGTGCGTCCAGCAAACGCGGACGCGTTCAGTGGGAGTCAGTCCCACCGGAGGAAGAGCCAGAACCTCCGTAGCTTGAGCGGCAGAGAGGAGGGAGACCGAGTTTCTGAAGCCCGCTGACAAAGCCACCCTTGGGGTGGTGAGCGAGTCACCAGGTCGTAATACGGTAAACGCGAGGTGGCCCCGAAAGTGCGTAGCCCCGGAGGCCGAGCCGGCAACCGGAAAGGCGAAGGCAGCATGTGGGCGGCGTGCTCTGGCAGACGAGCCGCTCTCACTCCGGCGGGGTGGTTAGCGACGGCATGGTGACAAGGACGCGTTGCGCGACTGGAGAGACCCTCTCCGCCCCGGGGTGAAATCCCCGGTAGCGTGGTAGGCGTTATAACCGAGCGCCCCTCGGGAAGTGCGCTGACGGCGGAAGGGAGTCGGATGGGCTCATACGAGCAATGAACGGGGGTAACGCCCCGGGAGCAAAGGAGCCCTGCTGCTCACATGCCAGAGTCAATGGGAGGCACGGGCGACCTGACAATGGCGTCCATAACGGTGCAGGACCTGAGACGACGGCTGTATGCCAAGGCGAAGTCTGATCCGGCCTGGCGTTTCTGGGGACTGTACGTTCACGTATGCAAACTAGAGACGCTCCGCGAAGCCTACGCGGTGGCCAGGGCAAACGACGGCGCGCCGGGCGTTGACGGCGTAACGTTCGAGGCCATCGAAGCGGCGGATGCGGAGGCGTTCCTGGCCGAGATACGAGACGAACTGATCTCCAGAAGCTATCGACCGCGGCCCACCCGCAAGCACGCGATCCCGAAGCGGGGGACCGGAGAGAGAATTCTCCAAATCCCTTGCATTCGAGATCGTGTTGTCCAAGGGGCGCTCAAGCTGATTCTCGAGCCGATTTTCGAGGCCGACTTCCAACCAAGCTCATACGGGTACCGACCGAAACGGACAGCACACCAGGCGGTCGCTCACGTCGCAGACGCACTCGTACACCGCAAAACACGGGTTATTGATCTCGACCTGGCCAACTATTTCGACAACGTACAGCATCATCAGTTGTTGGCGATGGTGGCTCGGCGAGTCAGTGATCCGGCAATCCTGCATCTGCTCAAGCTGATCTTAGGGGCGACAGGGCGTAAGGGAATTCCCCAGGGTGGCCCACTTTCACCCTTGCTCGCCAACATCTATCTGACCCCAGTGGATCGGATGTTGGAGAAGGCGCAAAAGGCGACACGCCAAGGACCGTACCAATACGTGGCGTACGCGCGGTGGGCGGACGATATGGTGATCCTGGTGGACAGTTACCGACGCCACGACTGGTTGCTCGACGCGGTGAACCGGCGGGTGCGGGAAGAGGTGGCAAAACTCGGCATCCCCGTGAATGAACAAAAGAGCCGGGTAGTGCACCTGGAACGCGATGAGGTCTTCACGTTCCTGGGCTTTGATTTCCGCTGGGTCCGCAGCCTTCGCGGCCTCTGGCGGCCGCAGTATACTCCGACGCGCCACAAGCGCAAAGAGCTACTGCAAAAGCTTCGGGAGGTTTTTCGTCGACGACAATCGCAGTCCGTGGGTGGACTCATCCAGGAGGTCAACCTCATCCTCGCTGGGTGGGTTAACTTCT
>JBAUYT010000049.1:0-17848 GCA_049584935.1 Steroidobacteraceae bacterium
GATCAGAAAAGCCTCGGCGTAGGCCCGGCCCAGGGCCGATGCGCCGAGGCCGGCTCCTGCTGCGCGCCACTCGACGTATACCGCCAGCGCGGAGACGCCAAACACGCCGCCCAGCTGGCGCACATAGCCGAGCACGGCGGCAGCCTGACCCATGGCGGTGCTTGACAGGTCGCGCAGCACGGTCTGAGTCAGCGGCGTGTTGACCAGCGCAAAGCCCACGCGGCTGACGACCACTATTCCGACCACCTCGGCGTACGAGCAATGCTCCGAGAATGCCCCCAGCGCGAGCCAGCTGGCTGCCATGACGATCATGCCGATGGTCATGATCTGACGCGCGGAATAACTGTCGACCAGAAAGCCCGCTAACGGGGAGGACAGTGCCAGCGCCAGCGTTCCAGGCATCAGGGCCACGCCGGCGCGCGTGGCGCTGAGATGACGTGTCAATTGAAAATACAACGGCACCAGATAGGCGGCTCCGTAGCTGTAGAAGCCGAGCACGAAGCAGAGCACGGCTCCCATGGCCACGCGCGCTCGTTTCAGGATCTGCAGGCTGATCAGCGGGGTGTGGTGACGGCGTGCATGTGTCACGAAGGCCCGGACCGACCCCAGCAGCACGACCAGGAAAGCCAGCAGCCAGTAGCGCGCGGCGGCATGCAGGTTGCTGAGGGCGCCGAGCCACGCCAAGGTGAAGAGCGATAACAGCAGCATGCCGCGAGCATCGAAGCTATGGCGCTCAGCAGCGGTGCCGGCCGGTAGATAACGCAGCGCGGCAATAAACGCGATCAGACACAACGGCAGCGGCAGCAAGGAAACGCTGCGCCAGCCCCAGTGATCGACCATGAGCCCGCCGATGGTCGGCGCAAGCGCCGGTCCCAACGTCACCACCAGTCCTATGATGCCTGCTGCGCGACCCCGCTGTCCGGGCTGGAACAGGCGCATGATGACGATGCTGCTCATGGGCATCAATGTGCCCGCACCTGCGCCCTGTGCCGCGCGCACCGCGACCAGAAACGCGAAGCTGGGACTGAGCGCGCCGAGGATGCTGGTGAGCACCAGCAGCATCATGGTCCCAAGGAAACAGTTGCGCATGCCAACGTGGCGTAACAGCCACGGCGTCGGTAGCATTGCGATGGTGTTGGTGATCATGAAGACCGTCATCACCAGCTGCCCTTCGGCCTGGTCGGTGCGAAAGCCCTGCAACAGCGCTGGAATGGCGACGACGAAGCTGGCGCTCGGCAGAATACCGGCCATGAAGCCGAGCGCGACCACAGCCATGATCTGCCATCGATGGCGACGGGCACTCGCGGACAGCGGTTGCTCGGGTGAAAATTCCGCGAAACTACTCAAGCCTGAAGGTCAAGCTGCAATTTCATGCTCATGCCCTGCGGGCAGATGTTGGCGGATGCGATCCGCCGCTAGGCGCAATTGCGCCGGATCGGCCTTGATGGCGGCGTGCATGCGCAGCAGCTCGCCCTGGCGGCGCGGTATCACGTGGATATGTAGATGCGGCACCGTCTGACCGGCCGCTTCGCCATTGACCTGCACGATCATGACGCCAGGCAAGTCGAAGGCTCGCTGCACGGCGATGGCGATGCGCTGCGCCATGCGCGCGCAGGCCGCCATCCCATCGGCGCTGATTTCAAACACCGTGACCGCGGGCTCGCGCGTGATCACGAGTGCATGCCCGTCCGACTGCGGCATCGCATCCATGATGGCAATCGCGTGGGCGTCCTCACAGAGCCGCTCGCTCGGCAGCTCGCCGCGCAGGATACGCGCGAACACATTGTTCGGATCGTGGGCCATCAGGGCTCCGTCGACAGCTCGGCGAGTACCGCCGGATCCGTCCCTTGCCAGAAGGCACGCCAGGTTGGAAAGGCCTGCGGCAGCTCTGGCCGCCGATCCTTCCAAAGCTCCCAGCGCTGGAAGTTCGGGCCCGTAGGCCGCGCGAGAACATCGGTCGAGTACCAATGCTTTTCGCGCCGCCGCGTGAAGTACCAGCGGCCGGCGCGACGCTCGTAGCTGTCGAAGTAACAGATCGCCATGACGATCCATTGCCGGCCCGCCTCGTGCTCGGCGCGGCAGTAGACCGTTCCGGTCGCATGATCGGCATCGACGAAATCGATGATCTGGCCGCAGATCTGATGCTGCGAGCGGTAAAAGGTGCGCACGTTCGGATCGATGAAGCGCCGCAAGGCTTCGCGGCCGCGGCCGTATCTGCCGCAATCGACGTCCTCGACGAACAGTGCCACCCAGGCGTCCAGATCGCGGGCATCGACGGCCAGTGCGTAGCGCGCCGGCAACTGCTGGATCGCCAGCTCGGATTCCACCCGATCAATGCGGCGGGCGAGTGCTTCCAGGTCCATCAACAGACCCCTTTCGGATCGGACGGACTTTGCCGTCGCGGCCACTGGGTATATTATCTGAACATTGTACACATTTATGAACGCAACGGAAGTCGATCGGGGGCGGAAATGGCGGCGTCAAAAGTCTGGCTGATCACCGGAGTATCGAGCGGTTTCGGACGGCAGCTGGCGCAAGCGGCGCTGGCACGCGGTGATGTAGTAGCAGGTACGCTGCGTCAGCCGGCACAACTGGCGGCCTTCGAGGCGCTGGCGCCGGGCCGGGCCAGGGCGTACCAGCTCGATGTCACGGACACGGCTGCGGTCGAGCGCGTGGTGGCACAGATCGGGCGGGACACCGGGCGCATCGATGTGGTCGTCAACAATGCCGGCTACGGCCTGGTCGGCATGGCGGAGGAGGTCAGCGAAGCCGAGGCGCGGCGGCTGCTCGACACCAATTTCTTCGGTTTGCTCGCGGTGGTGCGCACGGCGTTGCCGCAGTTGCGGGCACAGCGCAGCGGGCACATCGTCAATATTTCCTCGACCGCCGGCAGCGTCGGCATTGCCGGCATGGCGCTCTACAGCGCTTCCAAATTCGCCGTCGAAGGCCTGAGCGAAGCGCTGGCGGGCGAGGTCGGGCCGTTGGGTATCCGCGTGACGATCGTCGAGCCGGGTGGATTCCGCACCGACTTTGCGGGCCGCTCGATCGGGCGCAGCCAGCGCGTGGTGGCTGACTATGCCGACACCAAGGCTGCCAAGGTGCGCGCCATGCTCGATCAGTATCACGGTCATCAGGCGGGCGATCCCGCCAAGGCGGCCAAGGCGATTCTGCAGCTGGTCGATTCGCCCGCACCCCCGCTGCGACTGGCGCTGGGCCCCGATGCGCTGGCGTGGTTGCGAAGCCGCCTGGCGGACGTCAGCAAAGACTACGACGCTTGGCAGGCCGTCAGCGAAAGCACCAACTTCTAAGCATCATGCCCGTGGTCGCATTCGACAACCAGGTCGCCATCGTGACCGGAGCCGGGGGCGGCATCGGCCGGGCCATCGCACTCGAGCTGGCACGGCGCGGCGCGCGGGTACTGGTCAATGATATGCCGGACGCGGACGCGGCTTCGGGCGGCTCCAGCAAACTCGCCGAAGCCACCGCGCGCGAGATCCGGCAGACGGGCGGTACGGCGGAGGTCAGTGCGGTGCCGGTCGGCAGCTTCGAGGCGGCGCGCACGATCACCGAGCAGGCGCGCAGTGCCTTCGGTCGCATCGACATGCTGGCCAACGTCGCCGGCACCGCCCTGCCCGGTGAGATAACAGCCTTCGATGAGGCTAGCATCAACGCGCATTTTCAGACCAATCTGATCGGTCCGTATGCGCTGGTGCGCGCGGTCTGGCCGCTCATGCGTGCGCAGCGCTACGGGCGCATTCTCAACACGTCGTCCAACGCCGCCATCGGCATTGGTGCCAATGCTCCCTATGCGGCGACGCGCGCCGGCATGCTCGGACTGACCTTCGATGCGGCCATAGAGGGTCGCGAGCACGGCATTCTCGTCAACGCCATGATGCCGGCGGCCTACTCGCGCATGATCGAGCGCATTCCCGATGCGGCTTTCGTCGCCTGGTTTCGCGAGTACCTGCCGGCCGCCAAGGTCGCCGCCGTGGCGGCCTATCTGCTGAGCCGCGTCTGTCGGATTGCGGGCCGCACTCTGGCGGTTGGAGGCGGACGCGTCGCGCGCGTCGCGTTCGCGGAAGGTCGTGGTTGGTTCGACGCGCAGATCAGCGCCGAGTCGGTCGCCGAGCACATCGCCCAGGCGACCAATATGGCCTCACCGCGCGTTTTGAATACTCAGCCGGACGCGATGGCGTTGCTCAGTCAGGCCTTGCCAACCCGGGCACCGCAGCTCGACCGCGCCGCGGTCGTCGGCGCCGGTGGCAGCGCGACTCGATGATCGGCGGTAAGGCGTAATGCGCGATCCGGACGGGCAGATCAAACTCGAGCAGCGCGGACACCTGCTGCTCATGGGCATCGACCGGCCGGAGAAGCGCAACGGCTTCACACCCAAGATCTTCGCCGAGCTCGCGGCCGCCTATACGCGCCTCGAGCAGACGCATGAGCTGCGATGCGGCGTGCTGTATGCCGAAGGCGAGCACTTCACGGCCGGGCTCGACATGCCGAAGATCGCGCCGCTGCGGCAGGCCGGACTGCCGCTGTATCCGGTCGAGGAAGTCGATCCATTCAATCTGCGTGCGCCCCGGCGCACCAAGCCGCTGGTCATCGCGCTCAAGGGGATCTGCTTCACCGTGGCAATCGAGCTGATGCTGGCTGCCGACATCGCGATAGCGGCGGAGAACTGCCGCTTTTCGCAGCTCGAGGTCAAGCGCGGCATCATGGCGGGATGCGGAGCCACCTTTCGCATGGTCGAGCGCGCGGGATGGGGCAATGCCATGAAGTTGTTGCTGACCGGCGATGAGTTCACAGCAGCCGAGGCGCTGCGCTGCAATTTCGTTCAGGAAGTCGTGCCCGCAGGTCAGGAGCTCGCGCGGGCGCTCGCGTATGCCGAGCGCATTGCGCAACAGGCGCCGCTGGCGGTGTATGCCATGCGGGAGAATGCGCAGCTGGCACTCGATGCCGGCTGGCAGGCGGCAGTCGAGCGCATTGCCCCGACGCAGCAGCGGCTCTACAACTCCGAAGACGCCAAGGAAGGCGTGCGCTCGTTCACCGAGAAGCGCGTCGCGCGTTTCGAGGGACGCTGAATGGCAGCCGTTGCGAGGCAGGCGCTGAGCACGCGCATCACCGAGCTGCTCGGGATCGACTATCCGATTCTTCAGGGCGGCATGCGTTGGGTCGCACGCGCGCCACTGGCCGCGGCGGTCGCCAATGCAGGCGGCATCGGCTTCATCTCGGCACATACGCAGCCGACAGCGGCAGCGCTGGCGGCGGAGCTGCGCCGCGCGCGCGAGCTGACCTCGGGCCCCATCGGCGTCAATCTGACGATCCTGCCGGCGTTGGCTGGGTTCGACTACGAGGGCTACCTCAGCGCCATCCTCGAGGGTGGTGTAACGGCGGTGGAGACCGCGGGGGCCAATCCCGCGAAGTACATCGAGCGACTCAAGGTAGCCGGTATCAAGGTCATCCACAAATGCACCTCGGTGCGCTACGCGCTCAAGGCCGAGCAGCTCGGCGCGGACGCCGTGAGCATCGACGGTTTCGAATGCGCGGGCCATCCCGGTGGCGATGATGTGCCGGGCCTCGTGCTCATTCCGATCGCAGCGACGGCGCTGCGCATTCCGGTGCTGGCGTGCGGCGGCGTGGCCGATGGCCGCGGGTTGGTCGCGGCGCTTGCGCTCGGGGCCGAGGGTATCAACATGGGAACGCGTTTCATGCTGACAGAGGAATCCCCGGTGCCAGAGGCTCTCAAACAACGCCTGGCGCAGCTCAGCGAGCGCGACACAGTATTGGTGGGCCGCAGTTACGGCGATCCAAGCCGGCTGGTGCGTAACACCGTGGCCACCGAGGCGCTGGCGCGTGAGCAGCAGGGCGGGGTTACGCACAAGGATCTGCTACCGCTGCTCGGCGCAGAACGGTGGATGGGGGCACTGGAGCGAGGCGACTTCGAGGGCGGCGCGATTCCGGGCGGCCTGTCGATTGGTCTCATCAAGGACGTGCCGAGCTGCGCCGAGCTCATCGGCCGCATCGTCACGCAGGCGCAAGAGATCATTACCCATCGGCTGCGTCCGGCAGTCGGACTTTGAGGAGATAGCCATGACTTCTGCACGACAGCAATTGCTCGACATCGTAGTCGAGCCGGATGCCTATAACCGCCCGCCGCGCGAGCTCCAGCCGCTGCAGCTGCAGGCCGCGCGCGAGGTGTTCGCCGAGCGGCGTGAACAGATCGCGGTGCTGCGACGGCGCGCGGATGAAACGGGCGTGCGTGAAATCCGTCGCTTCGAAGACATCGTGCCGCTGCTGTTCTCGCATACGGTCTACAAGTCCTACCCCGCGAGCTTCGTTGAGCAAGGTCGTTGGGATCGCATGCTCACCTGGCTCAAGACGCTGTCGACTCAGGACCCTACGACCGTCGATGTCAAGGGCGTCACGGGCGTCGATGACTGGATCGAGCGCCTCGAGCAGGCCGGTCACCTCGTGCTCGCTACCAGCGGATCGAGCGGCAAGTGCTCCTTCCTCAACGCCACACGCAACGACTTCGAACTCAAGCGGCGTCACTTTGCTCACACGCTCGGTTTCCCCTGGTTCAAGCCGAAGGGCGATCGCGTGGTCTTCATGCTGGGCCCCAGCAACGGCCCGAACAGTGCCGTGGAAGCATCGCGCATCGGCGCCGAGGTCTGGGGGCGGCCGGACTCAATTCATTTCCTGACCGATGAGCCGCTGCGGATCTCGGAGGTCAGCGCCATGGCCGCGATGCGCAAGCGCATGCAGGACGGCCTTGCGACGCCGCAGGAGATTGCCGATTTCGAAGCGCGCAGCGCGGCTCAGGGTCGGCGGATGCAACAGGCGATGCAAGAGCTTTGCGACAAGATCCTAGCGCACCGCCACGAGCCGATGGCGCTCATGGGACTCTGGGCGCAGCACATGATGATCATTCGTCGCGCGCGCGAGCTGCACATCAAGGACGGCGACTTCCATCCCGACAGCCATATCGCCGCAGGCGGCGGCGTCAAGGGCGTTGCGCTGCCTGCCGATTACAAGGAGCAGGTCGATCGCTTCTATGGCAATGTGCGTCGAGGCACGGGCTATGGCATGACCGAACAGGCGCAAGTCATGCCACGCTGCGAGAAACTGCGCTATCACGTGCCTCCCGGGCTCATCATGTTGCTGCTGGATCAGCCCGGCGAAAAACTCATCGCGCGTGAGCCGGGTTCGGGCGGAGTGGTCGAAGGACGTTATGCCTTCCTCGATCTACTTTATGAAGGTCGCTGGGGCGGACTCATCTCGGGAGACCGCATCGAAGTGGACTTCGCCGAGCGTTGTCCCTGCGGCCGATATGGACCGACGATTCTGGATACCATCGTGCGCTATTCGCAGGCTGGTGCAGATGACCACATTGGTTGCGCCGGCACCATCGATGCTTATGTACGAGGAGCGATGGACGCGTGAGCGCGGACACGGTGAGCGGCTCCGCCGTGCTCCTTGAGGCGCGCGAAGGCGCGGTCGTAACATTGACCATGAGCAATCCCGGTAAGCTCAATGCCATGTCGGCGGCCATTCGCGATGCGCTCACGGCGGCGTTTGCTCGTCTGAATGCCGATCCGCAATGCCGCGCGATCATTCTGACTGGAGCGGGGCGGGAATTTTCCGCCGGTGCCGACATGGCGGGCTGGAACGAGTCCACGGTGCAGGAGTGCCGCACGCGCCTCAAACACGGCGGGTCGCAGCTGGTACGCGAGATGGTTGCCGGCTCGAAGCCCATCATCGCGGCGGTAGAGGGGCATGCCTTCGGCGCCGGTCTGGCGCTTGTCTGCGCGGCCGATCACGTGGTCGCGTCACGCGCCGCTAGCTTCTGTTGCGCGTTCACACGGGTGGGCTTCATCCCAGACATGGGGCTGATGTTCACGCTGCCGAACCGTGTGGGTGTTACCCGCGCTAGGCAGCTCATCGCGCTGGCGGAAGCCATCGACAGCGAGCGCGCCGAGCGCATCGGGCTCATCGATGAGCTCACCGCGGAAGGCGCTGCTTTGACGCGCTCGCGCGTGCTCGCGCTGCAGTACGCCGAGGCACCCCCGCTGGCCTTCGAGCTCATGAAGTCCGCACTCGCGCACGGGCTGGAGGCGATGATCCAGGCGGAAATCGATCTGCAGCCTTATGCCTGGCTGTCCCAGGATCACCTCGAAGGCAAACGGGCCTTTCGCGAGAAGCGCAAGCCCCGATTCACGGGGCAATGAGACACGCCGTGCGCGCCGTCATCTGCCGAGAGTTCGGATCAATCGACGCACTCGAGGTGGCTGAACTGCCGCCGCCCCAGCCTGGTCCGGGGCAGGTCGTCGTCAGCGTGCGGGCCGCGGGCGTCAACTATCCCGATGCGCTCGTGGTGCAGGGACGCTATCAGGAAAAGCCGGCTTTGCCTTTTACACCCGGAGGTGAGCTCGCCGGCGTCGTCAAGAGTATCGGACCGGCGCGCAATGGCGATACGCCATTCGAGGTGGGGCAGCGCGTGTACGGCGGGCTGCTGCGCGGCTGCTTTGCCGAGGAGGTGGCGGTCGATGCCGCCAAGCTGCGAGCGATACCAGCGGGGTGCTCGTTCGAGGAGGCCGCGTGTGTTTCGACCACCTACCACACCTCTTATTATGCGCTCGTGACGCTCGCCGCCGTATGCCCGGGCGAGAGTGTGTTGGTGCTGGGTGCAGCCGGCGGTGTTGGGCTGGCAGCGATCGAGATCGCCAAGGCATTTGGCGCACGAGTGATCGCTGCGGCATCGAGTGACGAGAAGCTTGCGGTTTGCCGCAGCCACGGCGCGGATGAGCTCATTCAATACGCGAGCTCCGATCTGCGCACACGCCTCAAGGAGCTTACCCACGGCCGGGGCGTCGATGTCGTCTATGACCCGGTTGGAGGCGAGTACTCCGAGGTCGCCTTGCGTGGCCTGGCTTGGCGCGGACGGCATCTCGTGGTTGGCTTCACCGGCGGAATTCCCAGGATACCCACCAACCTGGTGCTGCTCAAAGGGGCCGCTGTACTGGGCGTGATGCTGGGCGCAGCATTCACGCGCGACGCCAGCGTGGCTAAGAGTGTCATCGACAGCGTTGCGGCGCTGCTCGAGGCTGGCAGCATCCGACCGCAGGTATCGGAACGCTACGAATTCTCCCGGACGGCGGAGGCGCTCAAGCGGCTGCTCGAACGCCGCGTGGCGGGCAAACTTGTGCTGATCCCTTAGCTTCTACGCGAGCCATTCCGTGAGGACTCAACATGAACGCAATCCTTGAACCGGGCTTCATCGGCACACCGCCAATGCGCGAGTTCAACCTCTCCAATCACCTGCTCGGCAACCCCGCCGCCTTGGAGGCCGCGTGGGACCGCGACGGCTACTGGTTTTTTCGCGACGTGCTGGATAAAGATGCGGTGGCGCGTCTGCGTGGCGTCTACCTGCAGGTACTTGGCGATCTGGGCGTCATCGATACCCGGCGCACCGATGCGGCGGTCTACAACGGCGCTTCGCTGGAGAATTTCCCGATCGCCATGGGCGGCGATCCGGCGATCGATCCATTGATGGCCAAGCACCCGATGAAGCAATTTGTCTCCGAGCCGAGCATTCACGCGTTCTTCACCCAGCTGTTCGGTGACGAGCCGTTCTGGGTTCCGAACACCGAGTACCACGCACTGCCACCGAACAGCGGACGCAGCGGCAGCCGCTTCAACTACGTGCATGCCGACGGTGCCAATAACAAGGGATTGCCGCTCAGGATCTGCTGGATTCCGTTGGCTCCGATCGATGAAGCCACGGGTGGGTTGGCTCTGGCCGAAGGGTTGCACGGGCCGCGTCTGAACGACTTTCCACGACCGCCTGCGGGTATCGAGCAAAGCGATGTTCCGGCGGTTGCCTGGCGGCGCGCCGAATTTCGACCCGGCGATCTGCTGATGTTCAGTCTCGAGACGCCACACACCGGTCTGGCCAACCTTTCCGATCGCTTTTTCCGCCTGTCGATGGACATCCGGGGCATGAAGAAATCGGACAACGTACCAATGATCGGTACTGTGGTCGCGATCGACGAAAATGCCATCACGATTGCCGACGACAACGGCGGGCAGCAGACCTTTCGTCTCAACGAGGATACCTTCTGCCGCATCTTTCGCGCACGACTGTCAGGAATGCCGCTGCAACTGGCCGAGATTCCCCGCTTGGTGAAGCTCGGCGATCCGGTATACGTGGCGTCGAACCGCGGCACCGCGACATTCATCCGTCCCCAGCATTGATTCCTTGCCCAATGGTTAAGCCGGACTCCGACATGAGCTTGCCACTGACAGTGCAGGAGATCACTGCTGGCTGGCTCAGCAAGGCACTGGCGGTGCTGCATCCGGGGACTGAAGTTCGCAGCGCGCAGATCGAGGATGTGATCCAGGGCACGTCGACCAAGATCCGCGTGCGGCTGCAGTACACACCCGGCGGCGCGGACGCATCTGAACTGCCGTCGACGCTGATCGTCAAGGGTGGCTTCGAATCCCACAGCTTGTCGATGCAGGCCATGTATCTGAACGAAGTTCGCTTCTATCGCGACGTGGCACCCTACATCGACATCAATATACCGCGCTGCTACTACGCCGGCAGCGACCCCGCGACGCACCAGTCGATCGTGATTCTCGAGGACCTGAAGGCGAAGAACGTCATTTTCTGTCACCCGCAGCGACCTCTCGGCTACGAACCGGTGGCTCGTCGGCTCGAGGCGATGGCGCGCTATCACGCGCAGACCTGGAACAGCCAGGAGTTCCGGAGCGGTGGGCGGTTCGACTGGGTCACGACCCGCTTCGAGGGCTTCAGCCAGGTGTATCTCGATCGCTACCTGGAACCAGACGTCTGGTCGTACTACATGCAGCAGCCTCGCGGCGCGGCGGTATCCACCAGCTTGCACGATGGCCAGTGGATGCGCCAGGCGCTGCGCAACCTGTCCGCGTACCACCAGCAATGGCCGATGTGCCTGATCCATGGCGACACGCATCTGGGCAACCTCTACATTGAAGCCGACGGCACACCCGGCTTTTTCGACGCGCAGACATCACGTGCGCCGTGGCAGACAGAGGTCAACTATCATCTGATCGCCTCGCTCGACATCGCCGACCGCAAGCGCTGGGAAAAGCCGCTGCTGGTGCGGTATCTGGAGCGTCTCAAGTCGCATGGCGTCGCCGCACCAGACTTCCAGGAAGCCTGGGAGGCCTATCGGCGCGAAACCGCGTACGGTTACTTTATTTTCGTCATCAACGAGAGTCGCTTCCAGACCGAGGCCGTCAATACCGCCGAGGCGGCGCGCTTCGGCGCGGCAGCGCTCGATCACGATACGGTGCGGCTGCTGTCGTGATTCCGCGGGACACTGCAACAGGAGACTTCAATGGCACGCTATGCGTTTACCGTGTTTTCCAAACCCGTTGCCGGTCAGGAACCGGAGTACAACCGTTGGTATGACGAGCAGCACCTTGGCGATGTGCTCAAGGTGCCTGGATTCGTCGCCGCGCAACGCTTCAAGCTCGCGCAACCCGATCCGAATGCGCCGGCGCAATATCTGGCGATCTACCAGATAGAGAGCGACGATTTGCAGCAGACCATGACGGCTCTCCAGGTACGTGCCGGTACCAAGGACATGCCGCTGTCGCCGGCGTTGGACGCGCAAGGGGTCAGGGCATTCATCTACGAGGCGACGACCGATCTCCGGCGCGGATGAACCGCGAAACCCCGTGAGAGATCTCGCGCGCCCGGCCGGGCTGGCGTTCTTTACGCCTCGGCCGCCTTGCGCAGCATCACGGCACGCTCCCCGTCGATCACCACCAGCAGTCGCATGCCTGGCTTGGTGATCCGCGCAAAGCGCGCAAACGGCTCGCGGATTCCCGGGTCGAGAACGCGGATGAAGGTCTCCTCCGAGACGCGATAGGTGCGCTCACCCAGATTGTCGGCGTCGACGGTGATGGAATCCGCGGTCGCCGACTTGACGGTGGCCGCAAAGGCGCTGGGCTTGCGCGCGGACTGCACCCGCGTGTCGAAAGTGACTCGCAGCCGCTTGGACCGATTCGTTCCGCCAGCATGCGGCGAGCATGGATGCACGAGTAGCACATCGCCCGGCATATAGTCGGTCGTCGACCAGCTCGACGGATCGATGACGCCCTCGGGCACGGGAAACGGTGAAGGCTTCGCGAGGTTGTGGAAGTAACCTCGCCGGTTCTGACCCACCGCGACCAACAATCCTCCGACCTCGCGCTCGCAGGGCGTGAGCGTAACCCAGACCGGTTTGTAGTCTTGAATGCCAGGGCTATAAAAGCCGTCCTGGTGCGGAATCGTCACCGGACCGTTGGGTGGATAGAGTCGATGTTGCACGTTCGGCACCATGCAGGCCGGCTCGCCCAGCACTTTGGCCAGGATCGCAAGATTGTCGGGATGCTCGAACATGCGACGCGAAATGCCACGGTACTCCGGGCTCTCCTCGTCAATCGGCGGCACTTCCCGGCCGGTCCAGGTGGCTGTCGGATCACCGGGGCGCACCAACCCGTGACGTGCCGCGACCGCCAGCATCGCGTCGCGCGCCTCCTCGACCGAGCGCCGGTCGAGCACCTGCCGCAGCAGGACGTAACCGTTGGCGTCATAGAAGTGCTGCAGCGCAGGGAAGTCCTCCAGAAGATGATTGCAGGACTGCAGCTCTCCCCGAGGATCGATATCACGCGCATCCAAGTCTTTGACATCCGGCAGATTCAAGGCTTTAGCGCCCATTTGACTTATCCCCCGCGGTACCCTCGGATAGCGCACCGGATCGTAATCGAAAAACTGAACACCGTACAGTTAACGGAATCGTGTCGTCGCCGCGTATCGGCGGCTTATCCCTCGATGTCGGGCACACCGCCGGCTCGCGCGAGCTCGCTCAGGTGATGCGCCGTGTCGCCGAACAGCAGTTCAATCATCGTCAGCCGCCGGTAGAAGTGTCCGGCGGCGCATTCCTCGGTGACGCCAATACCGCCGTGCAGCTGAATTGCCTGCTCGCCGACGAATTTCCCGGAACGGGCGATCTGTACCTTAGCGGCCGACACCGCGCGCGCCCGCAATTTCCGGTCAGGCTCGGCGACCATCATGGTCGCATACAGCATCATGCTGCGGGCCTGTTCGACCGCGACCAGCATGTCGACCGCGCGATGCTGCAATGCCTGGAAGCTGCCGATCGCCACGCCGAACTGTTTGCGCTGCTTCAGGTACTCGACCGTCAGCTCATGCAGGCGGCTCATCACCCCGACGGCCTCGGCGCACAGAGCGACCAGCGCCTCGTCAATGACCTGCTCGAGCACGCCGAGCGCGGCGCCGCTCGTACCGAGCAGCCGGTCCGCGCCCACGCGCACGTCGTGGAGTGTGACGTCGGCCGCGCGCGAGCGATCCTGAGTGAAATAGCCGCGCCGCGCGATGCCGGCAGAGTCGGCATCGACCAGGAACAGCGCGAGTCCCTCACGATCGCTCGGCTCACCGGCGGTGCGGGCCGAAACGAGCAGCTGCTGGGCAGCATCGCCGTTGAACACGAAAGCCTTGGCGCCATCGAGGATCCAGTGGTCCCCGGAGTGCCGCGCGCGCGTCTGGACGTGGGAGATCTCGTAGCGAGCGCTGCGCTCCACGTGCGCCAGTGCCAGCAGCCGCTCACCGGCTATCACCGCGGGCAGCAGCGCCGCGCGCTGCGCTGCATTCGCCGCATGACGCAGGCAGCCCCCGGCGAGCACGATGTTCGCCAGATACGGTTCCACGACCAGATGCCGGCCGAATGCCTCCATCACCAGCATCAGGTCGATGGCGCCGCCTCCCAACCCGCCGTCGGCCTCGCTGAAAGGCAATGCCAGCAGCCCCAGCTCGGCAAACTGGCGCCACAGCGTCCGGCTCCAGCCATCGGGCTGTGCGATGACGGCGCGGCGCTGCTCGAAGTCATAGCGATCAGCAAGCAACCGCGCCACGCCATCCTGCAGCAGTTGCTGCTCTTCGCTTAGGTCGAAGTCCATGCAGCGTGTCCTAAAGCCCGAGTACGGCCTTGGCCAGAATGTTGCGCTGGATCTCGTTCGAGCCGCCAACGATCGAGACGTGCCTGATCCAGTAGTGATTCGGAGCGATGGCGCGCGCCCAATCGAGCTCGTCCTCACCCGCACGCAGGCCGCGCACGAACTCGGCGTCGAACTCCACCGCTTCATAGCCCGCGACCTCGAGCAGCAGCTCGGTGGCCGCCTGCTGCAACTCCGAGCCTTTGAGCTTGAGGATCGAGGTCTTGGGATCGGCTTTGCTCGAGGCGCTGCGCGCAATCTCGGCGATCACCCGCATCTGCGTGATCTCGAGCGCCTTGAGTTCGATCTGTAGCTGCGCCACACGCTCGCGGAACCGCGGCTCATCTGCGAGCATCTTCTGGCCGTGCGGAATGCGCGCGGCCAGTTCCACTGCGCGCCGCACGCGCATCTTCGACACACCGACGCGTGCGATTCCGCTGCGCTCGTGCCCGAGCAGATACTTGGCGTAGTCCCACCCCTTGTTCTCCTCGCCGAGCCGATTGCTCACGGGCACGCGCACGTTCTCCAGGAACATCTCGTTGGTCTCGTGATGACCGTCGAGTGTGATGATCGGGCGCACGGTGATGCCGGGCGTTTTCATATCCATCAGCAAATAAGTGATGCCGCGCTGCGGCTTGGCCGCCGGGTCCGTGCGCACCAGCAGAAAGCACCAGTCGGCGTGGTGCGCAGTCGAGGTCCAGAGCTTCTGGCCGTTGATGAGGTAGTCTTCGCCATCGCGTTGCGCCGCGGTGCGCAACGAGGCCAGATCGGAGCCGGCACCAGGTTCGGAGAAGCCCTGGCAGAACCAAAAATCCAGGCTGGCGATGTTGGGCAGAAAACGTCGTTTCTGAGCCTCGGTGCCGAAGGCGATCAAGGTCGGCCCGATCATGTTGACGTTGAACGACAGGGGCTCCGGGGCGGGGGCCAGGTGCAGCTCCTCCTTGAAGATGTATTGCTTGACCGCGCTCCAGCCGGTGCCACCCCACTCGGGTGCCCACGCGGGAGTCGCCCAGCCCTTGTCATAGAGTATCCGCGTCCAGCGCTTGAGCTCTGCCTTCGACAGGCGTTGACCGAGCACACACTTGTGGCGAATGTCCGCCGGCAGTGCGCTGCGGAAGAATTCCCGAACCTCCTGGCGGAAGGTGAGCTCTTCATCGGTGAAGCTAAGCTCCATGGTTCTGCTTCAGCCGATGAGGCCGCGCTGGCGCCACTGCGCCAATTCGTCCGCGTTCAGCCATGCGGCCAGCGCTGCCTCGGAATTCGCGGGCGTTACGGCTGCCGGGGCAGAGGGCGCATCGGGCGGTGTGCGGCTGAAGCGCGGTGCAGCGGCCGGCTGTGTGACGCCGTCGACCTCGACGAAGGTGCCGCGCGCGGCCAGATGCGGATGATGCGGCGCTTCCTCCCAATCGAGCACCGGCGCCACGCATGCGTCGGTGGGCGCGAACAGCGCGGCCCACTCATCGCGCGAGCGGGTGCGGAACTTCTCCGCCAGGATCTGCTTGGCGCGCGGCCACTGTGCCGGATCGAGTTGCGCGCCGAGTTGCGCCGGATCGATCTCGAGCAGGCGCAGAAGTTCGGCATAGAACTTCGGCTCTATGGGACCTACCGCCAGCCAGCCGCCGTCAGCGCACTGGTACACGTCATAGAAATGAGAGCCCGAGTCGGTCATGTTGGTACCGCGTTCGCCCGGTAGCATGCCGGCAGCGTGCATGCCATAGAGGCTGGTCGCGAGCGCCGCCGTGCCGTCGACTATCGCGGCGTCCACCACCTGACCCTTGCCCGAACCGCGTGCCTCGAGGATCGCGGCCAGCAGTCCCAACGCCAGATAGAGTCCGCCGCCGGCATAGTCGCCGATCAGGTTGAAGGGAATCGAGGGCGGTGCACCACGCCGCCCGATAGCCTGCAGCACACCCGTGACGGCGATGTACCCCAGATCGTGGCCCGCCGTCTGCGCCAAGGGCCCGGTCTGACCCCAGCCGGTCATGCGTCCGTAGGCGAGACGCGGATTGCGCTGCAGACAAATATTCGGGCCGAGGCCCAGGCGTTCGGCCACGCCGGGCCGAAATCCCTCGATGAGTGCATCGGCGCGCTCGATCAGGCTCAGCACGGCTGCGACCGCCGTCGGGTCCTTGAGATCCAGCTGTATGGATTTGCGACTCCGCAGCAGCAGGTCGTAGCGCAGCGGCCGCTTGAGACCCAGACCGGACGGTTGCTTGCGATCGATGCGCAGCACCGTGGCTCCGAGGTCTGCCAGCGCGGTGGCGCCCATTGGACCGGGTCCGACGCCGGCGAGCTCGATGATCTTGAGTCCGGAGAGCGGCCCCCGGCGCTGCTGACTGCTCACCGGCGCCATCAGCGTTTGCGCAACGAGTCCCATTGCTCGTCCGTCCACTGCTGCATGGCGCGCACGCTCGGGCCGCCCACGCCCTGCATCCAGCGCCCACCGTCGATGACGATCAGCTCTCCCGTGACGTAGCTCGATTCATCGGCCGCCAGATAGGCAAACAGGTTCGCGAGCTCGGCATGCTCACCGAAGCGGCGCAGCGGTACGCTGAGCTCTTGCGGTTCCACCTGTGAGCCCGGCGGATACAGGCGCTCCCAGGCCCCCGGTGTCGGAAACAGGCCCGGCGCCACGGCATTGAGCCGGATTCCATACGGTCCCCATTCAACCGCGAGGCTGCGCGTCATGGCGACGATACCCGCCTTGGCCGCGGCGGAGGGCGCGGTGAATGCCGCTCCGGTGAAGGCCGGTGTGGTGGCGACGCTGAGCACGAGGCCGCCGCGCCGCGACTCGATCCAGCGCCGGCCGCATGCCACTGTGCAATAAAAAGCGCCGTGCAGCACGATGCCGAGCACCGCATCGACGGCGCGTGGCGACAGTCGATCAGTGCGCGCAATGAAGTTGGCGGCGGCGTTGTTGACCAGCGCATCCAGCGCCCCGTGTTGCCAGATGCGCTTCAACATGGCCTCGACCTGGGCCGATTCGCGCACATCGCACTGCTCACTGGCGATAATCCCACCGGTGGCTGCATGCAATTCATCCACCGTGGCTTGCAGCACCTCCGGTCGGCGGCCGCAGATGACAAGTTCGGCCCCGAGCTCTAGGTAACGCCGCGCGATGCTCTTGCCGAGCCCGGTGCCGCCGCCGGTGATAAGGATCCGCTTGCCCTTGAGCAAATCGCTGCGAAACATGTCAGCGCCTCGATTCCCGGCCGAGCAGCACGTTGGCGATGATGTTGCGCTGAATCTGGTTGGTACCCTCGACGATCTGCACGACCTTGGCGTCCCGGAAGTAGCGATTGATTGGATATTCGTTCGAGATGCCGGCGGCACCGAACAGCTGCACGGCGTCCGTTGCCACCTTCATCGCCACGTCCGACGCGAAGCATTTGGCCATGGCGGCCATGCTGCCGAGCTGCGGACCCGAGGCACCGGCATCGATCATGCTGGCGACCTTGTAAGTGAGCTGGCGTGCGGCTTCGGTCTGCATCGCCATGTCCGCGAGCATCCAGCGCAGTCCCTGAAAGTCCGTGAGCGTGCGTCCGAATGCCTTGCGCGTCTGCAGAAACGCCGCCGCGTGGTCGATTGCCCCCTGCGCGAGCCCCACGGCGCGCGCGGCGACGATGGGGCGCGAGGTATTGAATGCCTCCATCACCAGCTTGAAGCCCTGCCCGCCCTCTGGCCCCATGCGGTTGCTTTCGGGCACGAACGCGTCGTCGAAGAACAGCGGGCAGGAGGGAACGCCGCGCGCGCCCATCTTTTCTTCCTTGCGCCCGACGCTGAATCCCTGCGTACCCTTCTC
>JBAUYT010000050.1:0-1622 GCA_049584935.1 Steroidobacteraceae bacterium
TGTCGTACTCGCGCAGAAACGTCGGCAGCCGCAGCGTTTTCAGATGATGGTCGAGCAGGACCTGGGGCGTGTCCATATCAGCATGCCTCCAGGAGCGACAGGTAGTCGGCGGCCGCAGTGGTCGCCACTTCCGCCGTGGGCAGATGTGGATAGTTCTCCAGATCCAGCCGTGCTGGCCGCCGCTCGATCCGGCACAGCAGCAGGTGCTTGACGGCATCGAACGAGATCGTCCCTATCCGCAGAGCATCATCGATGGCCTGCGCTACTTCCGTGAGCGCGAACGTTTCCGCCAGCCGAAGAACTTGTATGAACTCGCGCTTGCCCTTCTTGCCCAGGCGCGCTTCCATCAGACGGTGCATCTGCGAGAAGCCCTCCGACAGAACCCAACGAGCAAGCGGCGCAGCCTGGTCGAGCGCATTCGGCTTCTGCTCCAGCAGCGCCAGGTAATGCAGCGGATTGAAGATCATGTCTTCGCGTTCATAGCTTCGTGGATGGCGCGCGATCACCTCGCTCGCCGCGCAGATCACCACTTCATGCACGAACCCTTTCACCAGCACTTCGCGGTGCCCCCACTCAACCGGCACCGAGTAGTCGTTAGTGCGATAGCGCACAAGCGACATCGACGTCACCCGCGTGGAATGCTTGTCGCAGGCTTCGTATGGTGCTGCCGGCAACGGCAGCAGCCTCTCCCGGTCTTTCTCGAATCGCTCGCTGATCGTCTGCTGCTGTCCCCGCAGCTTGCGCTCCCGCCGTTTCTGGCATTGGAGGAGCAGATGCGCGTTGAACTCCTCCCAGGTGGCGAATCGCGGCCGCGGCACCATGAAGTTCCGCCGCGCGTAGCCCACCAGCCCTTCCACCTTCCCCTTGTCGTTGCCCTTGCCCGGACGCCCGAACTTCTCGGCGAACAGATAGTGGCTTTGCAGTTCGGTGAATGCTCGTGTTTTCATCCGCGTCCCATCGCCCAAGATCCGCCCAACGGCGATCTTGGTGTTGTCGTACAGGATCGTGCGCGGCACGCCGCCGAAATAGGCGAAGGCGTGGTTGTGGCCTTCCAGGAACGCTTCCGTCGTCTCGGCCGGAAACGCCATCACGAAGCCGTCATCGGACTGCGGCAGGTCCATCACCAGGTAGTGCGCCTTGCGCTCCACCCCGGCGATCACCACCATCGCTTCGCCAAAGTCGGCCTGCGCGTCTCCTGGCGGGTGCTCCAGCGGCACGAACATCTCGCGCTGACTCAGTTTCCTGAGCCGCACGTAGTCCTTCACGATCGTGTAGCCGCCCGTGTAGTTATGCTCGTCGCGCAGCCGCTCGAAAATCCGCTTGGCTGTGTGACGCTGCTTTTTGCCTTCCGCCTTGTCGGCTTCCAGGATCTGGTCGATGGTCCCGATCCAGGCGCCCAGCTTGGGCCGGCGCACCGGTTGCTGCCGCCGGTAGCCGGGTGGTGCCGAGTACCGCATCATTTTCCGCACTGTCTCGCGGGCCAGACCGAACTGCCGGGCCACCTCGCGTTCACTCATCTTCTCGACGATGACCGCTCGCCGAACCCGCGCGTATAACTCCACTGTGTACACCTCTCCGGTGTTCCACAAACAACTTGGATATGTCTGCTGGAACCAGTTTCC
>JBAUYT010000051.1:0-16474 GCA_049584935.1 Steroidobacteraceae bacterium
GCCAAGCTCGGCCGGCGCGCGGCGCGGGTCGGCTTCGACTGGCCGGACGCAAGCGGCGTACGCGCCAAGATCGATGAGGAGCTCGCAGAGCTGGATCGGGCGGCGGCGGCCGGTTCGGCGGCGCATATGGCGGAGGAACTCGGTGACCTGCTGTTCACGCTCGCCAACTGGGCGCGCCACCGCGCCCTGGATCCGGAGCAGGCGCTGCGTAGCGCCTGCTTCAAGTTCGAGCAGCGCTTTGCGCACATGGAGCTCGAGGCGCAGCGTAGCGGGGTGCGGCTCGAGGCCCTGTCCGCGGCGCAGTGGGACGAGCTCTGGCTCAATGCCAAGTCAGTGAGTTGAAACGTCGGCCTCAGTTCAGCCGGGGTTCATGGCCTGGAGCATAGGCTGCGGTGTCTTTGGGTCGATCGGGGGCAGTGGTGAAGCAGATGCCAGGGAGCGGGTTGGGCAGAGCAATGTGGATGGCCGCATTGCTGGCGACGTGCCTGTGCAGCAGCCGGCCAGCGCCGGCGGCAGACAGCGCGGGTGCGGCCCGCGCCGAGCATGAGCTGACCGCCTCGCAGGCCACCGCGCTGGTGCAGCAGCGCTATGCGGCCCGCGTGGTGCGCGCCAGCAGTACCGACGAGGGTGGACGGCACATCTACGTGTTCAGGCTCCTGTCCCAGGCGGGCAAGGTCTGGGAAGTGCACATCGACGCGCGCAGCGGCGCCGAAGTCCGCTGATGCGAGTGCTGCTGGTGGAAGACGAAGCCGCGTTGCGCGAGGCGCTCAAGGCCGACCTCGAGGCCGCCGGCCACACCGTGGATGTGGCCGCGGACGGCGAAGAAGGCCTGTACGCGGGCAGCGAATATCCGATCGATGTGGCCATCATCGACCTGGGGCTGCCGAAGCTGCCGGGCCTGGAGTTGATTCGCCAGCTGCGCGCACGCGGCAAGACCTTCGGCGTGCTGATCCTGACCGCGCGTGACAGCTGGCAGGACAAGGTCGAGGGCTTGAGTGCCGGTGCCGACGATTACGTCGCCAAGCCCTTCCACGTGGCCGAGGTGCAGGCGCGGCTGGCGGCGTTGCTGCGGCGCTCGGGCGGGTGGGCCAGTGCGCAACTGCGCTGCGGTCCAATCGAGCTCGACTCCCGCGCCCAGACGGTGACGGTGCATGGCGCAGTGGTGGAGCTGACGAGCTTCGAATACCGCCTGCTGGAGCATCTGATGCTGCGCGCCGGTGAGGTGTTGTCCAAGGCCGAGCTGACCGAGCGGCTGTACGCGCAGGATTTCGACCGCGACAGCAATGTACTGGAGGTGTTGATCGGCCGGCTGCGGCGCAAGCTCGATCCGGACGACACGCTCAGGCCCATCGAAACGCTGCGGGGTCGCGGCTACCGCTTGAGCCTGCCGCGCAACAGCGCGGCCTGACGAAGCCGATGACTCCGAGCCTGCAACCGCCGTCCGTAAGCCGGCGGCTGCTGATCGCGGTGGCGGTGCCGCTGATACTGTTCTTCGCGCTGACGATCGGCGTACTCGACGGGGTGTTCCGCTCGCTGTCCACGGCTTCGCTGCGAGATCTGCTGGCAGAACAGGTCGTGGGTCTGGTCACGGCCGCCGATCTCAATCGCGACGGCGGCATCGAAGTCAATCTGCTCGATCCCGAATCGCGGCTGGAGGTGCCGGGCTCGGGACACTATGCGGTGGTGCGCGACCAGGCAGGTAAGCTGCTCTGGAGCTCGCCGTCGCTGGCTGGAACCGGGCTGGCGCTGGGGCTGCCATTGCCGGTCGGCGGTATCGATTTCCGCTACGTGCAAGCGAGGGATGGAGCGCCGGTTGCGGTACTGAGCCGTGGGTTGCAGTGGGACTACGCCGCCGGCGAGTCCCGCAACCTGGTGTTCACCGCTGCCGACAGCACCGAGCCGCAGCAGCGGCAGCTGTGGCGTTTCCGCCAGCAGATGGCCGGGTGGTTCGGTGCGCTGGTGCTCGCGCTGCTCGCGACCATGGCCTGGATGATGCGGCGCGCGCTATCGCCGGTGCGGCGCCTGGAGCAGGAGATCGCGGCGGTGGAGGCGGGCACCACGGCCGCCCTGGGCAGCGATTATCCACGCGAGCTCAGCGGTGTTGCCAATGGCCTCAATGCACTGCTCGAGTCGGAGCGCAATCGTATTGCGCGCTATCGCGACACGCTCGGCAACCTGGCGCACAGCCTGAAGACGCCGCTGGCCGTGATTCGCGCGCAGCTCGGGACCGGCGAAGACCCGATCGCGCAGCGCGCGACGTTGCAGCACGAGATCGACCGGATTGCGCAGATCGTCGATCACCAGCTCAAACGCGCCGCGGCCGGCGGCGGGGCAACGCTCGGACAGGCCAGCGTTGCGATACTGCCTTTGGTGACCGACTTGCGCGCGGCACTGCTGAAGGTGCACGCCGGCAAGGATCTGCGCATCGACCTGGACGTACCCGCGGCCCTTGGCTTCCTGGGCGATACCGGCGACGTCCTCGAGCTGATCGGCAACGTACTCGACAACGCCTGCAAATGGTGCCGCAACCGGGTCTTGGTCAGCGCGCGGCTCGATGGCGCACGCGAGCCGCCACGTCGGCTTGCAATCGTGATCGAGGACGATGGCGCCGGTATCCCGGCAGCCGACCGTGTGCGCGTCATCGAGCGGGGCGTGCGCGTCGACGAGCAGGTGCCGGGACACGGCCTGGGCTTGGCGATGGTGCGCGAAACCGCCGCGCTCTACGGCGGCGAGCTGGTGATTGGCAGTTCCGCGGTGCTCGGCGGCGCGCGCGCGGAGCTGCGTCTGCCCGGTCGCTAGGCGCCGCCCGGGTCGAACTCGATGCCCTGCGCCAGCGGCAGCGCCGAGCCCCAGTTGATGGTATTGGTCTGCCGGCGCATGTAGGCCTTCCAGGCATCCGAGCCGGCCTCACGACCGCCGCCGGTGTCCTTCTCGCCGCCAAAGGCGCCGCCGATTTCGGCACCCGAGGTACCGATGTTGATGTTGGCGATGCCGCAATCGCTGCCGCTGTGGCTCAGGTAGTGTTCCGCCGCCCTGAGCTGCCGGGTGAACAGCGCCGACGACAGCCCGTAGGCGGACTGATTCTGCAGCTCGATGGCCTGTTCGAGCGAATCCGCGGGAATCAGATAGAGAATGGGCGCGAAGGTCTCGTGCCGCACGATCTCCCAGTGGTTCTGCGCCAGCACGATGGCCGGCTCGACATAGTGACCGGCCCGCGACAGCACCTTGCCGCCGACCAGTACTTCGCCGCCGGCGCTGCGAGCTGCCTCGATGGCGCGCTCGTAGGCACGTACGGCCTGCGCGTCGATCAGCGGTCCGACCAGGGTCTTCGAGTCGAGCGGATCGCCGATGCGCGCCTGGCGGTAAGCATGCACCAGCCGTTGCTGCAGTGCCTGCAATTGCGAGCGCACCACGATTACGCGCCGCGTGCTGGTGCAGCGCTGGCCGGCGGTGCCGAGAGCGCCGAACACGATGGCGCGCGCGGCCATGTCGATATCGGCGCTGTCGTCGACCACGATGGCATTGTTGCCGCCGAGCTCGAGCAGCGACTTGCCCAGGCGTGCCGCCACGGTCTGGGCCACACGCCGGCCGACCTCGGTCGAGCCCGTAAAGGACAGCAGCGCGACCCGCGTGTCCGCGGCCAGCCTCTGACCGTGCTCGCTGCCCTGATCCAGCAGCAGCTGGAAGATGGCCGGAGCCTTGGCGCGCTCGAGTACGCGCTGGCATAGCGACTGTACCGCCAGCGCGCACAGCGGCGTCTTGGCCGACGGCTTCCAGATGCAGGCGTTGCCGCAGATAGCCGCGATCAGCGCATTCCACGACCAGACGGCCACGGGAAAATTGAATGCCGTGATGATGCCGACGACGCCGAGCGGGTGCCACTGCTCGTACATCCGATGCTGTGGTCGTTCCGAATGCATAGTGCGGCCATAGAGCTGGCGCGACTGGCCGACGGCGAAATCGGCGATATCGATCATCTCCTGCACTTCGCCGATGGCCTCGGCCAGGATCTTGCCGTTCTCGAGCGCGACCAGCGTGCCGAGTTCCTGTCGGTGCAGCCGCAGCTCGTCGGCAATCTGCCGCACCAGCTGGCCGCGTGCCGGCGCCGGCACCTGTGCCCAGAGACGTGCCGCTTCCTGCGCACGAACGACGACGGCTTCGTACGCGGCCGCCGTGCTGACCGGCAGCCGCGCCAGCAGGCTGCCGTCGGCCGGATTGACGGTTTCCAACGAGGCAGCCGCACCGGCGGCCGCGCCCGGGATGCCGAAGTGCTGCAGCAATGAGCTGATATGGGCGGACATGGCGTTGACTCAGGCGTGCAGGGCGCGCTGTCGGCCGGGTGCGCCGCTCAGCACCACGTCGCCGGAGATGTCCTTGCTGCCGCCGGCGGCGAGATACTGGCCGAAGCGGTTGTCGAGGATGTCCGGCAGCCGGAAAGATTCCTGCGTAACCAGGCCGCGGTGCTTGCCGGGCCCGGCGAGCACGATATCCAGTACCGCGCACAGCCCCGAGGCGGTGCTGACCTGGATGGCGGACCAGAGCCGGCCCGCAATCATCTGCGGGTAGATTTTGCTGACGTAGTTTTCCTCGCGCAGCTCGCCGTTCTGCATGCCGGTGACCGCGGCGTAGACGATCACCACGTCCTGCAATGTCTGCGGTACCGCATTTTCCAGGATGCGCTTGAGCGTGGCGCGATCGTGATTGAGTTTGAGATCGTTCATCAGCAGCCGCATCTGCGCGCAGTGTCCGGGATAACGGATGGTCTTGTAGTCCATGCTCTCGCAATGCTGACCGCTGGTCTGTGCCAGCGAGCCGAGGCCACCCGAGGTGTTGAAGGCCTCGTACAACGTGCCGTCGATCTCGATTTCCTCCAGCCCTTCGAGCGGCCGGATTTCGACCAGCCGTCCGTCGGCGATGGCCTCGCAGGGATTGCCATACTCGTTGATGAGTCCCTCGGTGGACCAGGTCAGCGAATACTTGAGTACGTTGTGCGGGTGCTGCGGCAGGGCACCGACGCGCAGCCGCACGCTACGCAGGCTCTCGAAGTGACGGATCAGTTCGCCACCCGCAATACTGATGAAGCCGGGTGCCAGCCCGCACTGAGGCACGAACGCCCGCGCGGAATTGCGCGCCAGCGCGCTGATGCGCCGCGTGACCTCGACGTCCTCGGTGAGATCGAAGTAGTGCACATCGACCTCGCGCGCGGCAGCGCCGACCACTGGATTGCAGTGGTACGGCAGGCTCGACACCACCGCATCGACCGGGCGCGCGCGCAGATGCTCGCGCAGCGCGGCCGCATCGGTAGCGTCCAGCTTTACCGCCTCGACATTGCTCAGCCCGTGTGCGCGGGCGACAGCGGCGGCTGCGGTCTGGTCGACGTCGGCGAGCTGTACCTGATAGGCGCCGGACTCCGCCAGCAGCCCGGAGATGAGCGCGCCGATCTTGCCGGCCCCCAACACCAGCACCTTGTGCATGAATGCCCCCGGCAAAGTGCGCATGTTAGCATTCGCCCGTGCGTTCCACCGATAGCAATACCTGGCATCCGGCGAGCTGGCAGGGGCGCAAGGCGACGCAGCAGCCCGCCTATGAGGATCCGGATGCACTGGCGCGCGTAGTGGCCGAACTGGCGCGCCTGCCGCCCATCGTAGTGTCGTGGGAAGTCGAGAACCTGCGCGAGCGGCTGGCAGCCGTGCAGCGCGGTGAGGGCTTCCTGCTGCAGGGTGGGGACTGCGCCGAGAGCTTCGCCGAGTGCGAATCGGACCGTATCGCCAAGCAGCTGAAGGTGCTGCTGCAGATGAGCCTGGTGCTGCTCTCGGGCATGAAGAAGCCGGTCATCCGCGTCGGCCGCATGGCCGGCCAGTACGCCAAGCCGCGATCAGCCGACATGGAAACGCGTGACGGCGTGACCTTGCCGGCCTATCGCGGCGACCTGGTCAACCGGCCCGAATTTTCGCCGGAGGCGCGGCGCGCCGATCCGCAGCTGCTGTTGCGCGGCTACGAGCGCGCGGCGCTGACGCTCAACTTCGTGCGTGCACTGGTCGACGGCGGCTTCGCCGACCTGCACCACCCGGAATACTGGGACCTCGGTTTCATGCGGCACGCGCAGCTGCGAGAGGCGTACGAGCGCATCGCCCACTCGATCGGCGACGCGCTCGATTTCTTCGAATCGCTCAGCGGCAAGCGCGTGCACGAGGCGACCCGCGTGGATTTCTTCGCCAGCCACGAAGGCCTGCACCTGCTGTACGAGCAGGCGCAGACGCGCCACATCGCGCGCCAGAACCGCTGGTACAACCTGTCGACGCACATGCCCTGGATCGGCATGCGCACCGCGCAGGTCGAGGGCGCGCACGTCGAGTATTTTCGCGGCATAGCCAATCCGATCGGCATCAAGATCGGCAGCGCCATGAGCGATCAGTGGTTGCAGGAGCTGGTGACGACGCTCAATCCGCAGAATCAGCCGGGGCGGCTGACGCTGATCCACCGCTACGGCGCCCGCGATATCGAGCGGGCGCTGCCGGCCGCCATCGCGGCCGTGCGCCGCACCGGCCACTCGGTGCTGTGGTGCTGCGATCCCATGCATGGCAATACCGAGACCAGCACCGGCGGCTTCAAGACGCGTCGCTTCGAGAACATCCTCAAGGAACTCGACCTGGCCTTCCGCATCCACGTCGATCAGGGCTCCTGCCTCGGCGGGGTGCACATCGAGCTGACCGGTGAGGATGTGACCGAATGCACCGGCGGCGCGCGCGGCCTCACGGACGCGGACCTGCAGCGTGCCTACCGTTCGCAGCTGGATCCGCGGCTGAACTACGAGCAGGCGCTCGAGCTGGCGATGCTGATCGCCCAACGCAGCAAGCGACAGTGAGCCGGCCGTGTGCACGCAATGGGGCAGGCGGCGCCGACTGAGCCGGGCGCGGCAGGCAGCGGCATGAGCGAAACCGGCTTCGATGCGCGCGCCTACGTGGCGACGCTGCCGCAGCGTCCCGGGGTCTACCGCATGTACGACGCTGGCGACGAGCTGCTGTACGTCGGCAAGGCGGCGCGCCTGCGCGACCGCGTCGGCAGTTATTTCGCCGGCCGGCCGCTGTCGCCGAAGATCGCGGCGCTGGTAGCGCGGATCGCGCGCATCGAGGTGACCGTCGTCAACACCGAGCCCGAGGCACTGCTGCTCGAGAGCAATCTGATCAAGGCGCACCGGCCGCGCTACAACATCGTCCTGCGGGACGACAAGTCGTTTCCCTACATTCTCTGCCAGCCCGGTCACGAGTTCCCGCGACTGGTGTTCTACCGTGGACCGACGCAGCCCGGCAGCCGCCAATACGGCCCGTTTCCGAGCGCCTATGCCGTCAAGGAGGTACTGCAGCATCTGCAGAAGGTGTTCCGGATCCGCAACTGCCGCGACTCCTTCTTCGCCAACCGCAGCCGGCCGTGCCTGCAGTACCAGATCGGCCGCTGCTCGGCGCCGTGCGTCGGCCTGATCGATCGCGACAGCTACGCGCGCGACCTCGAGGGCGCCATCGGCGTGCTCGAGGGTCGTAACGACGAAGTGATCGCGGCCTTGCAGCTGCGCATGGAGCAGGCCGCGACGGCGCTCAGGTTCGAGGACGCGGCGCGTCTGCGCGATCAGCTGCGCGAGCTGCAGGAAATACGGGCGCAGCAGATCGCGGCCGCGCAACGCCCCGCCGATGTCGATGTCATCGCGATTGCGGGAGAGCCTGGCCAGTACGCTATCTGCGTGCTGCCGGTGCGTGATGGCCAGAATCTCGGCAGCGCCAGTTATTTTCCGGGCAGCGCACTCAGCGAGCCGCCCGAGACCCTGGCTGCATTCCTGATGCAGTACTACGGCCGCGAGCCGCCGCCGCCCGAGGTGCTGATCAACCTGTCGCTGCCCGATCGCGAGGCGCTGATCGAGGCGCTCGCCAGCGCCTCCGGCCGCAGGCTCGAACTGCGGGTGCCGCAACGCGGGCGCGGCGTCAAATGGATCGAGCTGGCGCAGGAGAATGCACACAACGCCCTGCGCATGCGGCGGGCGCAGGCGGACCTCGCCGCCGAGGGTCGCCGCATCCTGGCGCGCGTGCTGCAATTACCGCATCCGCCAGAGCGCATCGAATGTTTCGACGTCAGCCATACGGCCGGCGAAGGGACCGTAGCATCCTGCGTGGTGTTCGGACCCGACGGCGCGCACAAGCGCGATTACCGCCGCTACAACATCGAGGGCGTCACCGCGGGTGACGACTATGCAGCCATGCACCAGGCGCTGCAGCGTTACGGCGCGCGCATCGCCAGCGGCGAGCGCAGGGCGCCCGACCTGCTGCTGATCGATGGCGGTCCGGGGCAGGTCGATGCCGCGGTTACCGCGCTGGCGGCGGCCGGCGTGACGCAGCTTAGAGTCGTGGGCGTGTCCAAGGGGGCCGACCGGCGGCCGGGACAGGAGCGCCTGCACATCGCCGGCGATCCGACCCCCGTCGTCCTCGAGCCCGACAGCGCAGCGCTGCACTTCATCCAGCGCGTGCGCGACGAGGCCCATCGCTTCGCGATCACGGGGCATCGCCGCCGTCGCGCGCGTCGCTACCGCGAATCCGTGCTCGAGACGGTCCCGGGCCTGGGTCCCGCGCGACGACGTGCCATCCTCACCCACTTCGGCGGGCTGCAGGGCGTGATGCGCGCGGCGGTGTCCGATCTCGAGAAGGTTTCCGGTGTCGGGGCGTCGATGGCGCGTTCGATCTATGATCATCTGCATCCGGGGGCGTGATGATCTGGAATCTGCCGAATATCCTGACGTGGCTGCGCATTCTGGCGATTCCGCTGGTGGTGGTGCTGTTCTTCCTGGGCGAGCAGCGGCCGGACGGTCCGGCCGACCCGATCGCCGGGCTGCTGTTCGCCGCGGCTGCCATCACCGATTCGCTCGACGGCTATCTGGCCCGCCGGCTGGGCCAGACCACGCGGCTCGGCGCCTTTCTCGATCCGGTGGCCGACAAGCTCATCGTTGCGGTCGCGCTGGTGCTGATCGTGAGCCGCGACGCGCGCGCGCTCATGGTGCTGACCGCGGCGGTCATCATTGGCCGGGAGATCGCGATCTCGGCATTGCGCGAATGGATGGCCGGCATCGGCCAACGGACCGCAGTTGCGGTTTCGCGCATCGGCAAATACAAGACCATCCTGCAGATGACCGGCCTGACGATGCTGCTGTTCCGGCACACATTGCTGGGACTGCCGATCTACCTGCTGGGCACCTGGCTGACGGTACTGGCGGCCGGATTGACGCTGTTCTCCATGGGACTCTACCTGCGTGCCGCCTGGCCGCATCTGCGGGCGCAGTCCTGATGGCCTCCACGCTGTTCGAGCTGTCAGGCAGGGTTGCACTGATCACCGGTGCCACGCGCGGCATCGGGCTGGCGATTGCCAGCGAGATGGCGGCAGCCGGCGCGCGCGTGATCATTTCCGGCAACGAGCCGCAGGCGTGCACTCAGGCCGCGGCCGATCTGCGTGCACGCGGCCTCGACGTCATCGGCCTGCCGTGCGACGTCGGCGAGCGCGCGCAGCTCGAGCAGCTGGTTGCCGGCTCGCTGGCGCAGCGTGAGCGCATCGACATTCTGGTGTGCAACGCCGGCATCGCGCCGCACGCGGGTCCGATCGCCGGGGCCAGCGACTGCGATTGGGACCGCACCATGACCGTGAACCTGCGCAGCATGCTGTGGCTCACCGGCCTGGTCATTCCAGCCATGGCACAGCGCCGTGATGGGGTGGTCATCCTGAGCGCGAGCCTGTCGAGCCTGCGCGGCAACAAGGCCATCGGGCTGTATGGCCTGTCCAAGGCTGGCGTGGCGCAGCTGGCGCGCAACCTCGCGGTTGAATGGGGGCCGCAGAACGTGCGAGTGAACGCCATCTCGCCGGGCGTAATCGCCACCGAGTTCGCGCGTCCGCTGACCGATAACGCCGCGGTGCTGGAGCGCCGACTGTCGTTGACGCCGCTGCGCCGGCTCGGCGAGCCGCACGAAATCGCTGGCGTGGCAGTGATGCTGGCGGCACGCGCGGGCGGGTTCATCACCGGACAGAACCTGGTGGTGGACGGCGGCACGCTCATCAGCGACGGCAACTGACGCGTACTCCACCGTGTCAATCGTGCCAGCGCAACTGCTCAGCGAGATCGCGCTCGTCGACCAGGAGGCCGCGGCCGTGCAGGGCGTGGCGCTGTCGCTGGCGCGCTCGCAGCGAGCCGCGTTGCAGCGGCGCTGGATCGATCGCTTTCTGCAGCAGTACGGCTTGCATACCGCCGAGGGGCTGGCGCTGCTGACCCTGGCGGAGGCGTATTTGCGCGTGCCCGACGCCGCCACGGCGGTCATGCTGATCGCTGAAAAGCTCACCGACGGTAATTGGCGCTCGCATCGCGGCGCTTCCGACAGCTGGCGGGTCAACCTGCTGACGCGCGCACTGATCCTGGCGCGCGGTCTGGTGGCCGCGGCGCCGTCGCTGGCGTGGCTGCTGCGGCCGGGCGTGGCAGTGTCGATGCAGCTGCTCGGACGGCAGTTCGTGTTCGGGCGCAATATCCGCCAGGCCCTGCAACGCTCGCACCGGCGCGACTTGCGTGCCTTCAGCTTTTCCTACGACATGCTCGGCGAGGCTGCGCGCACCGACGCCGACGCGCGCCGCTATCTCGATGCCTATCACGCAGCCATCGCGGCGGTCGGCGCGCACGCCGACCGCCGCGGTTCGAGCTCGCGCAACGACGGCATCTCGGTCAAGCTGTCGGCGCTCGATTGCCGCTACGAGCCGCTCCAGCACGCGCACGCGGTACCAACGCTGATCGCCGCGGTGACCGGGCTGGCGCGCGCCGCCCGCGAGCGCAACATCGGGCTCACGATCGACGCCGAAGAGCACGATCGGCTGCAAATGTCCTGCGCCGTCATCGAGGGTGTCGCCGGCGACCCGCAGCTGAAGGATTGGGACGGCCTCGGCTTTGCCGTGCAGGCCTACCTGCGGCGCGCACCCCGGTTGATCGACTGGGCGCAGTCGTTGGCGCGGCGCTGTGGCCTGCGCCTGACCGTGCGGCTGGTCAAAGGCGCCTACTGGGATGGCGAGATCGAGCACGCGCAACAGCTGAGCCTGGACGAGTTTCCGGTGCATACCCGCAAGTGCATGACCGACGTCAGCTACCTGGCGTGCGCACGCCGTCTGCTCGATGCGGAAGGATTGCTGCCGGCATTTGCGACCCACAACGCCCGTACCGTGGCGACCATCCTGCACTGGACCCAGGGACGGCGGGATCTGGAATTCCAGCGGCTGCACGGCATGGGCGTGGGACTTTACGAACCGCTCATGCGAGCGGGCGCGGTGCGCTGCCGAATCTACGCCCCAGTCGGCGGCTATGCCGAACTGCTGCCCTACCTGGTGCGGCGCATTCTCGAAAATGGCGCCAACGCCGGCTTCGTCTATCAGCTTGCCAATCCCGAGATCGACGACGAGCGCCTGGTGCTGGATCCCGTCACACAATGCCAGCGCGCCGAGTCGCTGGAAAATGAGGCCATCGTGGCACCGCAGAAGCTGTTCCCCGGCCGAGCAAATTCGGCCGGCTTCGATTTTGCCGATCCAGTCGGCACCGCGGCGTTGCTGGCGCGGCTGGCGCTACACTGGACGCAGCCGCAGCAGGCATCGCCGTTGATCGATGGCCGCGAGCACCCGGGCAGCGCGACGCCGCTGCCCGACCCGTCGCGGCCCGAACGGATAGTGGGTTCGGTGACGCAGGCGAGCCCGGCGCAGCTCGAGCAGGCGCTGGTGCTGGCGCTGAGCGAACAGCCGCGCTGGGCGGCGCTCGGCGCCGATGCGCGCGCCAACTGTCTGACACGCGCTGCCGATCTGCTCGAGCGCGAACGCGAGCTGCTGATGGCACTGGCGGTGCGCGAGGCGGGCAAGACCGTGGCCGACGCGCTGGCGGAGGTACGGGAGGCGGTGGACTTCTGCCGGTACTACGCGCTGCAGGCGCGCCGGCTGATCCAGGGCACGAGCTTGCCCGGACCCACCGGTGAGCGCAATGAACTGACCTGGGCGCCACGCGGTGTATTCGCCTGCATCAGCCCATGGAACTTCCCGCTGGCCATTTTTCTCGGCCAGGTGACCGCGGCGCTGGTGACCGGCAACGCGGTCATCGCCAAGCCCGCACCACAGACGCCGCTGATCGCGCATCGCGCTGTGCAATTGCTGCTCGAGGCCGGCGTTCCGCCCGGCGTGCTGGCGTTCCTGCCGGGCGATGACGCGCTCGGCGCAGCGCTGGTCGGCGACCGCCGGCTCGATGGCGTCGTGTTCACGGGATCGAACGCTACGGCGCGGCGCATCGCGCAGGCGCTGCTGGCCGACGAGTCGCGTGCGCTGGTGCCACTGATCGCGGAGACCGGCGGGCTCAATGCCATGCTGGTGGACTCGACTGCGCTGCTCGAGCGCGCGGTTGGGGACGCGCTGGCGTCCGCGTTCCAGAGTGCCGGCCAGCGTTGCTCGGCATTGCGGCTGTTGTGCCTGCAGGAGGACATCGCACCACCGCTGCTGTCGATGCTGGCTGGCGCCATGGCGAAGCTGCGGATCGGGGATCCTGCCGAACCGGATACGGACGTGGGTCCGGTGATCGACGCCGCGGCGCAGCGGCAGCTCGAGTCCTATGTTGCGGCGCTGCCGCCCGCCCGGATTCTGTATCGCTGCGCGCTGCCGCCGGGTATGAGTGGGCATTTCGTGGCACCGACGCTGGTGCAGCTGGCGCGCATCGAGGACCTGCGCCAGGAAGTATTTGGACCGGTGCTGCACGTCGTGACCTGGCGCGCCGGCGAACTTGGCGCAGCGGTAGCGCGCATCAACGCCAGCGGTTATGGACTCACCATGGGTCTGCAGACACGGCTGACGCAGCACGTCGAGCTGGTGCGGCGGACTGCACGCGTCGGCAATCTATATGTCAACCGCACCATGATCGGCGCCGTGGTCGGTTCCCAGCCCTTTGGCGGCGAGGGGCTGTCCGGCACCGGGCCCAAGGCTGGCGGACCGCAATACCTGACGCGCTTCATGACCGAGCGCGCCGTCAGCATCGATACCACCGCGGCCGGCGGCAACGTCGAACTGTTGCGCGGCGCGCACTAGCGGGCGCGGCGCCTGCCTACGCCCGGGAGCCGGCGCAGCGCACGCACCGGCATCGAATAGTGTGACCGGCTACTCACTGCGGGGAAACCTCCGGGTCGGCCGTTAAGTCCAGCCACCCGGCGCCGATATCCAAGGTGAAGCCACTGGCGCCCTGGGTCTCGGCGCGGCAATGATGTTTATGTGGAACGGAGCGGGCTGAATGTCCACCAAAAAGATTCTGGCCGTGGATGACTCACCTTCGATGCGGCACATGGTGGGCGTGACCCTGCGCGCCGCGGGTTACGAAGTCATCGAAGCGGCCGACGGGGACGAGGCTCTCGAGTACGCGCGCAGCAACGCGGTAGATCTGGTGCTGGCGGACGTCAACATGCCGCGCATGGACGGTATTACGCTGGTAGCTCATCTGCGCACACTGCCGAGCTATCATCTGACCCCGATGCTGCTCCTGACCACCGAATCCAGCGCGCAGAGCAAACAACAGGGCAAGCGTGCCGGTGCCACGGGCTGGATGGTCAAGCCGTTCCATCCCGACCAGCTGCTGTCGACGCTCGATCGCGTGCTCAGCGGTGCGATCGGTCCGGTGGCGCCTGCGGCTGCCGATAGTCGGAGCCGCTGAGCATGACCACCGAGGCGATGGGGCACGATGGCGCGGGCGACGGCCGCGAACAGGCCGAGCCGCTCAACGGCCCGCAGACCCTGGCGCGCAGTCTGCACCAGTTTCTCAACCTGGGTGTGGCCCAGCTCGATGCGGCGGTGCGCGAAAGCGATGCCCAGGTCGACAAGATTGCAGCATGCCTGGCGTCGATCTCGGCCGAGGTGCAGCGCTTCGAAGCGCGCCTGCCGCCCGGTGACGCGGATGCCAACGGCGCCGAGCTGGTGAACTCGGTCCGCGCCTCGGTGCAGAGCGTCGTCAAGGCACTGCAGTTCTATGACAAGCTGGTGCAGCGATTGACGCACGTGCGCTCGGGGTTAGCCATCCCGGCCGACGCCACGGCCGACATGGCGCTCGCTGCCAAGGTCGACTGGAACAACGTTCTCGACCAGGTGCGGGCGCGCTACAGCATGGTCGAGGAGCGCGTGCTGTTCGATTTCATGATGCGCGGCCTGCGGGCCGAGCAGATGCTCAAGGCGCTGCAGAGCCTGCGCGAAGCGTCCGCGCCCGGCGAACTGGAACTCTTCTAAAGTTACATTCCCAGGCCGGAGAGCATGGCGTCGATGTCGTCCTGACCGCCAACGGTCTCGCCATGTTCGACCCCGGGTACCACCGGGCCGTTGCCGGTGGCAGCGCTTTCGAGCGGCCCGGCGCCATCGTTGGCGCTGAAGTCGCCGATGCGCACCAGATCGCCGAGCGCGACTTCGAGCTCGTCGACCAGCTTCATGACGCTGCGGATGATCTGCCCGCTGAGGTCCTGGTAGCCCTGGGCCAGCAGCACGTCGGCGAGCCTTGCGCGCACCGTCTTGGTGTGCGCGGCCGTTTGCGTCAGGAAGGCTTCGATCTCGCCACGCAATTCGCCGCCGACGTCGCTCGCGCCCCGCAGCAGCGGCTGCAGCCTGCCTGCCTCCTGCGCGACTGCATCCACCAGCGGACAGCATTGGTCGACCAGGTCCATGGTGTGATGCGCCGCATCGTCGGTGAGCTTGAGCACGTGCGCGAGCCGTGCGCGCGCGTCCGGTACCTGACGCTCGGCCAGGTCGACCAGCCGTGAGTCAGTGCGGAACTGTTCGAGCGCGGCCTGCAGATCGGTCGCGACCTTGCGTACGCTGGTCATGACGGAGGATTCCTGCACCGCGTTGAAGCCCTGCACCGCGGCGGCGAATGCTCGCTCGTCCTGCAAAGCGAGTGCGTCGTGCATCGCTTCGACCCATTGGCGGTAATCCGCCGCCAGCGTTCCGGCCCCGGGCATGCGCATGGCTCAGGCGGCGGCTGAGGATTTGCCGAATATCTTGTCGATCTTTTCCTTGAGAGTGGCCGCGGTGAACGGCTTTATCACGTAACCGCTGACGCCGGCCTGCGCGGCTTCGACGATCTGTTCCCGCTTCGCTTCCGCGGTCAGCATCAGCACTGGCAGTTTCTTCAGGCGCTCGTCGGCGCGCACCTTGCGCAGCAGTTCCACGCCCTGCATGCCGGGCATGTTCCAGTCGGTGATGAGCAGATCGAAATTGCCGGCTTGCAGCAGCGGCAGTGCGGTCAGGCCGTCGTCGGCCTCGGTGATATTGGAAAAACCCAGATCGCCCAGCAGGCCCTTGATGATTCGCCGCATGGTCGAAAAATCATCGACCACGAGAATGCTCATGCCCGGTTGTGCGCTCACTCTAGCCTCCACCTGACCCGCAGGAAGTCCATGTTGCGTTAAGTCGCTATCGGCGCGGCCAGTGTGTTGCTTGAGGCCGGGCGGCGCCAGATGCAACTGCTGCGGGTGTTAGAAGGGTCACAAAAAAGAGCGCGGCCGGGGTGTACGGTTTGGCCCGAGACCAGGGCCGCCGCCGGAGGCGGCGGCGTCCGGCATTGGCCGATGGTCTCCAGAATGTGATGCAGGTCCCATCAAGTAATTGCGACGAACAGCCGTAACAGCTTTATGGAAGGTGCCGTGCGGGCGCGGCGTTGGAAGTGGAATTTCTCACGATGACAGAGGACGTTAAGCCGACTGACGGGGGCGCAACGGCCGAGCCACGCGGTCGCGTGGTGCTTGGCGCCAGCTGCACCATCCACGAGGCGGCGGCCATCAAGGCCCACATGCTCGGGCAGCTCGAGCGATCCGGTCCCTACGAAATCGACGGTAGCGCCGTCAGCCGCGTCGACGCGGCCGGCGTGCAGCTGTGCGTGGCGTTCGCGCTGGATTGCCTCGAGCGCGGACTCGAATACGACTGGACCGGGCGTTCGGCGACGCTCGAACACGCGATCGCGCAACTGAGCGTCGGAGCGCTGCTCGAGAGCCCCGGCGTAGCCATGGTGTAAAAAAACTTATGACACTCGATCTGGCGCAATTTCACGAGACCTTCTTCGAGGAGAGCTTCGAGGCGCTCGGTTCGATGGAGGCGGCGCTGCTCAAGCTCACTGCCGGCGAAGCCGACGTCGAGCTCATCAACACCATTTTCCGCGTGGCGCATTCGATCAAGGGTGGCAGCGCCACCTTCGGCTTCGCCGACGTGGCGGCCTTCACGCACACGCTCGAGACGCTGCTGGATCAACTGCGCAGCGGCCAGCGCCAGGTGCAGCCGAACATCGTCGACGCGCTGCTGCGCTCGGTCGACGTGCTGCGCGAGATGTTGTCTGCTACTCAGCGCAAGCAGCGGGCCGATCCAGCGATGGCCGCAGGGCTGCACGCCGAGCTGCAGGCCATAGTGAAGAGTCCAACCA
>JBAUYT010000052.1:0-6460 GCA_049584935.1 Steroidobacteraceae bacterium
GGTGAATACCATCGCCATGCCGTGTTCGTCCGCGGCTGCGATCACTTCCTGGTCGCGCATCGAGCCGCCCGGATGAATCACCGCCGCGATGCCGAACGAGGCCGCGACGTCGATGCCGTCGCGAAATGGGAAGAATGCATCGGATGCCATGACCGCGCCGCGCAGTTCGAGCTTTTCGTCGGCGGCCTTGAGCGCCGCGAGTCGTGTCGAGTAAACGCGGCTCATCTGCCCCGCGCCGACGCCGATGGTGGCGCGGCCGCGCGCGAACACGATGGCGTTGGACTTGACGAACTGCACCACCGTCCAGGCGAACAGCAGGTCGTCGAGCTGGCGCCCGTCGGGTCGGTGGCGGCTGACGAACTTCAGGTCGGCGGGGTCGATGCGCGCCACGTCCCGTTGCTGCACCAGCAACCCGCCGGTCACGCTGCGCAGCTCGAGTTCATCGCCCGCCTCGCCCTGGTCCCCATTGAGCGCGCCGGTCGCCAGAACTCGCAGGTTGGGCTTGGCGGCCAATACCGCCAACGCCTCCGCGGCCACGCTCGGCGCCGCAATCACCTCGGCGAACTGCCGCTCGGTGATGGCGCGTGCGCTGGCGGCGTCGAGTTCGCGATTGAAGGCGATGATGCCGCCGAAGGCGGAGGTGGGATCGGTGCGGTAGGCGTTGCCATAGGCTTCGAGCAGGCTGGCGGCCTGCGCGACGCCGCAGGGGTTGGCGTGCTTGACGATGACGCAGGCCGGCGCGGCGAATGCGCGCACGCATTCGATGGCGGTGTCGGCGTCGGCGATATTGTTGTAGGAGAGCTCTTTGCCCTGTAGAGCGCGCGCATTCCCTATGCCCGCGCCGTGCGCACCCGGGGCGCGGTAGAAAGCGGCGCGCTGGTGCGGGTTTTCGCCATAGCGCAACTCCGAGCGCTTGTCGAAATACAGTGGCAGCTGATCGGGAAGCACAGCATCGGCAAAGTCCTGACGGCGCCCGAGGTAGTCGGCCACCAGCGTGTCGTAGCGCGCGCTGTGCGCAAACGCCTTGGCCGCCAGGCGCGAACGCGTGTCGATCGAGGTGTCGCCGGTATCGTCGATTTCCGCCAGCACGCCGGCGTAGTCGGCCGGGTCGACCAGCACGGTGACGTCGGCGTGGTTCTTGGCCGCCGCGCGCAGCATCGCCGGGCCGCCGATGTCGATGTTCTCGATGGCCTCGGCAAAAGTGCAGTCAGGCCGTGCGATGGTGGCGGCGAACGGATAGAGATTGACCACCAGCAGGTCGATGGCGTCGATGCCGTGGGTGCGCATCGCATCATCGTCGGTGCCGCGCCGGCCCAGCAAGCCGCCGTGGACTCGCGGATGCAGCGTCTTGAGGCGACCGTCCATGAGTTCGGGAAAGCCGGTGTAATCCGAGACCTCGCGTACCGGCAGCCCCGCGTCCGCGAGCAGCCGCGCGCTGCCACCGGTCGACAGCAGCTCGATGCCGCGCCGGTGCAGTTCCGCGCCGAGGGCCGCAAGTCCGCTCTTATCCGAAACCGACAGCAGCGCACGCCGGATGGGCATGGAGTGCGCTATTCCGACAGGCCGAGCTCTCGCAGCTTCTTGCGCAAGGTGCCGCGATTGATGCCCAGGATTACGGCGGCACGGCTCTGGTTGCCGGCGGCATAATCCAGCACGGCGCGAAACAGCGGTTCCTCGACCTCGCGCAGCACCATGTTGTAGAGCCGCGCCGGTCGATGACCGTTGAGATTGGCGAAATAATCGTTGAGTGCACGTTCCGTATGGCTGCGCAGCGGCAGCTCCCGACCACTGGTCTTGGTCCCATTGGTTCTGATCATGTTCTGCCTGCTCGCTCTCCCCAAGCGCGGGCTTCACCACCCGCTGATCGTCCCCGGCCGCGCATCGTTCTGCTACGCCGCTTCGAGCTCTGCCCAGTGCCCGAAGCCGCACCTGGCCGCCGCAAACTGCGACGCTGTATCTTCTGCGGCCATGAGTGCCGGCCGCAGTTCGATTGCATCGGAATGTTGCCGGCAATACCAGCCGAGATGCTTACGCGCCATTCGAACCCCGGTGTACTCGCCGTAGAACTCGTACAGGGATTCGAGGTGTTGAAGAATGATCTCAGTTTTCAACGTGCGCAAGAGCGGCGCTGCGAATTGATTGCGCAGGCGCGCATTGACATCGCGAAAGATCCATGGTGCGCCCTGCGCAGCGCGCCCGAGCATTACTCCTTCTGCGCCGGTGAAATCAAGTACCGTGCGCGCCTTCTGCGCTGAATCGATATCACCGTTGGCGATCAGCGGGATGGTGAGCGTCGGGCGCGTGCGCCGGATGGTGTCGTATTCCGCATTGCCGCGAAACAGATCGGCGCGCGTGCGACCGTGCACGCTCAGCGCCGCTACGCCGCACTGCTGCGCGATGCTGGCCACACGCGGCGCGTTGCGGTGCGTGGGATCGGTACCGGTGCGGATCTTGAGCGTGACCGGTACCGAGACCGCGCGCACCACCGCGTCGAGGATGCGCGCGACCAGATTCTCGTCGGCCAGCAGCGCCGAGCCGGCCTCGCGCTGGCAGACTTTCTTGGCCGGGCAGCCCATATTGATGTCGATGATCTGCGCGCCGAGGTCGACATTGGCGCGTGCCGCCTGTGCCAGCACTTCGGGCTCGGAACCGACCAGCTGAACTACGCGCGGCTCCGGTTCGCCGTCGTGGTCCATGCGCCGCTGCGACTTACAGCTGCTCCAGAGGCGCTGATCGGCGCTGAGCATTTCCGCGGGCGCCAGTGCCGCGCCACAGCGGCGGCAGAGCTGGCGGAAGGGCCGGTCGGTGACACCCGCCATCGGCGCCAGCAGGGCTCGTCCCGCCAGCGCGTAGGGGCCGATGCGCAAGCTCATCTTGGCGCCGTGTCGCCTGCGCAGTGCAGGATCCCGGCGGCGTTGCGCAGGCAGACGTCGAGCTCGAAGCTGGCACTGGCGGCGCTTGGATCCCGCACCACGACTTCGCTGTCGACGCGTTCGTCCTGGCCGAGGAACGCGCGCGGCGGCGAGCCGCCGGGCCAGTACTGTTCCGGCGCCAGATCGCTGCTGGCAATGCGCTTGCCGTAGCGATCGAGCAGCGTCAGTCGCAGCAGCGGCAGCGGTTGCGCCCGCGCGGCATGGTTCGCCAGGCTCAGGCGCACGCGGATCAGCTGGCTGTCAGTCGGATCCGCGGTGGCGCCCTGCTGGCGAACGTCGTATGCAGACAGATCCCAGTGCGGATCGAGCGGCATGCCCATTGCGGCGTACGCCCGTGTCAGCGGACCATTCAGTGGCGCGGTCGCGGCCAGCGCGTCCCGCCAGTGATGCACCGCCTGCAACAGCAGCAGCAGCGCCAACGCAGCGCTGCCGGCAATCCAGGGCCAGCGTCGCTGCGGCCGCCCGCGCTGCGGCGGCGGCTCGAACTCGGCTGAGCCGTCGGCGGCCGCCGCGCCGGCGCCGTCCGTGTCAGCCGTATCGATTGCAGCGTCTGGCCCGGCGGCATCCGCCTCGGCTGCCGGCGTCTGCGCGGCATCGATCGCAGGCACGTCGGCCTGCTGCCCCTCGAGCGATGCTGCGGTGGGATCCTGGGCCGCCAGCTCGAGCCGATGCGTCAGCGACGCCAGCTCGCTGTCGACCGACTCCTCGGGAACGTACTCCTCGATCTGGGTAATGGCCTCGCCCTCGAGCACGATGGTCTCGAACGTGCCAGTGCCGGCCGCGAAGGTTGACTCGTTCTCGATGGCGCCGTCGCTCGATTGCTCGGTCGGCAGCTGCGTCGGTGGGCCGCTGACGCCCTCGACCTGCGAACGCACCGGTTGGGATTCGGTGTCGGCGGTATCGTCGCGCAGCGCGGCCGTGATCTGCGACTGGGTGGCGCGGTCAGCGGGTGTCGCCGGCGCAGAATGATCCTCCGACGGCTCCTCGCTCAGGGTCAGCAGCGCATTGAAGACGTTGGCGCAGCGACCGCAGCGCACATAGCCCTGCCCCATGCGCAGGTCATTCGCTGTGACCGCGAGCGTCAACATGCACTTGGGACAGACGGTGAACATTAGAACCTCAGTGCCGCTGCCGCTGGCCGCACAAAGCCACCCAGCCATCGTGCTGGCCGCACTGCTGCATATCAAACCACGCCGAATAGGCCGCTGCCACTTCCGCCTGCTGCGACTCGAGAATACCGGACAGCAGCAGGTGGCCGGGCGCTGTCACCAGCGCGGCCAGGCCAGGTGCCAGCGAGCGCAACGTCTCACTGAGGATATTTGCCATCACCACGTCGCTGCGGGGCAGCTCGGTGGCGCGCTCGCAGACCACCAGCCGATCGGCAACGCCGTTGTCGTGGGCGTTCTCGCGGGTGGCGAGCAGCGCCTGCGGGTCGATGTCATAGGCGTGGGCGCGGCGCGCGCCCAGCTTGAGCGCCGCGATGGCGAGCAGGCCGCAGCCGCAGCCGTAGTCGAGGACCTCCAGGCCCGCGAGCGCCTGGGCGTCGAGCCATTCGAGGCACAGGGCAGTGGAGGGGTGCGTGCCGGTGCCGAAGGCCAGCCCCGGATCGAGCCGGACGACGATGGCGTTGGCCGGAGCCGGCTCGTGCCGCGGGCAGACCCAGAGCCGGCGCCCGAATCGCAACGCGTGGAAGTCGCGCAGCCACTCGCGCTCCCAGACCCGATCCTCCAGGGCACGCAGTTGCAGTCGCTGCGGCTCGATCCCGAGCGCGCGCGCCACGGTCACGACCAGCCCCGCGCCCGCGATCTCGGCAGTGAACAGCGCCTGCAGCCGCGTCTGCGGCCACAAACGCACCTCGCCCAAGGCAGGCTCGAGCACCGCGCCGGGGAGCGCATCATGGATCGATCCGCCGCCACGGTCGCGCTCATCACTGAGCGTCACGCTGATCGCGCCGCTGTCGAAGCAGGCCGTCTCGGCGTTGTCCACATCAAGCCCGTCGAGTGTGAAGCTCAGCTCCAGGAATGACATGGCTCATTTGAGACCGAGCCGGCGCTCCAGATAATGAATATCCAAGCCGCCGCCCTGGAAGGCGGCGTGCGCCAGGATCTCCTGATGCAGTGCGGTGTTGGTCTTGATGCCTTCCACGACCAGCTCGGCGAGCGCGTTGCGCATGCGCGCAATGGCGGTTTCGCGGGTGTCGCCGTGCGCGATCAGCTTGCCGATCATCGAGTCGTAGTGCGGCGGCACGTTGTAGCCCGAGTAGACGTGCGAGTCGACCCGGATGCCCGGGCCGCCGGGCGGATGCCAGAGCTTGATCGGCCCGGGCGATGGCATGAAAGTACGCGCATCCTCGGCGTTGATGCGGCATTCGATGGCGTGCCCGCGGATCGCGATGTCGGCCTGCGAGAAGGGCAGCTTCTCGCCGGCGGCGATCGACAGTTGCGCCTTGACCAGGTCGATGCCCGTCACCAGCTCGGTCACTGGATGCTCCACCTGGATGCGCGTGTTCATTTCAATGAAGTAGAACTCCCCGTCCTGGTACAGGAACTCGAGCGTGCCGGCACCGCGATAGCCCACTCCGCGGCAGGCCTCGACGCAGCGGTCGCCCATCTGCCGCCGCTGCTTGGCCGTGATGCCGGGCGCCGGAGCTTCTTCGATGACCTTCTGGTGGCGTCGCTGCATCGAGCAGTCGCGCTCGCCGAGGCTGACCACGTTGCCGTGGTGATCGCCCAGCACCTGGAACTCGATATGGCGCGGCCGCTCGAGGAATTTCTCCATGTAGACTGCGTCGTTGCCGAACGCAGCGAGCGCCTCGGATTTGGTGATCGCGATCGAGCTCAGCAGCGCGCCCTCGGAATGCACGACCCGCATGCCGCGGCCGCCCCCGCCGCCGGACGCCTTGATGATCACGGGGTAACCGATGTCCCGTGCGATCCGCAGGTTCTCGTCGGAATCGTCGGTCAGCGAGCCGTCCGAGCCCGGTACGCAGGGCACGTTTTTGCTGCGCATGACGCTGATGGCGGAGACCTTGTCTCCCATGAGTCGGATGGTCTCGGCCTTGGGACCGATGAAGATGAAGCCGCTCTTCTCGACGCGCTCGGCGAAGTCGGCGTTCTCGGACAGGAAGCCATAACCCGGGTGGATGGCTACCGAATCGGTGACCTCCGCGGCGCTGATGATGGCTGGCATGTTGAGGTAGCTCTGCGCCGAGGGCGCCGGTCCGATGCATACCGACTCATCTGCCAGCAGCACATGCTTCAGGCTGGCGTCCGCGGTCGAATGGACGGCTACGGTCTTGATACCCATCTCGCGGCAGGCCCGCAGGATGCGCAGCGCGATTTCGCCGCGATTGGCGATGACGATTTTCTCGAGCATCGCGCTTGGCTACTGAACGATGAACAGCGGTTGACCGAACTCCACGGGCTCGCCGTTCTTGACCAGGATGGCCTGGACCACGCCGGCCTTCTCCGCTTCGATCTGATTCATCATCTTCATGGCTTCGATGATGCACATGACCTGGCCGATCT
>JBAUYT010000053.1:0-10116 GCA_049584935.1 Steroidobacteraceae bacterium
CTCGGGCCCCCGTATTCAATGGGTGCCCGATGCCTGAATTCATTCGCGGTGCGCTGTCCGTCGCAGCGTTGATCGTGCTGGCGTCAGTCGCCGCGCGGCTGCCGGCGGCGGAGCCGGCAGCACCCGCGCACGACAGCTCTGCACCACCGGCAGCAGCGGCACCAGTACAGTGCCGGGTGGCCGTGGTCAGTCCGGTGAGCGGCGCCGCAGAATGCGTCGATCCTGCCGGTGTCCCGGTAGCGCCGCCGCCGCCACGGCCGGACGCCCGATGCGGGCAACCCTCACACTCATGTGTCGATAGCGCGCAGCATTCAGCGGAGCATAACCAATGAGCCTGGAGAAACGCAGCGAGCAAGCCAGCTTCGGCGGCAAGATCAGCTTCTACACGCACGATTCAGAAGCCATCCACAGCGACATGCGGTTTGCGATCTATCTGCCGCCACAGTCCGCGCGCACGCGGGTGCCGGCGCTGTATTACCTGGCCGGACTCACCTGCACCGAAGAGACATTCATGATCAAGGCGGGTGCGCTGCGGCTCGCGGCGGAGTACGGACTCGCCCTGGTGGCGCCCGACACCAGTCCGCGCGGCCTCAATATTCCGGGAGATTCGGACGCCTGGGACTTCGGTGTCGGCGCGGGTTTCTATATCGACGCCACGGCCGCGCCCTGGTCGACCAACTATCACATGGGCAGCTACGTCAACGACGAACTGCCGTCGCTGGTCGAGAAGACATTTCCGATCAATGCGGAGCGGCGCGGCATCTTCGGCCATTCCATGGGCGGACATGGCGCATTGATCACGGCGCTGCGCAATCCCGGACGCTGGCACTCGTTATCGGCGTTTGCGCCCATTTCCAATCCGGTAGCCGTGCCCTGGGGTAAGAAGGCGTTCGGAAATTATCTGGGGCCGGATGTGAACAGCTGGCAGCAATGGGATGCCTCGGTGCTCATGCGCCGGCAGCCGTTTGCGGGTCACATCCTGGTCGATCAGGGCCAGGCGGATCAGTTTCTGAAGGAGCAGCTGCATCCCGAGGCGCTCGAGGAGGCAGCCAAAGCGTCTGGACAGGCAATTCAGCTACGGCGGCAGGAAGGCTACGATCACTCCTACTGGTTCATACAGACCTTCATCGCAGACCACCTCGCACATCATGCGAAGAGCCTGCTGTGAGCATTAAAGAGACGCTGGCGCGCAGCGGAAAATGCGCCTACCATTTGCCCGGAATTAAGCGGTCATTGGATCAGGATATTTGTAACCACTTAATCAGGAATCAGGGTCAAATACGGCACACGGTGTGGCGCCGCCGACCCTGATACCCGCAGGCGGCCGTCCGGGGGTACGGCATCTGCTCTATAAAACGTTGAAAAATAGAGCTTTTTTGCCGTAAAACGGGACTGGCACGCCGAGTGCTATGTCTGATGCTGATAATCCCCGCTAGGACTCCGACGTGCTGGCGGAACATAAGACTTGATGCGTTTAGGAGGAGAACAGCGTATGGAACCCGTATTGAGGAGAAGGGTGGGGATGTTTTGTGCCGCCATGGCACTCACCGCGATCTCCAGTGCGACTATTGCGGATGAAGTGTCGGACCGCGCCAAGGATCCAAACCTTTGGGCGGCTCCGGGCGGTGACGCGGCACTCACGCGCCACAGCCGTCTGAAAGATATCAACACGACCAACGTAGCCAAGCTGCAGATGATCTGGTCTCAGTCGTCCGGCACGCTGCGCGGCCATGAAGGCCAGCCGCTGGTCGTCGTTGTCGATGGCAAGCCGATGATGTACATGGAGAGCGGTTGGCCAAACATCGTTCAGGCCCTCGACCTGACCAACCCCGATCAGCCACAGCAGATCTGGCACTACAACAAGTCCACCGATCGTGACGAATCGGCGGTACCGCGTGCCTGCTGCGACACGGTCAATCGTGGTCTGTCCTATGCCGACGGCAAGCTGGTGTTCGCGACGCTCGATGGCTTCGTGATCGCCCTCAATGCCAAGACCGGCAAAGAGGACTGGGTGGTGAAGGATGCATGGCCGGAAAGGGGTGAGACCATCACGCCCGCTCCGATCATCGCCAATGGCAAGGTCATCATCGGCTTCGGTGGTGACGAGTTTGCGGCGCGTGGCCGTCTCGATGCCTACAACCTGGCGGATGGCAAGAAGGTCTGGGAGTTCTACAGCACCGGCACCGACAAGGATGTGGGTCTGACCTCCAGCACCAACAAGGCGCATCCCGAGTACGGCACGGCCGGCAAGGACCTCGGCATCAGCACTTATCCAGGGGATGAGTGGAAGCGCGGCGGTGGTGCACAGTGGGGCTTCTACAGCTACGACCCCGAGCTGAAGCTCGTCTACACCTCGACCGGCAACCCCGGCCTCTGGAGCCCCTCCTATCGCTGCGGTGAGAAGACCCAGCAGGAGTGCAACAGCGGCAAGTGGGACAACAAGTGGTCCATGAGCATCTTCGCCCGCAACGTCGACACTGGCGAGGTCGCCTGGGTATACCAGATGACCCCGTTCGATCAGTGGGACTATGACGGCATCAACGAGAATATGCTCGAAGACCTCAACGTCGACGGCAAGATGCACAAGGTGCTGATCCACTTCGACCGTAACGGCTTCGCCTACGTGCTTGACCGCACGGACGGCACGCTGCTGCGTGCGAACAAGTACGTCACCACCAACTGGGCCGAGAAGATCGACATGAAGACCGGCCGTCCGGTGAAGGTGTACGAGCACTCACCGCTGGCCGTCAATGGCAACACGCAGGCGTGCCCCTCGGCGATGGGTGGTAAGGACCAGCAGCCGTGCGCCATCGATCCGACTGAGCCTGGAATGGCTTATTGCCCGACCAACAACTGGTGCATGGAAGACGAGCCGCAGGCTCGTTCGCATACCCAGCAGGGCACCGTGTACGTGTTTGCTAACGTCTACATGTATCCGGAGAAGCCGGGCGTCACTGGCAAGTTCAAGAAGTTCAACGTGCTGACCGGTGAGACGGTCTGGGAAATCCCGGATCCGTATCCGAACTGGGGTGGCGCGCTCGTCACCGACGGTGGCCTGGCCTTCTATGGCGATCTTCAGGGCAACTTCCGCGCGGTCGACCGCAAGAGCGGCAAGGTCCTCTGGGAGCGTCGTCTGGGCTCGGGCATCATCGGCAACCCGATCGCCTACAAGGTCGGCGGGCACGAGTACATCTCGGTGTGGAGTGGCATCGGTGGCTGGATCGGACTGCCGGTTACGGCGGGTCTGGATCTCTCCGACAAGTTCGGTGCCATCGGCGCGACCGCGATGACCAAGGCTGCCAACCTGGACAAGATCCCCATGGGCGGCACGCTCTATACGTTCCGAGTCGAATAACAATAATTTGACATTGTTTGGTTGATACCGGCGCCCGATGTCTGCAAAGACATCGGGCGCCTTTTATTGCGGCCGCGAATTGCCTGGTCGGCCAATTCTTACGCACGCTATCGCCACAGGCCGATGGGTTGAACGCTTAGCCACGCGCGGTAGTCTTAGGACTATAGAACTAAAGTCAGAGGACAGCCATGAACACCAAGATCCACGGCATTTTGCCCGCGCTGCTGCTGCTGGGCCTGTCAGGCACGGCAATCTCCGCCCCGTTGAATTCCCTGCGCGTGTGCGCAGATCCCGGCAACATGCCGTTTTCGAACGACCGCGGTGAAGGCTTCGAGCAGAAGATTGCGGCGGTGATTGCGAGCGCGCTCGGCACTCACGTCGAGTATTACTATCGTGTCGCTATGGAACGCGGGCTGACGCGCCAGACACTCGGCAATGACATGTGCGACGTCATGCTCGATCTGCCCGCGGACACCGAGGGTGTGCTGGAGACCTCGCCGTTGTACCGCTCGACCTTCGTGCTCGCATCGCGATCCGACCGTCACTACGATTTCAAGGATCTCGACGATGCACGCCTCAAAACGCTCAAGGTCGGTGTCTACCAGACCTCGGCGATTCGCGAGGCGCTCGATGCGCACGACGTACGTGCCAACACCGTGGTGCACTACCTGTCGCACGATGCGGATATGAAACCGGAAGATCAGCCGGTGTACCAGGTGCAGCAGGTCGTCGACGGCGACCTCGACGTGGCCGCCGTGTGGGGGCCCTTTGCCGGCTACTACAAGACCATGAAGCACGCGCCGCTCGACGTGGTTGCCGTCAACCTCATGGACGATACGGTGCCGCTCGAGTTCGACATGACGTTGGGCGTGCGCACCCGCGACAAAAATTTCCGCGACCAGATCGACAATGCCATCAAGCAGCAGAAAGACCAGATCCGCGCCATCCTGGTCGAGTACGGCGTGCCGCTGGTCAAGTGTGACGACTGCGTCATCGACGGCGATCTGCCGTCACATGGCCCCTATCATGAGAAGCCGCAGTACCACGGCCCGGCGATTCAGAGCGTGACCATCGCCATGCTCGACGACTGGCTCGCGCACGGCGCCAGCCCCACCGTCGAACTTAACAACGCAGTCGTCGCAGACGATCCGGTGCGGGTCAAGTATCTCATCGAGAGGAAACACGCCGACATCAATGCCAAGGATCAGCAAGGCTACACGCCGCTGCTGAATGCCGTGCGCAGGAAGTCGCTGACGATGGTGGCGTATCTGGTCGACCACAAAGCGGATGTCACCAGGGCGGATAGCGATGGCTGGACGCCCATGATGACCGCGGCATGGCTCGATGACGGCGACCTGGTCGACTACCTGGCCAAGCACAAGGCCGGGCTCAACGCAAAGAATCCGCAGGGGCTCACCCCGCTGGGCATCGCGTCGGAATATGGCAAGGACGTGGCCTTGGTCGCACTGGTCAGTGCGGGCTGCGACGTCAACGAACGCATCGGCAGCGGCTATACGCCGCTGATGCTGGCCGTGGCTGGGCATTCGGATCGATCCACCCGCGCGCTGCTCGATCACGGCGCCGACGTCAATGCCAAAAATACCGGCGGCGTCACCGCCCTGATGATCGCTGCAGCCTCCAACCAGGCCGATCTGGCGGGGGTACTGATCAAGTCGGGGGCCGATCGCGACGCCAAGGACGAGAACGGCAATACCGCGCTCGCCATCGCACGGAACAAGGGTAACGATGCAGTGGCCCAGGTGCTTTCGGGCGCCACGTCGAGCTGAAACCAAATGGAACAGATCTGACCACCACGTGCAAAGAGCAGAGGAGAAAAAAGTGCTACGACAAGGTTTGACGGCTGTGGTAACGCTCGCGCTGACGGCGGCCTTAACGCCGCTGTGGGCGGCCGATGCTCCCGCCGCTGGGGGCGGCCAGACGCCGGCCCAGGTGGAGGCGGCGGCGCCCAAGGGAACCCTCAAGAACCCCTACACCGACGATAACAAGGCGATCGACGAGCAAGGGCATCAGATATTCATGTCGCTCAGCTGCAACGGCTGTCATGGCGGTACTGGCGGCGGTGGTATGTGTCCACCACTGATCAACGACGTCTGGGTCTACGGTGGCGATGACGACACGCTGTTCAGGCTCGTGACCCTGGGTAGCGTCGCGCTGCAGGCCAAGGGTTACACGCGGCGCGGGCGCGAGAATGTCGTCGGCCCGATGCCCCCCATGGGGCCGCTGTTTACAAAGGCGGATGACCTCTGGAAGGTCATTACCTGGATCCGTTCGGCCTACGACGGCGATCCAAAGTACAAATTCGGCTCGCCGCCGCCGCCGCCGCCGCCGCCGCCCGAAGAATGATCGCACCTGTCAGCAGCGGCCACCTGTCAGCAGCGGTGCCCCGGTTTTCTGCCGGGGGCGCCGCTGCATTCGGATCGCTGCGGAAAAGTCGCCTGTGTCACATGTGTCCCAGCGCTGTAGCGGGGTCGACTCTGGGCATCGCATGGTCAATCGAATCGTCTCTTATTACTGGCGATAATTATCTGATTTAAAAGATAATCTGTCGATCAAAAAAGATGGCATAGGGGCTGCAATCCTCCGGCTTGCGCGAATAAGAATTCGGGAGGCAGCCGATTTGAAGTCCAGAGCTGCAGTTGCTCTCGCCGCCGGCAAGCCGCTGTCGATTGAAGAAGTCCAGGTTGCCGGACCGAAGGCAGGAGAGGTTCTGGTGAAGATCGTGGCGACCGGCGTCTGTCATACCGATGCGTTCACGCTTTCTGGCAAGGATCCAGAAGGCCTGTTTCCCGCCATCCTCGGCCACGAAGGCGGCGGCATCGTGCAGGAGGTCGGCGTTGGCGTGAACAGCGTCAAGGCTGGCGACCACGTGATTCCGCTCTACACGCCCGAATGCGGCCAGTGCAAGTTTTGCAAATCGGGCAAGACCAACCTGTGCCAGAAAATCCGCGGCACCCAGGGCAAGGGTCTCATGCCCGACGGCACCACGCGCTTTTCGCTGCGCGGTTCACCGGTGCTGCATTACATGGGTTGCAGCACCTTCTCCGAATACACGGTGCTGCCGGAGATATCGGTGGCCAAGATTAATCCGAAGGCGCCGCTCGACAAGGTGTGCCTGCTCGGCTGCGGAATTACTACAGGCATCGGCGCCGTGCTCAACACGGCCAAGGTTACCCCGGGCTCGACCGTGGCGGTCTTCGGCCTCGGCGGCATCGGCCTGTCGGTGGTGCAGGGCGCAGTCATGGCCAAGGCGGGGCGCATCATCGCCATCGACAACAACCCGGACAAGTTCTCGATGGCGCGCGCGCTCGGGGCCACCGATTGCGTCAATCCCAAGGAGCACGACGGACCCATTCAACAGATCATCGTCGACATGACCGATGGCGGCGCCGATTACTCCTTCGAGTGCATCGGCAACGTCAACGTCATGCGCGCTGCGCTCGAGTGCTGCCACAAGGGCTGGGGAGAGTCGATCATCATCGGCGTCGCCGGTGCCGGCGAAGAAATCCGCACGCGGCCGTTCCAGCTGGTCACCGGCCGCGTCTGGCGCGGATCGGCGTTCGGAGGTGTGAAGGGACGCACACAGCTGCCCGGTTATGTCGACCGCTACATGCAGGGGGAGATCCGTATCGACGAAATGATCACCGAGGTATTGCCGCTGAAAGACATCAACAAGGCCTTTGACCTCATGCACGAGGGCAGGGTAATTCGTTCCGTGATCCGATTCTGATATGCCCCGACGCGGTGCAGAAAACCCCTATCTGGCCGGCGCTATCGGCGCCTGTTGCGCTCCTGTAAGATGTGCGCGGGCCGTTGTTTCCGCTGGAAGCAGCCTCCTAGCCCCCATCGAAAAAAACAAGGCCGGGACGCGTACGCGCGCCGGCGGGAGCGTCAAGGCGGAGGGGAACATGCGCTTGAGACTGGATAGTCAGGGCCATGCCAGACTGGTCGAATCGACGGTCAAGGGCATTGCCGAGGTCAGCACCATCGGCGTGGCCGTACGCCGATCCTGGAGCCGCTGCCTCTCCACCTACTCGCTGGATCCGGCACAGATCAAGAAGCCGGTCATCGTCGAGCGTACCGAACTCGAATCACGTTGTGAGCGCATGGGCGCGGTGCTGCCGATTGCGCGCATCGAGATGCTGGGACTGTCGCGACAGATGCTGCATACGCAATACGGCATCATGCTGACCGACCAGGATGGCGTCATCCTCAGCTACGTCGGCGATCCCGCGTTCTCGCTGACCGCCCGCCGCAGCGGCTTTCGTGAGGGCGCCGTCTGGAGCGAGCAGGAGCTCGGCACCAACGGCATGGGCACCTGCCTGATGACGCGCCAGCCGATCGTGATCCATCGCTCCGATCATTTCCTGGTGCAGAACACCGATCTGACCTGCTCGGCCGCGCCGATCTTCGACATGCATGGCCGCGTGATCGCAGCGTTGGACATCTCGGGATCATCCACCGGCGCGCAGACGCACACGCTGGCATTGGTAGAGGTGGCCGCGCAGAACATCGAGAATCGCGCGCTACTGCAGGCCTGCAAGCCCTACTACACGCTGCGCTTCCACCGCTGCGCCGAGTTCGTCAGCACGCCGGGCGAGGGGGTGCTGGCGTTCGACGAGGCCGGCACCATCGTGGGCGCCAACCGTCATGCGCTCGAGATGCTCGGCTACGCCGATCACAAATCACTCTGCGGCCACGCCATCGGCAGCGTCATCGATGCACCGCTGGCTTTGCTGCTGCAGCTGGGCATGCGCCACGGTTTCCGGCCCGAGCCCATGGCAACCCGCAACGGCCATCGCGGTATGTTCGGCGTCATACAGCCGCCGGCGGATGAATTCCGCCAAGTGCCCAAATCGGTGATCGTCGGAACGCGCAGCTCGTCCAACGTGCTCGACATCATGGAGCCCTCCGACCCGGTGATGATGCGCAACGTGCAGACGCTGCGGCGCATTCTCAACCGGGACATCTCGGTGCTGCTGCTCGGTGAAACCGGCACCGGCAAGGGTTATCTGGCCAAGGCCATACACAATGCCAGCAAGCGCGCCGACAAGCCGTTCATAGCGGTCAATTGCGCCGCCATTCCGGAACTGCTGATCGAAAGCGAACTGTTCGGTTACAAGGGCGGCGCGTTCACCGGCGCCGCGCGTGAGGGCAACGTCGGACGCGTGCTGCAGGCCAACGGCGGCACCCTGTTCCTCGACGAGATCGGCGACATGCCGATGCCGTTGCAGGCGCGACTGCTGACCGTCATCGAGGAGCGCGAAGTGGTGCCGCTCGGTGCCAGCAAGTCGGTGCCGGTGGACATCCGTGTCATCAGCGCCACGCACCGCATCCCACAGGAGATGATCGCTCGCGGCTTGTTCCGGGACGATCTCTACTACCGCCTCAACGGCATTTCGCTCACCCTGCCGCCGCTGCGCGAGCGCAAGGACATCGCGGACGTGGTCCGGGGCCTGCTGCGCGTCGAGGCCGGGGAGCGGACGCCAGTGCAGATCGACGAGGCACTGGTGCAGTGCCTGGCGGGCTACCCCTGGCCCGGAAATCTACGGCAGCTGCGCAACGTGCTCTGTACCATGCTGGCGCTGCGCGAATCGGACTACCTGACACTCGAGGATTTCGACGAGAGCTGGCTCGCGCATGGCGCGGGCAGCGGTGGCGGCGGGGGCATGGGCGCCAAGCCGCCGGCCGAGACCGCCGAGGCAGCTGCGGTGATCAGCGAGGAAGACGGCAACGTGCTCAGCAGTGCAGAATGCGAGGCTCTGCGGCGTACGCTCGAAGCCTGCAACTGGAATGTGAGCGCGGTGGCCCTGCGGCTGAACCTGAGCCGCAAAACGGTCTATCGCAAGATGCACCGCCACGGACTCGTACGCCCCGATATCGGCCGCGTCCCGCACCCCGGGCACGGCGACGAGGGGCTGGGTTATTTTCACGACGGCTCGCCAGCCGTCATCAGCGATCGGAGGTAAAAAAATGGCAATTTCACTTCATCCGTCGATTGACAACGGCTTCAAGAAGGCTGCGCCGAACTTTCAGGGCGGGACCCTCACCTGCAAATGCGCGCAGAACCCCGTCAAGGTAGCTGTCAAGGCGCAGACTGCTCACAACCATGCCTGTGGCTGCTCCAAGTGCTGGAAGCCGCAGGGTGCGGTGTTCTCGGTCATCGCGGTGGTCGGCAAGGACAAGGTCAGCGTGCTGCAGAATGGCGACAAGCTCGCCGTCGTCGATCCGAAGGCCGCCATTCAGCGTCACGCCTGCAAGGGCTGTGGCGTGCACATGTTTGGCCGCATCGAAAATACGGGCCACCCGTTTTACGGCCTGGATTTCGTCCATACCGAGCTGTCCTCGGAGCAGGGCTGGTGCGAACCGCAGTTTGCGGCGTTCGTCTCCTCGATCATCGAGCAGGGCGCCCCTGTGTCGAAGATGGGCGAGACGCGCGCGCGTCTGAAGGAGCTGGGTCTCGAGCCCTACGACTGCCTCAGCCCGCCGCTCATGGATGCCATTGCCACCCACGTTGCCAAGGCCGCCGGTAAGTACACAGCCTGATCGCTGGGGCTGGCTCGTCGAAACGCCCCCGGGCGCTGCCTGATCCTGGCAGTGCCCCGGGTGGCAATTCCCGGCCAAGCCCGGGAAATTTTCACTGTTCGGCGGCCGCGCCGCCGCTGCTGCTTCTCTTGCGTGACCGACGCATTCGCCGGCCATCCTGTTTGGCCTTGCGCCTGAGGGGCGGTTGCGCGTCGGCG
>JBAUYT010000054.1:0-4495 GCA_049584935.1 Steroidobacteraceae bacterium
GGTGGAACTACCCGAACTGCTGGAACTGCTACTGCTAGAGCTGCTACTGCTAGAGCTGCTTGATGTGCTCGAGCCGCTGCTAGGATCGCTTGAGGTGCTCGACGAACCATCGTTTGACGAACCACTGCCGCCGCCACCGCAACTGGCCAACGCGATTAGCGCACCCGCGGAGAGCGCCCGTTGGCAGGAAACTAATCGACTGATCTTTGTTGCCACGTCGAGACGAGAAATTATTCTTGGTTAGCGATTCGCTACCCTACGTTTAACCTCGCGAATGGGCAACTTACTACGATTAAGTCAAATGGGTGCGCACCACGAAAAGAGCGAATCGAGCAGTCGAAGGAAGAGGCAGGGAGGGGGAGCGTCACTTGCCGCGCAGCCTTAGAGCATTCCGAGCGCGATCGGATAGAGGCCGTGATCCTCGATCGTTAGCCCGCCAGACACTGGCACACAGTCGATCACGGTCGATGTTCCCGATCTGTAAAACCCAAATAGAATCAAGCAGCCAAAGACAGCCGATAAGAGGTAGAAAACAGTGGAGGCGCGCCCCCGCTACCACTGGGCCACGGTGCATTCCGGCGACAGATAGGTCAGCGACCTGCCAGCCCAGGTACCCTAAGCTTGCTTCCATGGATTGACGATTGCGCTAACGGCTGAATCGAAGTCAGCCTCGTTGCGCGTGGCCAAGGTCAGGTCATGCACCTGCGCCGTCGCGGCGATCAAAGCATCCATCGCACCGATGGGACGTCCGAGCGTCTCGCGGCGGGCGACGATTCGACCCCAGCTGTTGGCGACAGCAGCGTCAATGGGCAATATTCGGTCCCCGAAACGCTGTGGTAGCTCATCTTCCAGCCATTCATTCAGGCGCTTCCGTCGATGGCCAGGGGCAAGGCGCTCTACACCATGTCGAAGCTCCGCAAGTGTCACAACGCTCATATACATGCGATCTTCGTCCGCACTGGCCAGCCAGGTGACGACACCGGCATGGGGATTGGGCTTGATCCATTCGGATATCAGGTTCGTATCAAGCAGGAAATTCACAAATCGACTTTACGCTGGCGATCTTTTGAACGCCTGATCTTGAGGCCTGAGCCGCGCAAGGGCGAGGCGGCAAGGAACTCTGCGAGATTGCCAACCCGCCTGGTCTTACGTTCCCACTCGTCGGCTGCGACGATGACCACTGCCGTGCGGCCGCTTCGCGTGATCACTTGAGGTCCTTCCGTATGCGCCCGGTCAATGACCTCGCTGAATTTCGCTTTAGCTTCTGCGACCGTCCAGGTGTCCGTACGCATAGCGCTAGCGCTCCTTATAGTCAGCATAGTCATTATAGTCATAAAGCCCTATACACACAACTTGAGTCAGCATTCAATCGCAGATGCCGAATTCAATCCGCTGTATGACGCGAATGACCGGATTGCTTAGCTTCCTAGAACCTACGGAGTCGCTGCGGGGGCGGGGCTGTGTAGGCAAGCTCAGGCGGACACGATCCGAGAAAGGCTGGCAGGCACGATGGGCAGGACGAGGGCGTGAGTGATAAAGATCGTATCCTCCCCCCGCTACCACTTGACCCTATGTGAAGTCCCAGATCTGAGGTGACATTCTGGCTCTCATCCTACTTGGGGAGAGCATCATGACAAAAAATGAACAGAACCGAGTGGTTGCCTGGCGCTTGAAGATCCTGCGACAGGCCAACGACTTACCCAGGGGCGTAGCTCAGACTTGCCGGCACTTCGGCCTTTCTCGCCAAACCTTCTATAAATGGCGAGCTAGGTACAAGAGTCACGGTGAGGCCGGCCTGTGTGATCGACCCCGTACCCCTCCCCACTCGCCGCGCAGCACCTCTCGCGCGGTTGTCTCCAAGATCCTGTATTTGCGAGAACGTTATTTAGCCGCTGCCGCAGGCGCTCGATTCTGGCGCCAAGTTCCTGAAGCTCACGCGGCTGCTCAACCGCTCGCGTCTGCAGTGCCTGGGCCTGATCGCGTAGTAGATCTGCATTTCGGCGGCCATGCGCTCGATGCGAGCCGGGGCGAGTAGATCGTCCTTTACCGGATCGACGATGACATGCTGAACGTGATCGCGTCGCACCCGCACGGCATTGGAGCACCCGCCACCGTCGCGGTGGCTCGAGCAGCCATACTCGCGCCCGTTCACACCGATGTAGTGCGCGTGGCAGACATCGCAGCGCAGGAGGCCCGATAGCAGGTACTTCGGCCTGAAGCCACTGCGGACTGGCGCCAGCTGCTGCCCGCGCATCCGCTCCTGCGCGCGCGACCACAGGTCGTCCGAGACGATCCGCAGGCTTTCGTCTGCGTGAGTAATCCATTCAGATCGCGGGCGCAAGTGGCGCGTGCGCTTGCCGCTGTCACAGTCTTTGCGCCACTCGGAGGTATTCCAGTGAACCACGCCCCGATAGCGTTCATTGCGGATGATCACCCGTATACCGGAGCCCATCCACCCCGAGGCCCGCCGCGTCACCCGATCCCAACTTGAGCCCGGGGAGGGTACGCCGCGAGCGTTCAATACCTGGCGACATCGCGTGTGGATGCGCCATCTGCGAAGCGCTCGAAAATCTCGCGCACCACGGCTGCCTCAGACTCGATCACACCGCCGTTGCGGTAGCCGTAGGCGCGGCCCGCTGTCGGCTGCTGCGCCTTCGCGCGCGATTCCAATGCGCTGTAGGTCCGGTCCTTGACCATTTCCCGGAACGCCTCGCCGATGATTCCTGACAGGCCCGCTTGCAGCTTGTGACCTTTGCGTCCGGAGTCATAGATTCGCGGCGGAGGGCGTGGCCCGCTTCTGGGAGCGCGTACCGCTTTCCTGCCCGCATCCGATGATGCGCGTGAGTTCGAGCCCGGTGGACTCGGCTTGTCTAATCTAGTGCTCACTGGCATGCGCCTTGATGTGGTCAATCGCCTGTTGATAGTCGTCGCGCGCTCGCTCGAGCGATTCTATGTGCTCGGCGGTGATGTCTCTTTCACCCGTTGTCGTCACTTGAAGAATTTTGAACCCCGGCTCTGTCCGGCAGTACCTTATTTGCTCTTCCGTATCTTTCACTCTCTGTTCAAAGTATTCAACAAGATCCATATTCAATCGCTCCGCTGGCGTTCACGGCGTCGGAACGTAAATGGCCATGCCTTGTCCGGTCTTGAAAAATATCCCGGCAGATATTCCAAAGCCGGTTCCCACCGCGGTATGGCCGGCAGCGGTAGCTGAACCAAATCCGCTTCCCACCGAACCCGCGCTTTGTTCGCCCAGTCCTTCAATCAGGACACCGTTTGCTCCCAACTGCGCTGCCTGCTCCTTTAGTCGTTGGATCACTTTATCGATCTTTGCTTGATCGCCGGGTGAGAACGAGTTCTTGCTCGAGGACTGGACTATCGCCACCTCCTCGTAATGATCGGGCGGGTGCGTGTACAGACGCACCTGAGCCGGATCGATAGGCGGTCGCTGAGTACCTATGAGGACATGGGAAGAAGCTGAGCAGCCCGCAAAAATGGCTGTCCAAAGAAGCACCAGAATCAGTCGCATTTTGTTTCTCCCCGTCCAGACTCGCGAATATTAGGCCCGATCGCAACTAGGCAACAAGGTGCGAGTCACCGGTAAGTTATTGTCTTTAGGATTGCGGCAGGGATAATTCATGGGCCGCCTGGCCGCCGCTTCGGGAAGTTCTTGGATCGCTGGAGATCTGACGAGGAGGATCGTCAAAATCCCCCTTTAGCTCGTGGAAAAGAACCGCGTTCTGGTGGCGTCGCACATCATTCCAGACGCACTCAATCGCGTTACTCTCCCTCCCCATGTGCCTATACGCTCGGTCTTGCAATGCGGACAGATGGCCTTCACGAAATGCGAGTCTGGGATGCGGGCTGCCTCCGGCCAACTCTCGTCGATGGCGATGAAATAGGTACAGGCTCGACAATGCCATCCCTCGTAGAGTTTGCCGCCTTTTAAGGCCCCATGGGCAAGACATGCACCGGGCGAGAGCTTTCAGCCGACATCCCAAGCGAGGGTCCCTGGTTGGCCATTAGGTCAGTGTAGTCATTGCGCGATAACCGATCGCCTACCGATTTTCTCAATGCATCCTGGGCGTCCATCGTCCCGTATCCTCGAGCTCAAGCAGCCGGTCGTTTAACTTCTCGACGCGTCGGAATAACTTGCGGGCCTGGCCGATCTTGCCAGAGTCCCGCAGCGCGTGGCAGCGCACAATCAGGGCCAGCACTTCGTTGGTACTCTCGACATGCAGCCGGACACGATCACTGATGTGAACCGGATTGGGGATCGGGAGATCCTCCAGGTTCACCGGTCTCCGCTTGCGCAGCGAGGGCTTACGGACCATATTGTGCCTCCCAAACAAGATCAAGGAGTGATCGAAAATGTCCAAACACAGCAGGCAGTTGTGCTCGTTTGTTTACCTCGCACTCGCCGTGGCGATGTCACAGTCATCTGCCTTTGCAGCGGACTTTCCAGTGGGCTCGTACGTCGCCCACAAGGGCATCA
>JBAUYT010000055.1:0-3139 GCA_049584935.1 Steroidobacteraceae bacterium
AAGAAGGGAAGCCCCCCTGGCACAAGGCATTCCGAACACGCTGATGGAGCGGCGCGCTCCACGACAGACCTGTCGAGTCGCGTTTCTGAAACCCTGTGGAGTGATGGGGCATTCGTTCTGTCAAGGATCGAACACGCAGACACCTCCTCGCCGGTCCTTGTCTTAGCGCCGGCAGTGGACCAGCCCTCACCCGCCAGCATCGCGGGGCTTGAGCACGCGTATGGATTCCGGAATGAGCTCGATCCGGCTTGGGCTGCACGGCCTTTGGAACTCATTCGCCACCACGGACAGACGGTACTCCTGATCGAGGATCACGGCGCCGAGGTCCTTGCGCGGCTGCTCGGCAAGCCGTGGGACCTGGATCTGTTTCTGCGCGTCGCGACTGGCTCGACGGTCGCGCTGGGGTGTTTCCATCGGCGCGGTCTCGTTCATAAAGACATCAACCCCGCGAGCATTTTTGTGAGAACCTCTACGGGCGAGGCGTGGCTGTCCCGGTTTGGGCTTGTGTCACGCCTTGCGCGCGATCGCGAAACACCCGCGCCGTCCCGGTTCATCTCTGGGACGCTCGCGTATATGGCGCCGGAACAAACGGGACGCATGAATCGGTCGAGCGATTCACGAAGTGATCTCTACTCTCTGGGTGTGACGTTTTACGAGATGCTCACGGGCGAATTGCCATTCACGGCTTCCGAGCCGATGGAATGGATCCACGCTCATGTAGCAAAGCAGCCGACGCCTCCCGGTGAGCGGGCTCACGGGATTCCGGAAGCCATCTCGGGAATCGTTTTGAAGCTCCTGGCCAAGAACGCCGAGGACCGCTATCAGACCGCTGCGGGCCTCGAGGCCGATCTTAGAAAATGCCTCGACCAATCGGAATCGCAGGGACGGATCGATCCCTTCCCGCTGGGGACACACGATGTTCCGGACCGGCTGGTGATCCCGGAGCGATTATACGGTCGCGAAGGTGAGATCCGGCTATTGCTAACCGCCTTAGACAGAGTTGTGAACGGCGGGCCGCCGGAACTTGTGCTCGTGTCGGGTTACTCCGGCATCGGGAAGTCTTCGGTTGTTAATGAAGTGCAAAAGGCTCTGCCGCCGCGCGGCCTTTTTGCCTCGGGCAAGTTCGACCAGTACAAGCGTGATATCCCATACGCCACGCTGGCCCAGGCCCTGGAACATCTCGTCCGTTACATCCTGAGCCTGAGTGAAACGGAGCTGGGCCATTGGAGAGAAGACCTCCGGCAGGCGCTGGGGCCTAATGGGCAGCTCATTCTGAACCTGATCCCGCAGCTCGAGCTCATCGTCGGCCCCCAGCCCCCGGTCCCGGATCTCCCTCCGCGCGACGCGCAAAACCGATTCCAGATGGTATTACGACGCTTGCTTGGCGTGTTCGCTAGTGCAACACATCCGCTTGTCTTGTTCCTTGACGATCTGCAATGGCTGGATGCGGCGACTCTGGATTTGTTTGAGCTCTTGATCACCGCCCCGGAATTGCGCCATCTACTTTTGACCGGCGCATATCGGGACAACGAAGTCGATTCTTCACATCCGCTTATGCGGAGGTTGGAAGCGATCCGTCGATCCGGAGCAAGAGTGCACGATATCGTACTAGCACCCTTAGGTTTCGATGACTTGAGCGAGCTGATCTCCGAGATGCTGCATTGCGAGCGGGAACACGTCCAGCCTTTGACGCAATTGGTACAAGAGAAGACCGGCGGCAATCCCTTCTTTGCGATTCAGTTCCTCGCCGAACTAAACGAAGCGGGGCTCATCGCGTTCGACCGGGACGCGCCGGGTTGGACGTGGAACCCGGATCGGATTCGGGCTAAGAATTACACCGATAATGTGGCCGATCTTTTGGTGGGTAAGGTAGATCGCCTGTCATCCGGCACGAAAGATGCCCTCAGGCAACTCGCATGTCTCGGGGACAGTGCACCGATCGGCAAGTTAGCGCTGATCTACGGGCAATCCGAGGACGAGATCGACGTCACGCTCTCGGAGGCGGTGCGCACTGGCTTGATTCTGCGCGTGGACGGGGCCTACACTTTCCTCCACGATCGCGTTCACGAAGCGGCCTACTCACTCATTCCGGAAGCAGAACGCGCGGCAACGCACCTCCGGATTGGAAGGCTGTTATTGGCGCACACCGCTCCCGAGAAGCGGGAGGAGTCAATTTTCGAGATCGTCAATCAGCTAAACCGCAGCATCGCGCTGATCGTCTCACCGGAGGAGCGCGAACAGGTGGCCGAGCTTAACCTGATTGCCGGCAAGCGTGCCAAGGCCTCCACGGCGTACACCTCAGCGCTGAACTATTTTTCTGTTGGTGGGACGCAGCTCACCGCGGATGTCTGGGAGCGTCGCTATGAGCTCGTGTTTGCGACCGAGATCAATCGCGCCGAATGCGAATTTCTGGCCGGCGATTTCGCAGCAGCGCGAGGGCGACTCGAGGTGCTGTCCCTGCGTGCGGCAAACGTTGTGGATAAGGCTGCCACTACCTGCTTGTGGGTCACCCTCTACACAGTGCTGGATCGTCCCGACCGTGCGGTCGAGATCGGCCTCGAATATCTCCGCGAAGTTAGCATGCCGTGCACGCCACATCCCACAGATGAGGAGCTCCGAGAAGAATACGAGCAGGTTTGGCGCCGGCTTGGCGAGCGGCCGATCGAAGCTCTGTTCGACCTGCCGCTCATGTCCGACCCAGCCTACTGCGCCACCATGGACGTACTCATGGCTGTTTGGCCACCGGCTTATTTTTTTGACGTGCGTCTGTTTGACTTATTCATGCTGCGAATCGCGAACTTGAGTATCGAGCACGGCAACAGCGACGGATCCTCCTTCGCCTACGCCTCCCTGGAGACGACCGTGGGATGGCGCTTCGGTAACTACCGTGCAGGTTCCCGCTTCGGTCGGCTTGGCCTCGACCTGGTGGACAAAAAAGGCCTGGACCGGTTCAAAGCCCGTGTCTACATCTCTGTCGGAAATATGGCCTTTTTCTGGCCGCAGCAGGTACCAGGCGTTGCGCTGATCCGCCGCGGCTTCGAGGCGGCGCTCGAAACCGGCGATCTCTCCTTTGCCTCCGTCTCCTATAACACCATCCTTCTGAATCGTCTTGCCAACGGGGATCCACTCGAAGAAATTC
>JBAUYT010000056.1:0-47055 GCA_049584935.1 Steroidobacteraceae bacterium
GGCGATGACGCGCCGGCAGCCGGTGCGGCTGCTGCCGGCGGTGAGCCCTTTGCCGTGGACGGGGCCGGGCCCGGTGTTGGGCCTGGTGCCGTCGGTCTGGTCGCGGTCGGCGCGGGCTTGTGCACCGCCTTGGGTGCAGGCGTGGGAGCTGGCGGTTCTGGCGGCGGCGCCGCTGTGGCCGATTGCGGTGGCGGTGACGGCGGCGGGGCTGCCATCGCCGAATAGGACGACTGCGCCGGCGAGGCCTCCACGGGCGCTGCTTCCGCTGCAGACGCAGGCGGGTTCGATGCGGGCACTGCCGCTGCCGGCGAGGCGGCGGTGACGGGCGCCGGTGTTCCGGCGCGCTGGTGCACGCATGCCGCCGCGCCCAGCAGCAGCGCCGCGACAGTCCACGCGTGCCGCATCAGCTCTCGTCGGTCCAGTAGTCGAGGTTGTGGTCATAGCGCGTCATGTGACGCAACTCACCTCCGTAGCTACCGACCTTGCCGGAGTCAGGGTATTCGCATACTTCGGCCGGCATGCGCGTCGAGATCGAGAGATAGGCGAGATCCGCGTCCGAGTCGTTGATGATCTGGTGCGCGGTCTCCGGCCCGCCCACCGGGCAGCAGATGACATCTCCGGCGCCGATCCGGCGCGTCTCGTCGCCATAGCGCAGGGTACCGCTGCCGCGAACGATGAAGAACATCTCCTCTTCGGCGCGGTGGCTGTGGAACGGGCAACCGCGCTTGCCGGGTGGCACGACGTCGTAGGAGAAACCCAGGTCCTTGGCACCGAGCAGCGGCCCGACGCGTGCGCCATTGGTCTCGAAGTTGTGGCCGTGCTCGAAATGCTCGAGCTCGAGCGCGTCGATGTTAATGACACGCGATGCGATCACGCTCACGATTGTTCTCCGCGTTTTGACACAGACGATGCTAGCGCGGATGCGGGCTCCAGGTCACGACGAGTATCGTCGCGCGCGGCCCGCATCGGCGGGGCGCTCGGCCTGGCGCTCAGGCGCTCTGCGTGGCTGCTGGCGCCACTGGCTGCGCGTCGGCGGGTTTGAACGGAATCCTGACGGAGAAGCACGCGCCCTGGCCGGGTCCGTCGCTATGAACGGCAATCGAGCCACCGAGCGCCTGCGCCGCCACAGCGGCACTGTGCAGGCCAAAGCCGTGGCCTTGGGCCTTGGTGGTGAAACCGAATTCCCACACCCGCCGCAGCTGATGCGCCGGAATGCCGACGCCGGTGTCCTCGACCGCAATTTCGAGCTGCTCGCCACTGACGGCGGCGCGCAGCGTGATCCGACGCATCGGCAACTCGGCCGAGGCGACGGCATCACGAGCGTTGCCGACGAAATTGACGACGATCTGCATCAGCTTGTAGCGGTCGACCTGGATCTCGGGCAGCGGTGCCAGTTCGCGCACGACCTCGACGCCCTTGAGATCGCGCCCCTGCAGCGCCAGGGCGGTGTCGATGAGCTCGCGCACATCGACGAGCTCTTCGTTCTCGCCGACCCGTGCGAAGGTCTGCTGGGCGCGCACGATCTGGCGCAGGTACTGCAGGTGGCCGTTGAGAGTCTCGATCTCCTGGTTGATGTCGCCGGCATCCTTCTCCAGCTGCGAGCCGAGCGCCTGCAGGTACTCCGGCAGGCGCTTGCCGCGGGGATCGCGCAGCAGGAACGCGGCCAGATCGCCGCGGTGTTGCTCGATCAGCACCGAGACGCGCTGGACGCGATTGAACTGTGAGGCCTTGAGCCGGCTCTGCGCCGTGGAAGCGGCCACTCCCAGACTGTTGAGCACGTTGCCGACATTGTGCAGCACGCCGGTGGCGACCTCGGCCATGCCGGACTGGTGCGATGTCTCGCGCAGCTTCTTCTGCAGCTGCCGCTCGCGCTGCTCGGCGGCCACGCGCTGGCTGACATCGAGCGTGATGCCGACCAGCCGGCGGTGCGCGGTGTCCGGATCCTTGACCACGGTGGCTACTTGTTCGAGGTGGGCCAGGGTTCCGTCCCGGCGCAGCGCGCGGAATTGCACGTGCAGCTGGCCGCTGTTGTGCAGAGCGTTTTCCCAGGCGGCCTGTGCCAGCGCGAGATCGTCGGTATGGATCAGGCCGATCACGGTGCTGAGATCGGGCTTGAAGGTTGCCGGCGAGAAGCCGTAGATGGTGTACATCATTTCGTTCCACCAGAGCCCATCGCTTTCCTCCTGCCACTCCCAGACGCCCGCCTGCGCGGCGCGGGTCGCCACGGCAAAGCGGATCGACAGTGCCTCGAGCTCGGCCTGGCGCTGGTGCGATTCGGTCACATCGAGGATCGCGCCCAGTCCGCGCTGGCGCACGCCGTTGGCGTCGTAGAAGAATCGGACGTAGACCTGCACGTGGTGCAGCAAGCCGTCGGCAAGACGACGCCGGCAGTGCGTCGAGATCATCGGTTCGCGCCTGCTGGTGGCCGCATCCCTGAGCAGGAACAACGCCCGCAGGTCCTGCGGTACGAATTGATCCAGCAGCGCCCTGCCCGCGGCCTGCAATTCATCCTGCGACAGCGCCGCGGAGCCCGGGCCGAGGTCGAGCCAGGTGATCTTCTGCTGCACGTAATCGTGCTCCCAGCACTGCAGCCCGGCCACCTGGGTAGCAACACTGAGGCGCTCGAGCAGCTGGCTCTGGGTGGCGGCATCGCGCGCCGCGCGCTCTGCGGCCTGCACCTCGGAGGTGACGTCCCAGCTGACGCCGAGCGAGCGTTGCGGCTTGCCGGTGGCATCGGTGTAGGTGCGCGCAAACGCCTGTATGTGCCGGATCGACCCGTCCGGCAGGATCAGCCGATAGCGAAACGAGGCGTGATCCTCGCCGCGCTCGAGCGATTCGGTAATGGCCTTGCCGCCGGAGTGCTGGTCTTCCGGGTGCACGTACTTGAACAGATCGCTGCCCAGCTCGAAGCCGAAATGCCGGCGCGAGGCCGCAGCCACGTCGGCCGCGGGCAGGCGCGCCTGGTCCCAGGTGATGGCATAGGTATTCCAGTCCAGTTCCCAGCAATAGACCCCTGCCGCCTGCGTGGCGATGCTGAGCCGCTCGAGCAACGCCTGCAGCTGCAGCGCTTCCTGACGGCCGAGCTGTGCCACCTGGCGGGCGTTACGGTGCAGGATCCAGCCGCCCGCGAGCGCGATCAGGCATTGCGCCAGCACCAGCGACCAAACGGCGCGGGCACGCACGTCGGCCAGTACCGAAAAGACGAGTGTGGCGGCCAGCATGAGCGCCAGCACCACCGCCATGATCTGCGGCGTCACCAGGCGCGCGGACTCGCGGCTGTCGGACATCGATGACTACTGCTTGCCGGCGAGCGGCGGCAGCACCGCCAGGCGGCTATGCGTGCGCTCGGCGCTCGAGGGTTGCTCCTCGGCCTGGCTGCGCAGCAGCTTTTCGAACGCCGCGGCATCGACCGGGCGGCTGAAGTAGAAGCCTTGGTACTGATCGCAGCCCATACCCTGCAGGAAGTTGACCTGCTCGGCGCTCTCGATGCCCTCGGCTACCACCTTGAGCCGCAGGCTGTGCGCCAGCGAGATGATGGCCTGCACGATCGAGGCGCCGTCGGCCGAATTCAACACGTTGGCGATGAAGCTGCGGTCGATCTTGAGCTTGTCGATCGGAAAGCGCCGCAGGTAGCTCATGCTGGAGTAGCCGGTACCAAAGTCGTCGACCGAAACGATGACGCCCATGCGGCTCAGGCGCTCGAGAATGGCAACGGACTCTTCCGGATCGCTCATGACGGCCGTTTCCGTCAGTTCGATCTCCAGGTACCTGGCATCGACAGCGGCATCACGGAGTGCGCGCGCCACCGTCTCGACCAGGTCGACGCGGCGGAACTGCAGTGCCGAGATGTTCACCGCCACGCGCAGCATTGGCAGCCCCTGGTCTTGCCAGAGGCGCTGCTGGCGGCAGGCTTCGCGCAGCACCCACTCGCCGATCGGCACGATGAGTCCCGATTCTTCGGCCAGTGGGATGAAATGATCCGGCGGCACCAGGCCGCGTTCCGGGTGGCGCCAGCGTATCAGCGCCTCGAAACTGTGGATGCGCCGGTTGGCGCCGTCGTACTTGGGTTGGTAGTGCAGCTCGAACTGCTGCAGCTTGAGTGCGCGGTGCAGGTCGGCCTCGAAGCGGACGCGCTCCTCGGTGGCCAGGTTCATCGTGGGGGTGAAGCACTCGACGCTGGCCCCGCCGTGCTGCTTGGAGCAATACATGGCGGCATCGGCGTGCGCGTACAGCGTCTCGATGCTGCTGCCGTCCTGCGGATAGAAGGCAATGCCGAGGCTAGCCGAGGTGTGCACTTCGATCTGTCCCACCTGCACCGGCGTCTGCAGACACTCGAGCATCTTGCGCGCCAGCAGCTCGGTATCCTGGCGCGAGCGCACCTGGCTTATGATGAGCACAAATTCATCGCCGCCGAGGCGCGCGACCGTGTCGACGCTGCGCACGGCGGCCGTGAGCCGCCGCGCAACCTGCTTCAGCAGCTCATCGCCGGCGCGATGGCCGAGCGAGTCGTTGATGAGCTTGAAACGATCGAGGTCGAGAACGCAGAGCGCGAAGCCCTCGCCGGCGCGCTCGGCGTGCACGATGGCCTGGCTGACGCGGTCATCGAGCAGCACGCGGTTGGGCAGGCTGGTGAGCGCGTCGTGCGTCGCCAGGTGGCGCAACTGTTTGTTGGCGGCCTCGAGCCCCTGGGTGCGATCGCTGACGTCCTTTTCCAACGATCCGATATGGGCGTGCAGACGGCGCTCGTTGCGCCACTTGGCGGCGAGCGCGTGGGCGCACTGCAGCACTTCGATACGCTCGAAGGGTTTCTTGAGGATCAGCAGCTTGTCGGATTTGCCGAGGCGCGCGATCAGGTCCTGCCAGTCGTGGTCCGAGTAGGCCGAGCAGATGACCACCTGGATCTCCGGATCGACGCTCCAGATGCGCTCGATGGTCTCGAGTCCATCCCAGCCGGGTGGCATGCGCATGTCGACGAAGGCGACGGAATAGGGCGCCCGCTCCTCGACCGAGCGCTGTACCAGCGCCAGCGCTTCCGCGCCCTGGTGGGCGGAGTCGAGCCGGAATGCGGACAGGTTGCCGGCGCTGGACGGAGTCTCGCCAAACAGCACGGCATCCAGTGCCTGCAGGTTTTCGTCAAGCTCCGGACCGAGCAGGATCTTGTGAAAATCGTCATGAATCGCGCGGTTGTCATCGACGATCAACACCCGCACGGCGTCATCGGGACTCATGGCGCGCAAGCTTGCGCCTGTGCAACATGTCAAATCAGGGAGCGGTTCTCAAATTCGCCGGGGCGGGGACGGCAGATCGGCAACGCACCCGAATGGGACGCACTTCACGCCTTCATCGAAGCTGACTGTCCTTGCTGCCGCGGCGGTTGTAGCCGCTGAATACCTCGACCTTGTCCTCCTTTTCCTGGCAGGGGACACACAGCCGCACCCCCGGTACCGCGAGCTGCCGCGCCTCGGGTATGCCAGCGCCGCAATTCTCGCAGTGGGTCAGGCTCGGGCCCGTTGGCAGTCGGCCCTTGGCGCGCAGGATGCCATCCTTGACCGTGGCATCGATCTGCTCCTGAACCGCGCCGTCCTGTGCCCATCCCGTCGCCATGCTGCCTCCGTAAGCTCCTGGACCAGAAGTCTATTACGAACTGGTGGGGGTGGCGGCGTAACATTTCAACCACAAGGGGGTGACCATGCGACCGTACGTGATTTGCCACATGTGTACGACCATCGACGGCAAGATCCTGACTGAACGCTGGGGCCGGCTGCCGGGCGGCCAGGCAGGCGCTGCGCTGTTCGAATTGACCGCCAGGCGCTTCGGGGTGCCGGCCTGGCTGGTGGGAACGACCACCATGCGGGAGTTCGCCCATGGCGGGGTCCAGCTCGGCACGGTGCGCGGCAGTATCGAGCGCACCGACCGCATCGCCGACCGCAAGGCGCGGCGCTTCGCCATCGGCGCGGATGCCAAGGGCGTGCTGCGTTACCGTCGCGGCGAGGTGGGCGGCGACCACGTGGTGCTGCTGCTCACCGAGCGCGTCAGCGACGCGTACCTGGCGCACCTGCAGCGTGCGGGCGTGTCCTATCTGTTCTGCGGCCGCAACCGCATCGACCCGCGCGTGGCGCTCGACAAGATAGGGCGCCGTCTCGGGCTCGAGCACCTGATGCTCGAAGGCGGCGGCACCTTCAACGGCGCCCTGCTCAAGGCGGGCCTCGTGGATGAGATCAGCCAGGTCATCGTGCCGGTGGTCGACGGCGGCCGCGATGTGGCCTCGATATTCGATGTGCCGGGACCGGCCACGCGCAAAGCCGCCGCGCACTTGAGGCTGATCTCTCATCGCAGCTTGCCAAACTCGGCGCACTGGTTTCGCTATTGCGTGTTGCGAGGTGGGCGCCGCAAGCGCTGAGCAGCCTCAAATCTGCGCGACGCTCAGTTTGCCGCTGGGGGACCCACTGATGCTGGGGCCAGACCTGCAGCGGCAGTCCAGCGCAGAACCGCCGCTTCGAGTTCGATGCGCCGGCCGTTGAAGGAATGGTCCGTGTCCATCAGTTCGCTGGTGAAGCGGGGCGGATTCAACTGCTGCATGCGCGCCAGGAAATCGGTCGCCTTGTCATCCTCGTCATCAATGGTTGCGGTGATCAGCAGTACCGGCATCTGCAGCAGTGCCGGCACCAGGCTGGGCAGGTCCATACCGGCACCGTATTGCAGGATCTCCGCTGCCAGCGAGTTCTGATCGGCACCGGCCAGGCGCCCGTCGACATCGTCGAACGAGGCCGCCACCACGCGCCTGCGCTCGGCGCGCGGCAGCCGGCTCCATTGCCTCTGATCGACGCTGATATCCCAGGGTGCGAGCAGCACCGCACCGATGACGCCGCGCTGCGCGCCGGCCGCACGCGCGGCGACATAGCCGCCGTAGCTGTGGCCGACCACGAGGATGCGCGTGGGATCGACACCCCAGGCCTGCGCGATCGCAGGCTCCCGCAGATGGGCAAACAGCGCCGCGGCATCGTCGACGCCGTTGCGCAGCGTGAAGCGGCCACCCGATCCCCAGGCGCCGGTGTAGTGAAAGGTGACCACGGTCCAGCCCGCACGGCGCATCACCTGCGCCAGATCGAGATTCTCCTCGTTGCCCGGCAGGCCGTGAAAAAAGATGGCGGTCGGATTTGCCTGCGCCCCGGGCGGCCGATACACCATGCCATTCAACAGCGCGCCGTGACTGCGGAATTGCACCGGCAGGCCGCTGGCAGGATGCTCCGGATCCGGTTCCGGGTCGGTGAATATGGGCGCCGGCAATGAATTCATCGAATCCGAATCCGCCGCGAACGCGCCCAAATCGGGAGCGAGCAGCGCCAGCGCCACCACGACACACAGGCATACTGATCGGATAGTCATTGCGGGGTTTAAGATTACGCCATGAGCGAGACGATTCGACAGAGCATCAGGCGCCGCACGCTTACCCGGGTTGCCATTGGCGTGGCGCTGTGGCTGGTGTTCGCGGTCATACCCTTTTTCGTCATCCCGCAGTTTGCCACCTCGCAGTATGCCCTTCCGGCGGTCATAGCCGGTGCGATCTGCTTCATGGTGGGATTATTCCTGGCGCGCCATATCCGCTGTCCGAGGTGCGCTCGTCAGATTGGTCGAACGATTGGATTACTGGTGGCGTTTTCCAGCGCGCAGCGCGGACCCAGGCAGTGTCCCTACTGCCACGCGGATTTGGACCAGCCGATGGGTTAGCGTAGGGCGTCAGCGTACCGCGAAGATCTGGTTCGGCCGCAGGAAGAACGGGGCCACGATGCCGGGGGTATTCGATAGCGGCAGAAGCTCCTCGGCCAGATCGATTCCAAGCACATCGACCATGAATGAGCGGCGCTTCTGGCAGCGTGCGAAGCAGTCCGGATACGCGGTCTTGAGGCTGGCGCGCAGGCTGGCGTCGGCGAGGACGATCCCTTCCTCCATTCGGGTAGAGAAGTAGATCGGCGAGGACGGGATTACGTCCACTTGCATGACCATTCCCGAGTGCAGCGGCACGTCCGAACCGGCGTAGATGGGCGAACTGATCCACTCTTCCAAATGAATCAGGTGGCCGGGATTGAGGAAGATGCGGAAGCGGTCGAATGGCAGCTTTTCGGCGATCAGTGCCGCAAGCTTTCCTCCCGCTGTGCCGACCTTGAGCAGTCCGAACCATTCAGCCATGACCTGGAAATAAGGACCCGCAAACGCATCGATATAGTCATGGGCGGCCGGAAGCAGGTCCTTGGCCGAATGCGCTACCCACCCGGCGCGGCAATTATTGCTGCCCCAATAGGCGATGTTCGAGGCGAGCGGCGAGCCGAGCGAGATGGACGCGCCCACGGGACCTGCCAACCCTAAGGTGCGGTTGGCCGCCGTCACCAGCGTCATGTGACAGGACATCGGCTCGCCGGTATAGCCGCTGAGCGCGGCGAGTTCGTTGTCGGTCATGCCGGGGCGAAGCCCGAAAATCATGCGCTTCATGCCCTCGGCGGCCAGTACGTTGGTGTACTCGAATTGCGCAATCTCCGACGCCGAGACCCGGGTCCGCAGCCCATGGCCGGGATGCATCAGCAGCGCCGTGGCATTGACCACCGACTGGCGGCCGGCAAGTTCCCGCAGCGTATCGACGATGTAGGCTGGAATTTCGATGGCGTGCGCGGCGTCGGCAAGTTCGGAGTCTGCGAAATACTTCCAGCCGACGCAGCCGACCCGGGAGCTGGCACCAATGCCCTCGCCCGCGAGAATGTCCTTGAGCATGCGGCTCGAGTCGCGCGGCTGGTTCAGCAGGGAAAGCGGCTGGAAACGCTCACAGCGCAGCTTGCCAGCCGTGTAAAGCGGGCTGATTCCCAGGTAGGCCTCGCATTCGTTGCCGACCAGGATGAGCGGCCTGCCGCCGGCGGCGACGATCAGGATCGCCTCTTCGTAGCGCGGATCGAAGTTGGTGAGGTACGCCATGCTGGAGAAGTGTTCCCGATCGGCGTAGACGATGGCGTGAGTGAGCCTTGCCTGTGTCATGGCGGCACGCAGCGATTCGAGTCGTTGCTCGAGCTCTGCGCACTCGACCGCCGGCGGACGCGCGGCCCATCCGAAATCGGGCCATTCGATATCGATCAGCTGATGTTTCTTGGTTGCGGCGGTCATGTGAGTGTCCACTGGAGAAGAGGGATGGCAGGGGGCGCCTGCGCGCCGCGGCCGCGGTTGGTGAGGTGTTTCGGTCAACACCTCCCCAACGGCGACGCCGCAGATCGTCAGCCGATCAGAATGACAGGTTGGCAGTCAAGCCCAGGGTGCGCGGTCGAAACGTGGTGTAACTGATCAGGTCCGAACTGCCATTGGCCTGGTACTTACTCAAAGCCTGCGAGTTGTTGAAGATGTTGTTCATGAAAAACGACAGATCGAGCTTGCCCATGGTGTAGCCGACGCGCGCGTTGTACAGGTGCGTGGCCGGATCCGGCACTGCGAACGGATAGCCGTTGACTTCCGTATTTTGCGTTATGAAGGGGCCCGGGTTCTGGCTGGTATAGAGAGCCACGGCCTGCGCATGGAACTTGTTGCCATTGCTGAGCGGCAACGAGTAATCCAGCGTCGCATTCACATTCCAGGGCGCGTTGACCTGCGGCAGGATGCCGACCTTGTCGCCTTCTGCCACCAGGATCGTGGCCTTGGAGGGCGGTTGTCCCGGAATGTAGCCGCTCTTGCTGTAGTAGGCATTCACGTAGCCCACATTCAGGTTGAATCTGAGCTCCTCCGTCAGCAGCGCCTGCAGCTGCAGGTCGAAGCCATTGCTGACGGCGTCGCCGGCGTTGGTACCGTAGGCGTAGGGGCCGCAGGATTCACTCACATATTGCTGAATGTTGTTCCACTCATTGTGGAAGATGCTGGCGTTGACCTGCAGACGTCCATCCAGCACCGTGTTCTTGCTGCCCAGCTCGATGGCATGCACGTAGTCAGGTGAGTAAGTCAGAGGCACCTGGGCCTGGCCATTGCAGGGGCCCGAGGTGTTGGGAATCTCCGCATTGCCGCCGCCTGGCCGGTAGCCCTCGCTGAAGGACACGTAGGCCAGATTGTTGCGATCGAACTGATAGGACAGGCCAAGGTGCGGCGTCACCGGATTGTTCTGCGCGTGGAATGGCGCGTACGGCGGCGCACCGGTCAGATAGGAGATGCTGGTGGTGTCGGCGCCGTCCACCGTGACGTGCGCCACGCGCTCGCCGACCGTGAGTGTCAGCTGCTGCGTGAAGTGAATATCGGCCTGCGCGAACACCGCGGTCTGGGCATCTATGAACAGCTCGTGCTGATCCTGGATGATGGAGCAGAACAGGCTTGCGCAGGGCGCGGCCATGCCGAAGTACTGCGGGTAGGCCGCCTGGTCGTAGTCAGTCTGGAAATCCCGTTGCTGGCGGTGCTCGTAGTAGACACCGGCCACCCAGCTGAGCCAGGTGTCCTTGGCCGTGGAGGCCAGGCGCAACTCGGCGGTGTAGGCATTGACGCTCAGATTGGTCGGCGTGTAGGCATCCTGCGAAGCCAGGGTCGGGAAGCCTGTGCCGAGCGGATTGCCGCAACCAAAGGTTCCGGAGCCGGGTGGCGTTTGCAGGCCGGGACAGACGAAGGCACTTTCGTCGAGGGTCTCGGTGGCCTGACGGCTCAGATAGGAGACATTGGCGGTGACGTCCGCAAACGACAGGTGATCTTCGGCCTTGATGGACGGCAGCACCCATTTGTCGGTCCAGACTTCGGGCTGCAGTACGCCGTTGTCGAATATGCCGTTCTCAGGATCGGAGAACGCGGCATAGAATCTCTGGGCATCGTCCTGGTGCACGCGCTGCCAATAGATGGCCGGGGTAATCAGCACATCGCCGATCTTGAAGGCGAGTGCGGCTTTGACGGCCGTCTTGGTATTGGTATTGGCGTCCGGCGCCACCACGTTGCCGAAATCCGGGCCTGGCAGCGGGTCGATGCGATTGACCCAGCCGCCGTCACTGCGGTCCCAGACGCTGACGCGAAAGCCGAGCTCGTTGTCGATGATGGGCCCGCCATAGGCGACACCGGCCTCGTAGCTGAGACGGCCACCTTCGGTCGAGGCCAGTTCGCTGCGCGCAAGACCGGTGTAGTCGGTCAGGCTCGGCTGGTTGGTGATGAAGCGTACCGTACCGGCCTCGGCGCCGGCTCCGAACAGGGTGCCCTGCGGGCCGCGTTCGACCTCGACGCGATTCAGGTCGAACACGTAAGGGTAGACGTTGCCCTGATTCGCGGTTCCCGAGAGTCTGCTCGAGATGACGGAGTCATCGAGATACAGGCCCACGGTCGGCGGGCCGGTATTGGTGTTGAGGCCGCGGATCGAAATGGTGGTAAAGGCCGAGCTGAATCCGTTCGGCACCGCGAACTGCAGTCCGGGAGTCAATGCCGCGATATCATCGATGCTCTTGATGGCGCCCAGCGCCAGCTGGTCCGCGCCTAATGCGTTGATGCTGATCGGCACATCCTCGACGGATTCCGCGCGCCGGGTGGCGGTGACGATGACTTCGGTCAACATGCCGGGCGCAGCGGCCGGCGTGTTGGTGGAGTCGTCGGCAAGTGCTGCGCCGCCGGTAGTGGCGACGGCAGTCACCGCGAGCAGCAGGCTCAGCAGACGGGCCGTGTATCTATTCTCCCTGATCGTCATGGTCGCACCGTTTGGTTTTTTGTGTGAAGAATCGAATCACTCTGCGTATCCGCTACGCGAATCCGATTCGCGATCAGTGTAGCGGATTGAATACGAGTCGAAATGTAGAGAATCGGTCGATGTTTGTAGAAATCGGAGCGCTATCGCCAATGGACCGATGACGCTCGCAGCGGCCTGCGCGGCCGATGCACCGCAACCGTTCAGGAGTCCGCGGACTCGCCTCATTAGCGGGCATCTTCGCGTACCTGTGCCGGCGTCCTGCCCACACGAGCGCGGAATACCGCGCCGAGATACTCCTGATGTTTGAAGCCGGCCTGTTCCGCGACTTCGGCCAGCGAGATCTCGGTGGTGGCCAGCAGTTCGCGTGCGTGCCGGATCCTGACATTGAGAATCTCCTGGTGGATCGAACAGTGAAGCGTGGCGCGGAAGCGACGCTGCAGGACGCTGCGCGACAGACCCACTTCACGTGCGATGGCGTCGATGCGCACGCCTGACGGCGCATTTTCTCTAATGAGTCGCAAGGCCATGCCGATTCTCGGGTCGGCGACCGCGAGTGTGTCCGATGATTGCCGGGTCACGGTCTCCAACGGCTGCAGCTGCAGTGGCTTCCGCAGCGCTGATGCGCCGCGCAGCATGGAATCGAGCAGCGCCGCGGCCTGATAGCCCACGTTCAGATGCCCCGGCTCGACGCTCGACAGCGGCGGCAGACAGACCTCGCACAGCGGCTCATCGTTATCGACGCTGACGACCGCGATGTCATTGGGTACCGACACACCGGCCCGGCGGCAGGCCTCGAGGAACAATGAGCCGCGCTGGTCACTGCAGACGAGTACGCCAGCGGGTTTGGGCAGCGCCGTGATCCAGCGTGCAACATGATTCTCGGCGCGCTCCCACGAGCGGCGGCCCTTGGCATCCCGCGGCAGGCGGCAGATTGGCACCTGTGTCTGGACAGAGGCCACGGCGGCGCAAAGGCCGGCGTAGCGCTGCTCCGACCAGTTTTCCCCTTCGATGCCGAAGAAGCCGAAGCGCCGGAAGCCGCGTTCGAGCAGATGCCCGGCGGCCATGCGCGCGATCGCGGTGTTGTCGACCGAGACCAGCGGAAAGGGCACGTCCGGCACCATGCCCAGCACGTCGACCACCGGAATGCCGCTGGCGGCAAGCTGCTGCGCAACGCGCCGGGTCTGAATGCGCGCGATGATGCCGTCGCCGTTCCAGCGCCGCAGCCACTGCGGTACGGACGCCTCCAGCCCGTGCGGCTCGTGATAGAGCGCCCATGGCTCGTGCTCGCGTACATAGCGGGCGACGCCGCGCAGAATGTCCCTGCCCGAGCCCAGAGAGGTTTCGATGATCAGGGCGACGTGAGGTCTGCGGCCACCGGATCCGCTACACTGGCTCATCGATCCCTCCCCGACAGAATTCAAAACAGTGGGACTGTTCAGCGATGCCCAGCACTCCGCCAGCGGAGCGCCCCTGACTGCCGAGGCCAGCAACGGCGCCGCGGATCCGCAGCTGCGGCGCAACGCGCTCGGCCTGCCCGAGCTCATATTCCAGGGGGTAACTCACATAGCGCCGGCCGCGAACATCATGTTTGCGTTTCCGCTCATTGCGCTCAAGGCCGGACCGGCCATGCCGCTTTCCTTCCTGCTGGCGACCATCGTCTGCCTGTTGATCGGCAACACCGTGTCGCAGTTTTCGCGTTATCTGCCATCGAGCGGCGGCTACTATGCCTTTACCACCTGCGGTCTCGGCAGCCGCACCGGCTTCATGGCCACCTGGAGCTACCTGATCTACGATTTTCTCGGTCCCGCCGGCACTACTGGCTTCCTCGGCTACCTGATTTCGGACACGCTGCAGTCCCAGTTCGGAATTCATGTTCCGTGGTGGCTGATCGCTCTGCTGACATTCGCCGGCATCTGGATGCTCACGCGCCACGGTATTCGTCTGTCGATGCAGATCACCGCACTGCTGGGCGGTCTCGAACTGCTGATCATGCTGGCGCTGGCGGTCACATTTCTGGTCCACCCGGGTGCGGGCTCCTCCTACGAGGCGCCGCTGAGTCCTGCCGCCGCGCCCGATCACCTGCAAGGCATCGTGGCCGGTATGGTGTTTTCGATACTGTCGCTGAGCGGTTTCGAGGGACCGGCGCCGCTGGCGCAGGAGTCGCGCCGGGCCGATAAACTGGTCGGGCAGGCGGTCATGTTCTCGCTGGTGGCCATCGGGGTGGTCTACATCTTTACGTCTTACGCGAGCGCAGTCGGTTGGGGAACGGGCCGCATGGCGAGCTTTGCCGCCGATCCGAATCCCTACTACGGACTGGGTCACGCACTCTGGGGCGCCGGCTGGTGGTTCGTGGTTCTGGCACTGATCAACAGCGCCATCGCGGTCGGTCTTGCCTGCACCAACTCCGCATCGCGCGTGCTGTACACCATGGGCAGAGCCGGAACACTGCCTAGGCGTTTCGGCGTCATCCATCCCGTGCATCACACCCCGACCTTCGCAATTGCCTTTCAACAGCTGTTTGGGATTGCCGCCGTGCTGTTGGTGGGGCTGCTGATGAAGCCCGATTACATCTTCGGCTTTCTCGAAACGATTTCCGCGCTGGCAGTCATCGTTCTGTACGGGATGGCGAATCTCGCCCTGACGTCCTATATGCGCCGGGTGCATCGCGATCGCTTCACGATATGGCAGCACGTCATCGTGCCCTGGGCTGCAACCCTTGCGCTGCTGCCCGTCCTGTTCGTGACTCTCTATCCAGTACCGGCGTGGCCGGACAACATGACGCCTTACCTGTTTCTGCTCGCCATGCTGCTGGGCTTCGTCTATATGCGGTGGCTCGAGGCGCACAGTCCGGGCGCCCTGCAGCGCGCGGCGACGATGCTGGTGGGCACTCACCAGGCCACAAGGGAGCGGAAGCCACATGCCTGATACACCACTCGGCTACGACGATGCCCGCCGGGCGCTGGATGCCTGTGCCAGGGATCTCGCGCGCCGCGGGCTCGCCGCAGTCATAACGGTCGCCGACGATCACGGCGAACTGATTGCGCTCATGCGTATGGACGGCGCACCGCTGTCGGCGATCGTCATTGCCACCAACAAGGCATGGACGGCCGCGCGCGAAAGACGGGCTTCGGCCGAGGTTGGTTTGGCTGCGCGCCATCCCGAGACGGGATTCGACATCGGCTATTACGGTGATTGGCGCTATGTCGGCTGGGGCGGCGGCGTACCCGTGCTGATCGGCGGCGCGGTCGCGGGAGCGGTGGGCGTCAGCGGCGCGCCGGAGGCGGTCGATATCGAGGTGGCGGCACTCGGCGTCGAGGCGATTGTGAAGGGCAGGGCTACGCCTGAGCGCGCAGACCGGTCGCGCTGAGCGCCAGGCGCTGGCAGCGGCGCCGCTCAATGCGGCACCCGCTGAGCGTCGGTCACCGTGCCACAGGGGCCGCCGTCCGTTGACGGGGCGATCGAGAGCAATTCGCCGTTGAAGCGGTACGGCGTTTTGTACCATTCGCTCATCATGGTGGTGCCGAGCGGCACGTAGTGGAAGATCAGCGAGCGGCGGAAGCGCGTCTTGCTTCGGTTCGGCCCGCTGCCATGGATCACATTGCCGTTGAAGAACAACACGTCACCGGCCTTGAGCGAGACGACTTCAATGCGCGATCCCTTGGGGGGCGGCACGTGTTCGGTCGTAAAGGACTCGGTCAAGTTCGATTGTTCCGGGCATTGGATCGGATGATTCTGCGTATTCGATACGCATTGGATAGCGCCGTTCTCCTCGTCGGCGTCATCCACCGAAATCCATGCCGCTACGCAGGTGCCCGGCTTGACCCGCAGGTAGAAGTTGTCCTGATGTAACGCCTGGCCACGCGATTGCGGCGGCTTGAAGTAGAACATGCTCTGCACGGCGAGCGGTTCCTCGGCCAGCAGCGCCGCGAGAATCCCCTCGAGCTTTGGATGCAGCATGTACTTCATGCTCAACGGTCCAATGGGCTTATCCGGGTGGGTGTGCGGATGCATCATGCGTGGATAGAACGTCAGCGGATCGCTCGGCGCGTACTGGGCGCTGCCGCCGCGATTGAGATTGCCGGCCCCCTCGGACAGCCCCTCGACCGGCCCATTTCTGGCAATGTCCATGAAGCTATCGCGGATCTCGGCGATTTCCTGCGGCGAGAACAGCTGCCGTACCGGCAGGAAGCCATCGCGCTGGTACTGCGCCACCTGATAGGCGCTGAGGCCGGCTCTGTGCGCGAGTGGTTTGTTTGCGTTCATGCGCCAAAGCCCTCGCAGGTCATGATGGTGGCGACACGTTGATCGCCCGGCCGCCGCGCGCCGACTCCGCGACCGCAGCCTCGAGTCGCATGGCGGCGAGTCCGTCTGCTCCGCTCACCGGGGCCGGCAGGCCCTGGTGCAGGGCCTCGACGAAGGCCAGCACCGACCGATCGAATGACTCCGGATACGAGCAGGGTGGCAATGCCATCAGGCGATCCGCGAGGAGTCCGAGGCTGGCGGTGCCGCCGAGATTGGGATTGGTGGCAGCATTGACCGCCAGCGATGCGCGACTGCCGTACAACGCAAAGGACCAGAAGTGCTGGTCGTAAGGCACCAGCGCAGAGCCCGACACCGTGGCGATGAAGTCGGGATTGCGGTACCGAAATGCCGCCGACACGGCGACCGAGGGGTGATAGACCATCTGGTCCGCGTACATCCACGGCCGCCCAGCGTTCGGGGTGACCGGTGGCCGCTGGCGCTGATCGTCGACGATACTGGCACTGACCTCGGCGGGCTCGCCCAGGAAGAAACGCATCAAATCCAGCAGATGCGCCCACAAATACGTATGGGTCGTGGCCGTGAACAGTGCCGGTACGCCAAAGCTGCCGCTCACGAGTTCCTGCCGGATGATGGCGTGCGAGGGCACGCTGCGATAGTTGTAGTTGACGCCGAGGGTGCGCCCGGTTCGTTGCGCCGTGGCGACCATGTTTTCGCCTATCGCCAGGGTGTGCGCCATAATCTTCTCACACAGCACATGGCAGCCGGCTTCGAGTGAGCGCAGCACCGGCGCCTCGTGATCCCATTCCAGCGTGGCGACCGTGACGACATCCGGCCGCTCCTGCCGCAACATCTCTTCGAGCGAGGTATAAGGATTGACGCCAAATTCCCTGCCGAAGGCCTGGGCCCGTCCCGCATGCGTGCCGCATACTGCGGTGACTTCGGTGGACGGACATTTGCGATAGGCCTGGACGTGGAAGCGCGCGGCGGCGCCCGTGCCTATGACGGCTGCCCTCAGGGTTTTCATGACGGCATGTTCCCCGCCGGGCAGTCGACCCAGGCGCCGCGCGCCCGCGCGGAGCTGACCGCGGCCTGAATGGCGGCGATGCTGTGCAGGCCGTCCTCGGCCGTCGGACAGGTCAGCGCCAGTGGATCCGGGGCGCGCCGTTCACGCCGGGCGCGCAGCTGCTCGGCCAGATCCGCGTAGATATTGCCAAAGGCGCCGAAGAAGCCCTCGGCGTGCCCGACGGTGACGCGGGAAGCGCGGTCCGCTTCCGGCGACAGGCCGGCAACGCCTCGATCGATGATGCGGGTGCCGCCACCGACCGGTGTCCAATACAGCTGATTGGGCTGCTCCTGGGTCCAGCGCAGGCCGCCTTTTTCACCAAACAACTGGATGCCAAGTCCATGCATGCGACCGGCGGCGATGGCACTGGTCCAAAGACGCCCGACAGTGCCGCCGGACATGCGAAAGGCAATCAGCGCGTCGTCCTCGAGCCCGCGGCCGGCGATGGTGGTGGCGAAATCGGCCGACAGCGAGCTCAGGTGCTGTCCGGTGACGTAGCAGGCCATGTGTAGCGCATGGATGCCGCAATCCGCGACGATCGAGGAAATGCCGGCCAGCTTGGGGTCGTAGCGCCAGCGTACGCGCGGGTTGTCCGCATCGGCGGCATTGGCATGATGGCCGTGGGCAAATTCAGCAACCACGACGCGCACGCGTCCCAGATCCCCACGTGCCACCATGGCGCGCGCGTGGCGCACGAGGGCGTAGCCGGAATAGCCGTAATTCACTGCGCAAATCCGGCCGTGCGTGCGTGCCAGCCGGACGATCTCGGCTGCCTCAGCCAGCGTCGTGGTGAGCGGCTTCTCACACAGCACGTCGAAGCCAGCTTCGAGCAGCGCACGCGTAATCTCGAAATGAGACGCGTTGGGGGTCGCGACGGTGACGAGCGCGGGGCGATCGGGGCGTGGCATCTCGGCTGCGATCATCGCTCGCCAGTCTCCATAGGCCCGATCGGCAGCAATGCCGACGCGCGTGCCATAGTCACGCGCGCGCGCGGCATCGACGTCGAGCGCCCCGGCCACCAGCTGGAACGCGCCGTCGAGTCCAGCGGCGATGCGGTGCGTGCCGCCGATCTGGCTGTCTTCTCCTCCACCGATCAATCCCCAGTTCAGTCGCATCCGTCAGGCCAGGCCGCTCGATTTGAGATAGGCAAGATTCGCGGTCGCATCGGCCAGCGTCGAGCGCGCGCCGGTCGGGTCGCGATCCTGCTCCACCGTTGCCCAGCCGCAGAAGCCGTTGGAATTGAGCGCGCTCTTGAGCGCGCTGAAGTCGACGATTCCCTGCCCCAGATTGCAGAACAGCCCGGCAGCGCAGGCATCGTAGAAGCCGATGCGCTCATCGATCGCGCGGCGCCGGATGCGCGGATCGATGTCCTTGAAGTGCAGGTAGGAGACCCGGGCTGCGTGCCGGCGATAGAAGTCCACCGGATCGAAGCCGGCATATTCGCAATGACCGGTATCGAGACAGACGCCGAGCAGCTGCGGTCCGATGGCTTCCAGCACGGTTTCGAGTTCGTCCTCGAACTCGACGAATCCGGCTGCATGCGCATGCATGCTCACCTCGAGACCGAATTCCTCGCTGGCGAGCCTGGCAACCGATTCGATACGCTCGAGAAATCCTGTCAACTCGCCGCCGCTCAGCCGATGCGCCTCGGCGCTGCGACCGGCCGTTGGCGCGCGCTGCGGCGAGATGGAATCGATCAACACCAGGCGCCGGGCGCTGTGCGCGGTCAGCGTGCGACAGGTCCGCAGCGCGGCATCCTGCACCTGCGGCCAGGCCGTGGGGTCGTGAAAGGCGCGGAACAGTACGCCACCGATCAGCGTCAGATTGCGCTGGGCGAGCGCCGGCCCCAGAAGCGCCGGATCCTCCGGCATGTAGCCCAGAGGGCCGAGCTCGATGCCCGTATAGCCCGCGGCCTGCGCCTCATCGAGCACACGGGTCCACGGTGGATTGCGCGGATCGTCGGCGAATTCAACGCCCCAGGAGCAGGGCGCGTTACCGATCGACAGCTGCATGGATCACTCCGTTGTTGAGCGCAAATTCAGACATCGGCGATGCGCACCCAGCCGCCATCCTGTTGCGAGCGGAACGCAGCGGCAATGACGCGGCTCACCTGCAGGCCATCCGCAAAAGTCGGGAATATCGACTTGCCGCTGTCGATGGCGTGCAGGAAATCGCGTGCCTCGATGATGATCTGCGCGCCGTAACCGGTACCGTGCCCCGGCCCCTCACAGAAGGCGCCGAAATCCGGGTGCTCGGGCGCGGTCAGGATCTTGGTGAAACCCTGTCGACCCCGCCGCAGGCGCGCATCGTAGAACCACAGCGCGTTCTGATCCTCCGCGTCGAAGCGCAGAGCACCGCGGGTGCCGGTGATATCGAACGCGTAACCCATTTTTCGTCCGGTCGCCACACGACTGACGTGCAGCGCCCCCATGGCTCCGCCCTCGAAGCGGCAGAGCAGGTTGACCTGATCGTCATTGGTGACGGCTTCCCGGCCACTGGTCCCGGGGCGGCTGGCGTACACGGTCTGAACATCCGCCACTAGGCGATCGATGGGGCCAATCAGTCGCAGCACGGCATTGACGATGTGCGGCGCCAGATCGCCGAGGTTGCCGGCGCAGATATCCCGCGTACGCCAGCTGGCCGGTTGCTCCGGGTCCGCGAGAAAGTCTTCGGTGTGCTCGGCGCGTACGTGTACCGGCTCGCCGATCTCGCCGCCAGCGATCATCTGATAGGCGAGCTGCATGGCGGGCGCGCGAATGTAATTGAAGCCGACCATGTTGGTGACATTGGCGGCGGCCGCGGCAGCGGCCATGACGCGCGCATCCGCGAGCGACGCACCGAGCGGCTTTTCGCAGAACACCGGCTTACGCGCGGCGATGGCCTGGAGGGCGATCTCTCGGTGAGTGGTCTGAGGCGAGGCGATGACGATTGCCTGCACGCGTGGATCCGCCACCAGTGACTGCCACCGATGGGTCGAGGCGCGAAAACCGTATTCGGCTGCCTTGCGCGCGGCGCCCGCCTCGGTGGTGCTGCAGATGACCTCACACACCGGGCGCAACGGCGTATCGAACACGGCGCCGACCGACTGCAATGCCACCGCATGGGCCTTGCCCATGTAACCGGTTCCTACCAGTCCGATGCCGATCGTCCTCACCACCCCTCCGTAGGTGCAAGCGCTTGCAACCACTGTGTCGCAAGCGCCCCTCTTAGTCAAGATCGACTCATGCTCCCGATGTCTCCGGCACTACATCCGGCGGCAATTCGAAACTGACCAGGTTGCGGCGGAAGCCCCGCGTCTGCCACGCGGCTGCCGCCACGCCGATCGTCATCCAGGCGGCGCCGAGGATCCAGGCCTGGGAGCTCAGATTCCACCACAGCAGCAGACAGACAATGAATCCCAGTACGGGCGCGGCCAGGCTCAGCAGGTTCCTTCGTTCGGCGCGCAGGTAGAAGTGCACGAAGGCTGCGGCATTGACGCCCATGAAGGAAATCAGCGCGCCGAAATTCAGCATGCTGGCGCCCAGATCGAATCCCGTGGCGGCGCCGGCAATGGCCGGCAGGATCAGCGCACCGAGCAGCGCGATGGCACCCACGAACAGCACACCGTTGCGCGGGATGCGCTTCCTGGCCTCGAGTGCGCCGAAGAATGATTTGGGCAGGGCGCCGCCACGGCCCATGCCGTAGAGCAGCCGGGCGGCGCCGAGCTGCATGCCAGTGCCCGAGCCGATGCAGGCGACGATGAGCGTGAATCCGAGCACGCCGAACAGCGGCGGCCATGCGCGTCCGGCCACCGAGGTAAAGGCGGTATCGATGTCCGGAAAGCGTTCCGAGGAGTGCCACACCAGCTGCGCCGCATACACCTCCAGTACCGACAGCAGTCCGATGGCGATGCAGGTCAGCACGGTGGCCGGCAGCACGTTGCGCGGATTCTTCGCCTCCTCGGACAGGGTCGAGATGCCGTCGAACCCCAGGTACGCCAGCACCGCGAGCGAGGTCCCGCTGAGGATGGCGGGAAACGACCAGGTCTTCGGATTGTAGAAAGGCTGCGTGAAGAATCCGGCACCGTCGTGCGGGTGGTGCGCCACATAGAGCGAGGCCGCCACGAAGAACAGCGCCACCACGACTCCCATGCCGGCCGCCAGCACGGCGTTGAAGCGCGCCGACATCTTGATGCCCTGGACGTTCAGCCCGGAGAACAACAGCGTGAAGAGGATGGCCCATAGCCAGTAGGGAATAGCCGGAAACAGCACGTGGCTCTGCTGGCTGCAGAAAATCACGTTGATGATCGGCTGCATCAGGTAGTCGAGCACCATGCTCCAGCCGGTCACGTAGCCCCAGGCGGGCCCGATCTCGCGGCCGACGTAGGTAAAGCCGGATCCGGCGCTCGGATAGGCGAGCGCCATGCGTCCGTAGCTGATGGCGGTCAGCAGCATGGCGAACATGGCGATCAGGATGGTGCTGGCCGCGTGACCGTGGCCGCGCTGGCTCAGAATTCCAAAGAAGGTCATCGGCGCCGTGGGCGAGATGACGATGACACCGTAGATGATCAGATCGCGGAGCGACAACGCCCGCCGTAAGCGCGCGCCGCCCGCCGTGTTGCTACTGGGAATCGCTGAAATGGCGGCGGCTCCGCTGTGAACCGGTCGCCTTATCTCTTACCAGGACACTACCTTCAGATCGTACTTGGTGGCATCGACCGCGGCGGCGTTGCGAACATCTGCCTCGGCCGTCCGGATGTGGCCCAGGGCCACGCGGGTGGCGGCCTTGATGTTATGGCTGATGTCGTCGATCTGCTGCGCCGTATGTTCGGGGCTGGTCGGCACCAGCACCGTGCGATTGAGGATCTCCAGCGAGCGCGCGCACATGTCCTTTGAATAGCTGCGGCGACAGTCGGCATTCGCCGGCATGTTGTACGGGTTCATGAGCGGGTGCGCAGCACCCATCCCCATCAGGACCTGGTCCCACTCGGTGTAAGTGTGCCGTCCGGTCTTGCCGGCAATCACGCTCGGGAAGGTCTTGACGAAGGTCGAGGCGGCCTCGGCGCTGGGCAGCGTCAGGAAGACATTGGTGCCGCAATCGTATTCGCGGCTGTTGAGCGGCGCCGCGCGCAGGCCGAGCTTTTCCAGTTCTCGTATGCCGGTCAGTATGGTATCCCGCTCCCGGCGCATGGCCTGGATGATGCCGTCGATGCGATCGAGCTGTACGTTCAGCACCGCGCCCATGAATTCCGAGGCGCGCGCGCCATTGCCGGCGAACGGCTTGGACTCGTCGTCCCGCCCCGTCCAGAACGCGTGACAGGGATCGATGGCACAGTTGACGCGCTTGGCGACGGCATCGTCGTTGGTGAACACGCCACCGCCTTCACCGGCGGTCATGTTCTTGTAGAAGTTGAAGCTGTAGCAGCCAATGTCGCCGATGGAGCCCGCCTTGCGGCCCTTGTAGCTGCCGCCGACCGCCTGGCAGCAGTCTTCAATGACGAGCAGCTTGCGCCGGCGCGCGATCTCCATGATGGCGTCCATGTCACACATGGTGCCCCACATGTGCACTGGGATGACCGCGCGCGTGCGCGGCCCAATGGCCGCTTCGATCGCCGCGGGGTCGATGGTGATCGATTCGTTGACATCGACGATGACGGGGATCGCACCCGCTGCCAGCACCGAAGTGGCCGACGCCATGTACGTGTGCGCCGGCACCAGCACCTCGTCGCCCGGGCCGATGCCCAGACCGATCATGGCCGCGGTGAGCGCGTAGGAACCGCTGGCCGCCAGCGAGAAATGCTTGCCGCCGAGATAGGCGGCGTAGCGCTGCTCGAAGCGCTCGCACTCGTGCCCGAGCCCGTAACGAAACAGTGCCCTGGTATTGACCACGCGCGCCACGGCGTCGATTTCCTCTTGACCGATGATGTACATGGTGTCCTCCGCGGGCGGCGGCCTGTGGCGCGCCTCAGGTGAAAGTGCGGGACTTTTTAACACTACCGTATGCCGAGCGCAAGCGCTTGCAACGGAGTCGACGACATAGGTTAGAATCGTTCCAGGCGAGTGGAATCATGGCCGTATCAGTCAAACCAAGGAAAAGCGTAGCCGTCAGCGATCGTCGGGTGACGGCCAGGGAAGTGGCCGAACTCGCGGGGGTCTCGATCTCGGCGGTGTCGCGTACTTTCACCGCGGGGGCTTCGGTTTCCGCGCTGACGCGGCAGAAGGTCATGGCCGCCACGCAGTCGCTCGGTTACCACCCGAATGTGCTGGCGCGCAGCCTCATGACCGGCCGCACCGAGCTGATCGCGTTGATATCGAACGCCTTCGACAATCCGCTCTTCATGGAGATATTCGATCTGTTCACGCGCCGGCTGCAGCAGCGCGGCCGGCGGCCGCTGCTCGCCAATCTCTCGGGCGGCACGCGCACCGACGTGGCTCTGGAGATGCTGCTCAAGTACAGCGTCGATGGCGTCATCGTCGCTTCCTCGACACTGCCGGCGCGATTCACCGATGAGTGTGCAGAGGCGGGCATGCCGGTGGTGCAGGCGTTCGGACGGGTCGGCGATGCCGCATCCGGCAGCATCGTCGGCTGCGACAATCTTCAGGGCGGGCGGTTGGCGGGCGAGATGCTGCGCCAGCGCGGCTATAAAAGCGTCGCTTTTCTAGGTGGCCCCGAGGCCGCCACGTCCACCGAGGATCGACTGCAGGGCCTGCGGGAAAGCCTTGCGACCGGCGGACTGGCACCCAGTGCGATCGTGTTCGGCCATTCCTACTGCCACGAGGCCGGCTACACCCTCATGAAGCAGTTGCTTCGCAATGGCGGCATCGACGCGGTCTTCTGCGGTGACGACGTGCTGGCCATGGGCGCCATGGACGCCTGCCGCGAAGCGGGCCTGGATGTGCCGCGGGATATGGGCCTGATCGGCTTCAACAACATGGCGATGGCCGCGTGGTCTGCCTACAACCTGACCACCATCCATCAGCCGGTTGCCGACATCATCATTACGGCTGTGGAGCTGCTGTTCGCCGTCATCGACGGGTCGACCGCGGGCAGCCGTCGCCTGTTCGAATGCAGCGTCATCGAGCGCGGCACGCTGCGCCCGAGATGATCCGCATCGCCTTGTTCGGCGCCGGCCGCATCGGGGCGGTGCATGCGGACAACATCGCGTCGCTGCACCCGCGCGCGCAACTCGCCTGCGTCTACGACATCAACGAGGCCGCCGCCACGGCACTGGCGGCTCGCCACGGCGCCAGTGCGGCAGCGAGCGTGGCTGGCGTGCTCGGCGACCCGGGCATCGATGCCGTGCTGATTGCCTCATCGACTGCGACGCACGTCGAGCTGATCACCGCGGCGGCGCGGGCCGGCAAGGCCATCCTGTGCGAGAAACCGATCGATCTCGACATTGCCCGGGTGGAGCGCTGCCGCGCCGCAATTGCCGGCTCCGGGGTGCCGATTCAGCTGGGGTTCAACCGCCGTTACGATCGCAGCCATCGGGCGCTGCGGGACGCGGTGCGCGCGGGCGAGGTCGGGGCGCTGGAACTGCTGGCGATCACCAGCCGCGATCCGGGGCTGCCGCCGGTGGCGTACCTGAAGGACTCGGGCGGCATTTTTCGCGACATGACCATCCACGATTTCGACCTGGCGAGCTTCATACTCGGTAACGATCCGATCATCGAGCTCTACGCCACCGGCAGCGTGATGGTGGATCAGGCGCTGCGCGAGTTCGACGATATCGATACGGCGATGGTGGTCATGAAGGCAGCGTCCGGCGCCCTGGTGCACATCAACAACTCGCGCCGCGCCGTGTACGGTTACGATCAGCGCGTCGAGGCATTCGGCGCCAGCGGCATGGTGCAATCCGGCAATCACGTCGCCAGCTCGCTGCTGCGCTTCAACGCCCAGACGACGGAAGCCAGGGAGCCGCTGCTGCACTTCTTCATCGAGCGCTACCTGCAGGCCTATCGGGATGAGCTGACGGAGTTCGTCGAAGTGGTGGAGAGCGGCCGACAGCCCACGGCCGGATTCGAAGATGGGCGCCGCGCGCTGTTGCTCGCCGATGCGGCCTGGGAGTCGTTGCGCAGCGGCCGCAAGGTCACGCTCCGCTACGACTAGCGGTTGCCCCAGGGCTGCGGCTCTCCCACCCGAGCAGACGTATCAGGCGCTTTGCCTCCTCGGTTACCGCCGGCATGGCGTCGCCCATGATCTCGAGTCGGTCGAAGCGTGCCGGATGGCGCTGCAGCGTACCCCGCAAGCCCGCACCGAATGCCTGCCGCAGACGCGTGCCGATGTTGAACTTTGCGACCCCGGCGCGCGCCAGCCGCGCTATGTCCGGATCCGAGATGCCCGAGGTGCCGTGAATCACCAGCGGCACGCTGACGGCGGCGGCAATCTGCCCCAAACGTTCGAAGTCGATGACGGCATCCGGTCTATTGAGGCGGTGCACATTGCCGACGGCTACGGCCAGCGCGTCGATGCCGGTCGCACGCGCCAGGCGGACCGCTTCCGCCACCTCGGTACGCGCGGACTTGATGTGGGAACGACCCTCGGCATAGGGCACCGAGCCGGCCTCGGCTTCGACCGAGCAGCCGGCCGCGTGCGCGTACTCTACGACGCGCGCCGTGGCGGCAATATTGTCCGCCAGTGGCAGCTGCGAGCCGTCGAACATGACCGAGCTGAAGCCCAAGTCCACGCCGCGCAGAACCTCATCGATGTCGTAGGTGTGATCGAGATGAACGCACACTGGCACGGCTGCGCGCTGTGCCAATGAGCGCAGCATGACCGCGATGACCTCCACCGGCATGAAGCGCCTGAAGTCGAGATTGGCGGCCAGGATCACCGGCGCGCCGAGTTCGGCTGCGGCTGCCACCACCGCGCGCGCATCCTCCCAGCCGAAGACATTGAAGCAGGCGATGCCATAGCGATTGGCAGCCGCGTCGGTCAGCACACCCGCCAGGTTGGTGAGCACGCCAGCGCCTATTTGAACTTGGCGATCATGTCCTTGATGCCGGGAATGGTCTCTACCTGGTAGGCATAGGTGGGCTGGAAGAACTGGTGCAGAGGACGCTGTTTCTGGCCTGCCAGAATGGTGAAGTAGTACATCTCGTGACCCGGTGCCGCGACGCATGGGTGATAGCCGCGCGGAATCTTGAGCGTCGAGGCATTGCGGACGTGGAAGGCGTTGCCGAGTTCCTCGCCCTCGGCCTGCAGCAGCTGCAGGCCAAAGCCACTGTTGGGACGGAAGCGGAAATTGTAGATCTCGTTGTGTCGGGTCTCCTCGGGCATGCGATCGCTGTCGTGCTTGTGCGGCGGATAGCCGGACCAGCCACCGGCACCGACCGTAAACAGCTCGGATACCAGCAGGCGGCCGACCCGACCCGGCGGCTTGCGACCGAGAATATGCTTGATCCTGCGATGGGTCTTGGTGTCATCCGAGCCGTACTGCACCGGATCGATATGCTCGGCGCGCACAGCGAACGGCTCAAAGCGCTCATCGAAACGTGCGCCGCCGACGAAGGTCTCGGTGGAATCCGAGCGGCAGGTCAGCCGGGCGCGGCAGCCGACCGGCACGTACACGGCCGCGGGCTGGCCTTCCCAGACCGACTCGCGCCCGCCGACTGCGGCGAACTGCTGCGGCTCGATGCCGTCGCCCTCGATCGCCACATCGATGGTGCCATGCGCCGGCACCAGGCAGGTTTCGTAGCCGGGCACGTCGGACACGAAGCTCTGACCGCGCTTGAGGCGCACGATATTGAAGTAAGCCAGCGGCACGTCGGCATCGTCGCGATCGACGATGGGCGCGTTGCGATTGTCGTAGTGAGGAATGTGCATGGACATAGCGGACCTCAGTTCGTCGCCAGTGCTTGATGGAAGGTGTCGAGTTCGGCTGCAGTGGGCATGGCGAAGGCGCAGCCGCGTCTTGCCACCACGTAGGCAGCGGCAGCCGACGCGCGCTGCACGGCACGTTCGAGCGACTGCCCCTGCAACAACGTGCTGACCAGGTTGCCGAGGAAGGCGTCGCCCGCGCCGAAGGGTTTCTTTACCTCGACGACGAACACATCCGACTCGAAGCTGCCCTGGGCTGTGATCGTGATGGAGCCGGCGCCACCCTTCTTGAAGATGGCAAATTGTGTGCCACGCGTGACCAGGGCAGTGGCGGCCGCCAGACCTGCGGCAGCATTGCCGGCGATCAATCCGAACTCATCGTCGTTGCCGACCACGGCGTCGCAGCGACTGGCGGCAAGCGCATAGATCGTTGTGGCTTCTTCCGCGGAAGGCCAGGAAACCGCGCGATGGTCGACATCTAGGATCGTGAACGTGCCGGCGTGCCGTCCCAGCGCGATGGCCTGCAGCGCGGCCGTGCGCGAAGGCTCGGCCGCCAGCGCGGTGCCGGTGACGATGAGGACCGAAGCGCTGGCGATGAAGTCGGCGTCGAAGTCATCCGCCCGCAGCTCCAGGTCGACGGCATGATTGCGATAAAACACCGTCTCGCTGTCCTGGTGGCGTGTCTCGCAAATCGCAAGGCTGGTGCGGTGCCGTCCGCCGACGGTCCGGCAGCGCGAGGTATCCACGCCCAGGCGCGTCAGGTGCCGGCGGACGAAGCGGCCGACGGCGTCGTCCGACAGCGCACCGAGAAGCGCCGCGGCATGACCCTGGCGGCAGAGCGCGACCGCGATATTGGCGGCCGAGCCACCGACTTCGGCGGCGAATTGTCCGGCGTGTTCGGTTTCGGTGCCATCGGGCAGCGGATAGAGATCCATGCCGGCGCGGCCGACGACGATGGCGGCCAGCGGCCGCGACAGATCAAGCGCGAAGCTCATCTCAGACCCCTCGGCGCTGGCGATCGCGCCCCAGGTTCCAGGCTGTACTGGCCGCCAGCACCTCGGCCCGCTTGCTGACCTCTGCGGTGCCTACTTCCCACCAGGCATGGCCTCCCTCGGTCCACGCATACGGGTCGACCTTGATATCGATGACGTAGGTGCGATCCGAGCTCTTGGCGCGCGCGAAGGCCGCTTCGAACTCGGCGATGCCGCCGACCGATTCACTCTGCGCTCCCATGGACCGCGCGTGCTGGACGAAGTCGACCGCAGCGAACGGCAGCCCCCAGGCGTTGTCGGCCAGGTAGTTGTTGAAGGCGGCGTTGCCGGTGGCGCGCTGCAGCTTGTCGATGACGGCGAAGCCGCCGTTGTCGCACAGGATGATGATGAGCTTGCGACCGGACAGGACGCTCGAATAGATATCCGAGTTGAGCAGCAAATAAGAGCCGTCGCCGACCAGCACGATGGTGTCGGCCTCGTCCTGCCGTTCCATCTGGGCGATGCGGGCACCCCAGCCGCCCGCAATCTCATAACCCATGCACGAGTAGCCGTACTCGATGTCGACCGAGCCCACCGAGCGGGCGCGCCAGTTGGCGGCGAGTTCCCCGGGCAGGCCGCCGGCCGCGGTCACGAGGCGGTCCGCCGACGCGCACAGCCGGTTGACGGCATCGATGACCTCGGCATAGGCGGGGCGACCGCCGGCCTTGCTGCCGATGCAGGCCGGCCGGGTGTGCCACCGCTCTCGGGCCCCGATGGCACGCGATTCCCACGCTTGATCGGCGCGCCAATCGGACAGCGCCGCACTGATAGCGATGAGCGCTTCGCGAGCATCGCCGACGACCGGCATCGAGAGGTGCTTGGCGGCGTCGAAGCGTGCCGCGTTGATGGCGATGAAGCCGGTCGAGGGAGCGAAAGCACTCCACGAGCCGGTAGTAAAGTCCTGCAGGCGAGTGCCGACAGCAATTACGAGGTCGGCATCCGCGCAGATGGCGTTGGCGCTGTCAGTGCCGGTCACGCCCACGCGACCGAAGTTGAAAGGATGACTGTGCAGCAGCGTCGCCATGCCGGCGATGGTCTCGACTACCGGGATGTGATGATCGGTCGCAAATTTTCCCAAGGTGGCCGTGGCCTGCGAGTAGTGCACGCCGCCGCCAGCAATGATCACTGGACGGGAGGCGCTGCCGATGCGCGTCACGGCGGCATCGATCTCGGCGACGTCGGGTCGGAGTCTGCGGATGCGGTGCACGCGCGGTTCGAAGAACGCCAGCGGAAAATCGTAGGCGATTCCCTGCACGTCCTGTGGCAGCGCCAGCAGGGCCGGGCCGCAATCGGCAGCATCGAGCATGGTGGCGATCGCCTGAGGCAGCGACTGCAGCAGCTGCGCCGGATGCGTGATCCGATCCCAGTAGCGCGTGACCGGCTTGAAGGCATCATTGACCGAGAGTGTGGGATCGCCAAAGTGCTCGACCTGCTGCAACACCGGATTGGGCAGGCGGTGGTGAAAGACGTCGCCCGCCAGGAACAGCACCGGCAACCGATTGGCGTGAGCCACGGCAGCGGCCGTCACCATGTTGGTGGCGCCGGGACCGACCGAGGAAGTGGCGATGCAAATGCGGCGGCGGGCGTGCGCCTTGGCGTAGGCCGCCGCGGCAAAGCCCATCGATTGTTCGTTCTGGCCGCGCCAGGTAGGCAATGTTGCGCGCGCTTGGTAGAGCGCTTCTCCGAGGCAGCTGACATTGCCATGACCGAAGATGGCGAACACGCCGCCAAACAATGCCTGCTGACGCCCGTCCTCGCTGATTCGTTGCGCCACCAGGTGTCGCACCAGCGCCTGCGCCATGGTCAGTCGAACGTATTGATCCGATCCGGTCGACAAGGGATCTGCCCCGCGCAGCGCTCTGAGGGATGAAAGACTCTAAACGACAGGCGCGCTCATTGCAAGCGCTTGCACTCGAGCCGCCGGCAGCCGCCGCGTTACCTGCCAGAGCGGGTCGCGGCGCTGATGTCGCAGGGCGGAGAAGATCTCGCGGTAAGCGGTCCAGCAATTCGGGTAGGGCGGCGGGCAATCAGCCTGGACGAGCGCATGCAGCCGCGGCAGCGCATGGTAGGGAACCATCGGGAACATGTGATGTTCCACGTGGTAGTTCATGTTCGAATACAGAAAGCGGAACAGCGGGTTCATGTAGATCGTGCGCGTATTGAGCCTATGGTCCAGCACGTCCTCCGCCATCCCCGCATGCTGCGTCAAGCCAAAGAACAGCAGCAACGGCGCTCCATAGAGGGTGGGCAGTCCGATCAGCATGGCGGGCAGGACCGAGTGCGTGCCAACGCAGGCAGCGATGACACAGGCAAATATGCCGAGCCAGGCGCGCGCCACCCAGGGAACCTTCCAGCGCTCGCGCTTTGGAATGAAGCTCGATTCGGCCGGCGTCAGGCGGCCGCAGGCGTGCCGCAGCAGTCCGCGCAGCGAAATTGCCGTGGAACGCAGTGCGAACACGTTGAGCAGCAGATGCAGGTAGCTCGGTGGCCGCGGCACTGCGATCTCCGGATCGCGGCCGACGATCAGCGTATCGGTGTGGTGTCGGGTATGGCTCCAGCGCCAGAGGGTCGGTTCCCGCAGCAGCATGAAGCACGCAATCTGGTAGATGACTTCGTTCAGCCAGCGGGTTTTGAAGGCGGTGCGGTGGCCGCACTCGTGCCAGCGGCTGTCGGCGGCGGAACCATAGAGCAAGCCGTAGACGGCGCAGCAGGACAGCGCCAGCCAACCACCCCAGAACCAGGCGCCGAGCGCGCCGCTCAGAGTGAGCGCGCCCAGCCATATCGCCGTGTCCCGCAGCGCCGGCAGGTCGCGCTTTCTCATGAGTTCCCGCAGCGCTGTGCTGTCGATGGGGCAGGCATAGCCGCGCGCCAGTGCGAGGCCACGCTCCGCTGCGCGCCGGGTTTCGCTGCCCACGAGGCTGTAATCTCTCAAGCCGAGCCCTCATTTGTCCGCTGACGAGCCTGACCGAGACTCATATACCTAGCCCAGGGCAATTCAGCAAGCTGACCACTGCAACGAAAGCAAGCGCGGTCAACCTGTCCCCATCGGCAAGCTGTCGGAATTCGTGGGAAAAGGAACTGCTTCATTTAGGAGCTGAAGCGCCTGTACGCCGTGATGCAGCGCCATGGACGTATCCGAGCACAGCAGGTTGATCAACTCCAGCTTACCGTCGCGCCGGTAACGGCTATCCGCGGCCAGGGCTGCGCATTGAACCAGCCAGCCGGGGCGTCCGGCGGCTTCCCGCAGCAGTCGCGTTTCGAGCGCCGGCGACAAATCGACCCAGTGTTGCTGCCGACATAGTCGACGCCAAAGCACCTTCAGCTGTCGTGCCGATGTCTCCGGCATTCGGATTGGCAGTCCGCCCAGGCGCCCAGGCCTGATCGCCGCGGCGCGCTCAGTGTCGCTTTCGACATCGAATGCCAGAACGATCCCCGTCATTCCACCAACCATGCGCCGCATGAAGCCCACCATGGCATTGCTGACTTCGCTGACATGGTCCAGCAGCAGCACGCCTCCGCGCCGATCCGCGGCCAGGCGGAGGCGCGCACGCGCGGTGCGACGCCTTACCGCAGCGGCCTTTACGGCAGGGTAGGCCGTCGTGAGAGCCCGGGTAATATCATCCAGGTGCGCTGTGCTGGGCGCATATCCACAAGGAACTGCCTGCCGTACGAGTTCCACACGAAGCTGCTCGAGAAGAGTGGATTTGCCGGATCCGCGCGGTCCATACAGCAGCACGCGCTGCCCACTGATCGCACGCAAGAGAATCGACGAGCGGATCAGGGTCATCGAATTTGTGGCTCGGACCATGCGCGAGGCCTAGTCTAGCAATGCGTGTGAACACGGCGGCGTGGAGGAGGATACATGCAAGGCGCATTCTTGAGGTTCTACGTCCACGAGGGACATCGGCATCGCCATCGACTGGTTTGGGAGTGGCTGCTCGAGCATGCCAACAAGCTCGGAATCCGAGGAGGTTCGGCGTTTCGAGCGATGGCGGGTTTTGGCCGTCATCATATGCTGCACGAGGAGCGCTTCTTCGAACTTGCCGGCTCGCTGACGGTGGAGGTCGAATTCCTGGTGACCGACGAAGAAGCCAGGCAACTCATGGGCATGCTCCATCAGGAGAAGATCCGGCTCTTCTATGCCCATATTCCGGCGACGTTCGGCGTGGTGAATCCGGACGCCAGGGATCCACCGACGCTTGCCGGGAGCGATGCGCTGCAGGGGTAGTCGTCTACCGCAGCGTGAGCGCGAGGATGATCAGCAGGAGAGCACCGATCAAACCGACGTAGAAGTTGAGATCTCCCGACTGGAGTTTGCGCACGCGTCCGGCCAGTGACCAGAAGAAGCGGCGCAGCGGCTCAAATAGAATCGGTCGGAAGAAATCCGCAACCGAATGATCGAATTCCAGTTTGCGGATGAAGTAGGCGACTGCCGCGTGCTCCCGGGCGGCATCGAGCGTCGGGCGGTAGATGAAGCTGTAGAAGGTTCGCGTTGCGTTGGCGAAACTCAAGGACGTCGTCGCCGCCATGGGCAGTTCTTGTGCCATACCTCCGTACCACACGCCGGTCCGGCGGATGGTGTGTCGGCGGGCGTTCAACAGCAGCAGCAGCGGCACTATGGCCAGTAGCGGAAACGCGATGATCAGCTTGGATGGGGAAATGAAGGCGAATGTTTTGGTTAGCGGCACCAGCAGCCAGCCGTCCGACATGGACTGCGCGCTGTGGCTGCCGAATGCCAGCGTGCTTGCCTGATCGAGTCCCTGCAACCAGACCGGCAGCCCGGCGGCAGCGAGGAGGACAGCGCAGCCGAGGCAGAAAACAGTGAGGCGATAGCCGAAGCTGATTCTGGCGGTGTGACCGTTCAGCTGCGCTCCGAGCAAGCCGATGCCCATAACTTTGACGAAGGTGGCAAGGGCAACCGCGGCGGTGAGCGCCAGTCCGGCGCCGGCGAGTGCCAGGGTCAGTCGCCCGGCCAGGGTGCTCAAATGAAATCCCTGGAAGACGGTCTGAAAGACCAACCATTCGCTTGCGAATCCGATCTGCGGCGGCAGAGCCGCCAGACTCATGGTCGCAAACAGAGCGCCGATGCCAATCATCAGGCCGCCCTGTTTCAACCAGCCTCGCTGTGCAATCACGTAGGCACCCGAGGCCCGGTAGACCGCGTCGGCGCACAGGAACAGGCCGCCCTTGCCCAGAGCGTGCCCGCCCAGATGCACCAGCGCTACAGTCCAGGCCAGCCCGGCGAGAGCAGGCTGATGATCTTCCCGGAAGATCACACTGGCGCCCAATGTCGCGACCGCAATCGATGCGTTCTCGGCGGAGGAAAAAGATAACAGTCGGCGCCAGTCATCCTGCTGAAATGCATAGAGCACGGCGAGAATGGCCGATGCTACGCCCACGGCCGTGACCGTCAGCCCCAGCGCGAACAGCCATTCGGCCGAAGCGGGCAACCAGTCAATCAGGCCGCGGGAAAGTGCGAAAAAGGCGGCGTTGAGTATCACGCCCGACATGAGTGCGCCGGATGCGCCGCTGCCGGCGGCGTAGGCGCCCGCGAACCACTCGTAGAAGGGCAACAGGCCGAGTTTGGCGCCAAAGCCCAAGAGCAGCAGCACGCCTATCCACGCACCCAGCGCCCCCGTCAGGTGAGATCCTCCGGCGAAGTCAGCCAGATTGAGACTGCCGTCGGCCGAACGCGACAGCAGCAGCAGCGCGAGCACCAAGGCGATTGCACCGAACTCGAGCAGAGCCAGCATGAAAAGAGAAGCCGAGCCCGCCTGCGCCGAGAGCCGCTCCGACAGCAGCATCACGGCACCGCCGAGGCTCATGAGCTCCCAGGCAATCAGGAACGCATAGACGTGTTGTGCGCCGAAAACGCCGAATGCCCCGATCAGCGCCAGCGCAGCGCCAGCCAACCACGCCGGCCGCCGTTCCCGCACCGGCGTCGACAGGCTCACCGCGCACAGCGCCGGCAGCAGCCCAAATCCCATGAGCCACAATGCCTCGGGTGCGAACTGCAGGGTGACCGCCTGGCCGGCGATCGAAAACGGCAGCGTTGAAGTCGCAAGTCCTGCGGGCAGTCCCAGCACCGCGCCGATGATGCCGAGGGCGGCGCCTGCTGCGATCAGAATGCGTGCCCAGGAATCCAGGCGCAGCAGAGCCACAATCATTCCAAGCATCCAGGTTGCGACGGCGGCGGCGAGCCAGTCAGACATGCGACTGCTCCGTTGTCTGTCCCCCTCGGATCTTCTGCGGCATTCGCTCGAGCAGCAGCAGCAAAGCCTGAATGATGGCGGCCGGGTTCGGTGGGCATCCGGGGACGTGGATGTCCACGGGCAGCAATCCCTCCATGCCATTGCCGCAGGCATAGCCGCCGCCATTGGTGCCACCCGAGACCGCGCAGGTGCCCAGCGCCATGACGAAGCGCGGCTCCGGCATGGCTTCATAGGCCTGGAGCAGGGGGTCCCGCAGACCATAAGTGACCGGCCCGGTCACGAGCAGCAAATCAGCAAAGCGGGGAGAGGCCGTAAAGAAAATGCCCAGGCGGTGCAGATTGTAGAAGGGATTGTTCAATGCCTGCAGCTCCGATTCGCAGCCGTTGCAGGAACCGGCATCGACGTGGCGGATATGCAGGCTTCGGCCGAATATGCGGCGGATGGTGCCGCGAAGCTGCTCGCCCTCGCGACTGGCGGTGGCACGCTCCCACACCAGATCCTCCCGCTGGCGCACGCCAAAGGCCCAGTCCTGACTGCTGCTGAAAGCACCCGTGGGACAGACTTCGACACACAGCTGGCACACGACACAGCGACCGTAATCGACCCGCAGCCGCACGGAGGAGTTCGGCTCTGCAAGGGTAATCGCCGCCGGCAGGCAGCTTTCGACGCAGCGGTCACAGCGCTCATCGCATTTATCCGGATCGTAACGCGGCATGCCCAGGACCCCGGCTTGGCCGGACTCACCCCCGTTCGGCCATTGCGTACTCGCCTTACCCTCTTTCAGCCCGTACAAAGTCCACAGCGGCATGAGCCCTCCTAACGATCGCAGCCGGCAATGGTCAGACCGAAACTCGCTTCGTTGATTGCGTAGTCCATCATGTTGCTGTCGTGCACGGTGAAGGGAAACACGCGCCAATTGGAGAAACTGGGCGATTTGATCTTGACCCGCTCCAATCGTCCCTGGCCGTCCAGGTGCACGGCGTAGTAAAGGCAACCACGTGGCGTCTCTGCCCATCCCATGCCTTCGGCGTTTGGTGCGGGTGCACAGTCGACACCAATGGGGCCGCCTGGCAGGCCAGTAACTACCTGCCGAATCAGCGAAATGCTTTGGCCGATCTCGGCTATGCGCACCTGTTGGCGCGCGTGGGCGTCGCCGGCGGATTGCACCGCCACGTCGAAGGAGAGCTGTTCATACGCCTCGTAGGGCAAGTCGCGCCGAGGATCCCGGTCGAGACCCGAGGCGCGCTCGATCGGGCCGGTAGCCCCCTGGTCGAATGCGAGCTGCTGACTCAGGGGCCCCGTGGTGATCAGGCGATCCAGATGGGTGGTGCTGGTTTCGAGCATCCTTGCGTAGGGCTCGAAATCCCGCTGCAGCCGATCCAGGCCAGCCAGCAGTCCATCGAGTACCGGCTCCCGCCGCAGGCCGCCGGGGCGCAACATCCCGCGCAGAAAGCGACTGCCCGCTAGCCTGCCGTTGAGCTGCTTGGCCAGTTCCTCGAGGAACTTGCCCTGTGCTTCACCGACCTTGAGGGTGGTCGTATGACAGAGATGTCCGAGATAGTGAAGGTGATTGTAGAGCCGCTCGAGCTCCGCCAGCAGAACGCGCAGCCAGCGCGCGCGCAGCGGGACTTCACAACCGGCAGCCTGCTCGACTGCCCGGCAGTAGCCCAGGGCATGCGCAACGCCTCCCACCGCTGACACTCGTTCGGCGAGCACTACGCCCAAATCCGGCGCGACGCCCTGAAAGCGCTTCTCCATGCCCCGGTGCTTGAGGAATAGCTGCGGGTGATAATGAAGAATGGCTTCGCCGATGTAGTAGAACAGAAACTGCGCGGACTCGAGTACATCCGCACGAATGGGCCCAAAAGGAAGAAGCTGAACGCTAGCGCCATCGGTACCGGTGAGCCGTGGCAGAGCCGAAGGCTCGGCGCGATAACTCAATTGCGGCTGGCCGCGAGTGGTCAGCGGCGGCGCACTCAACGATGCTCCGGGCAGTAACGCGAGCGGTTCGGGTTGAGGCGTGCCAATAAATCTCACGCCGCAGAGATCGGTCATCTCTCGCTCGTACCAGGATAGAAGCGGCGCGATGGCTGCGAGGCTCGGAACTTCCGCGCGCTCGGGCCGGCAACGCCAGATCTGCAACGGTCCACCGGGCGGGCAGACGATGTACCGCAGTTCCGTGGGCTCGCCCTCGATGGGTTTCCAGGCGTATGCGAACTGCATGCGACCGCCCTGTGCGACTGCTGCCCGGCAGCGGGCCTCGAGTTCCCCCGCAGCGACATCTTCTGTGGCGAGGGCGGTCATGGTCGGAACACGCCGACGAGCTCAGCGGCCACGGCCGCGAAGTAGCGATCGAACCCCAACGGCCACCACACTCCCAACGCTAGCAGCGGTAACAGAGCCAGCCACATGGGCACGATGCACCAATTGCTGAGGAATGGTCGTCGAGCCGGGGCCGCAAGCTCCGCGTCGTCCTCCGCCGTACCAAAATACATGGCCCGGAAGTGATTCAGGAAAGCGACGAAGATTACGATGAGCAGCGCGAGCATGAGGTAGACCGCCCATGCATTCGGGCCGAGCAGGCCCGCGCGCATGATGGTGAACTCGCTCAGAAACAGGCCGAAGGGCGGCGCGCCTGTGATCGCCACCGCTCCGGCCAGCCACAACAGCCCGCTGAGGGGAAGGGCTCTCAGAACGTGATGTATCCGGCTGATACGGCGAGTCCGATAGACCTGCATGGCGTTACCGGCGCCGAAAAACATCAGCGACTTATTCAGCGAATGCAACAGCATGTGGTAGAGGGCGCCGGCAATCCCGAGAGGCCCGCCAAAGCCAAATCCCAACGCCATGACGCCCATGTGCTCGATGCTGGAGTAAGCCATCAGACGCTTGATACCCGTCTGGCGGATGATGAAAAGCGCGGCGACCAGCAGCGAGAGGGCTCCAATGGCCACCACCACGCCGCGCGGCAACGCGCCCAACTGCGCGGCATCGGCTACCTGGAGAAAGCGCGCAATGCCGACCATCGCAGTATTGAGCAGAGCACCCGACAGCATCGCCGAAACGGGCGCTGGCGCTTCGCTGTGGGCATCCGGCAACCAGGTGTGCATGGGGGCCAGCCCGACCTTGGTGCCAAAGCCGATCAGCGCCAGCAGAAATGCGGTCAGTGCGATATTGTGATTGAGCCGCGGAGCCACGTCGCGCAAGGTCTCCCAGGTCAGATCGTAGGTCGGCCCGAGACTGAGGCTTCCGCCCCAGTAGTAGAAGACGATGCCCAGCAGTGCCAGGCTGATACCGGCCGAGACGATGATGATGTATTTCCAGGCGGCCTCGATGCTTTCGCGTCCGAGCTCAAAGCAGACCAGGAAGGTGCTGACCAATGTCGTGAGCTCAATGGCGATCCAATAAACGCCGATGTTATTCATCAGCGGGCCGGCCAGCGTCGTCAGTGCAAACCCCGCAAACAGCGCGTAGAAGCGATGCAGGCGTGCATCTTCACCCAGAGCCCGCATGTAGCCTATCGCGTACAGCGAGGCCAGCAGATAGACGCACGCGACGCTGAGCAGCACCCAGCCACCGAGTGCATCGACGATGAGGTAGCCGCCCAGATAGAAGCGGCGTTCCGACATGGCAATAGGCAGCAGGCGTATGACCGCCAGCAGCACGGCCATGGAGGCGAGCAGATTGAGAAGCTCGGCCAGCCGCGGTCGGCGCAATGCCATGGCGCCTATGATCGCCACCAGTGGCGAAACGAGTATGACGATCAGCAGGGCGGCAACCGACATCAGCCCACCAGCCGCCGCAGTCCGCGGGCGCTCGAGCTGCCGGCGTGCGCCACCAGATAGCGCACCAGAATGCCGAAGCAGGCCACGACCACCAGCAGATCGAACAGGATGACCAGTTCGATCAGCAACGGCATGCCGGGCATGAGGATTTGTGAGCCGAGAAAAATACCGTTCTCGAGCACGAGGATGGCCAGGATCTGGCTGATCGCCTCGCCGCGCACGACCAACATCAGGAATCCGATCAGCTTCATCGATAGCATCACGGTGAGCGCAAGTACCGCCACGGTACCGGTGAGTCCGAGCGACTGGCCCAGGTGACTGGACACCACGAACGCAAACAGCGTCAGCAGGGCACCTGCAACCAGGCTGGAAGCAGGCGCCAGGCGCTCGTGCAGTTCTCGTTCGACGTTGAGCCGGCGCACAATCCGCAGCAACAGATACGGCAGCAGCAGCCCGCGGAACAAGGCGGTGAGGATCGCGACCAGATAGAGCTCGCGGTAGTGCCCGTAGTACGCCACCGCGGCCGATAGAATCGCGATGAGCCAGGACTGCACCGCAAACGCAAGCAGGTAGTCCAGCAGCCAGCGGGAGCCGAGCATCACAAAGGCGAGCAGCAGGCTCGCGATCGCCAGCAGGCTGAAGAGCGAAGCGGCGAGCGGCTGCAGGTGCGCGGCCAACATGGCTATCGCAGCTGGTTGGCGACGATCGCCAGAATGGCCAGCATGAAAGAGGCAGCCAGCGGTTCCTGGTAGCGGTAATAGCGCAGACGGGATTGCGCCGTCTCGACGAATACCACCGCCAGTGCGACCACCAGGAATTTTCCGAAGAGCGCGACCGCGGCGCCGACCGCCCCAGGCGCAGTGCCTGCTTGCGACAGTCCCCAGGGCAGCAGCAGTACATTGACGAAGATCGTGTAGAGGATGAACTGCTTCATCATGGACGCCCACTTGAGCAGTGCCAGCAGCGGCCCGGAATACTCGAGGATCCGGGCCTCATCGATCATGTAGACCTCGATGTGCGTGCTCGAATGGATCGGCAGACGGTCGGTCTCGACCAGCAGCAGGATGAAAAAAGCCGCCACCAGGAACAGGTGCGCTGGGCTCCAGTAAAGAGCCGGCTGTTGCACCAGCAGATGGTTGACGACGAACGGCAACATCGATTTGGCGAGCAATGTGATGCCGACAAAAACGAGAATGAGCGTCGGCTCGGCCAGGATGCCGAGCAGGACCGCTCGGGAGGATCCTATGCCGCCGTAAGCGCTGCCCGAGTCGAGCCCGGCGAGCGTTATCAGGAAGGACCCCAGGGTCAGGATCAAGCCGCCGCCGAGGATATCGCCCATATCGGACTGCGGCAGAGGGAAGTTGGTCAGTACCGGAATCAGAATCGGTACCGTGAGCATGGCGGTGAAGGCGCCGATCGGCGCAATCCAGTAGATGAAACTCGCCGTGTGCGGGACAACCAGTTGCTTGTGGAATAGCTTCCGGAGATCGCGGTAGGGCTGGAAAATACCGGGCCCCTGGGCGCGCTGGACGCGCTCCTGCCATTGCAGAATGACTCCTTGCAGCAAAGGTGCCAGGGCGAGCGCGGTGATGACCTGCGCAATCTGCAGCAGCACATCGCGCATCAGGTGGTCGCCCTTGGAGGGGTATGACGCACTATCGAACTCCTCATTAATCGAGAAGCATGATAGGCATCATCAGCCTTATCGGCGGTTTGTCAGGGGAGGAATGCCATCTCCTACAGCTAATATATCGGGCCGTCCATCACACGGCAACTGCATTGGTTACTGACCCTCTCGGTCACGCACCGGCTGATGGATGGGATCGAGCACCGAGCGCCAGCAGCGCGAGCAATGTCAGCAGGCCGGCTGTGCTCAGGTAGTAGCCGGCCGCGGCCACCCCGTAACGAGTAGCCAGCCGCATGGCAATGTAGGGGGCCATCGAGCCGCCGACGATGCCGGCCAGATTGAAACTCAGTGATGCGCCGGTATAGCGCACCGCGGTTGGATAGAGCTCGGTCAGCGCCGTCCCAAGCGGTCCGTAGGTCAGACCCATGAGCGCAAATCCGACCGAGAGAAAAGTGAGCATGCCGAGGGTAGTGCCCGATCCAAGCAGCCGCCCGAATAGGAGCCCATAGAGCATCATCCCCAGGGTGGCGGCAATCAGCGTGCGGTAGCGGCCGTATCGGTCCGCCATGACGCCCGAGGTCGGGATGGCCAGGGCCAGGAACAGCACGCCGATCATCTGCAGAATCAGAAAGCCGCGCCGCGTGTAGTGGTACCGCTCGATCGCCCAGCTCAATGAGAACACCGTCATCAGATAGAACCCCACGAAGGTCACCGTGGCGGCCAAGGTACCGAGCAGCACCGTCCCTGGCTGCCGTGACCAGAGCGTCAGCATCGGCACGCGAACGCGCTCGTTGTTGGCGATGGCGCGCTCGAAGGCGGGCGTCTCGGTCAGGCGCAGGCGCACATAGAGTCCGACGAAGATGAGTGCCGCGCTGGCGAGGAAGGGAATGCGCCAGCCGTAGGCGAAGAATTGTGCATCGCTCAGTCGGTCGCTCAGCAGCAGGAAGATCGAGGTCGAGCAGAGGAAGCCAGCCGGCGCACCGAACTGCGGGAACATGCCATAGCGGGCGCGGCGGCCTGGCGGCGCGTTCTCGACCGCCAGCAGCACCGCGCCACCCCACTCACCGCCCAGCCCGAGTCCCTGCCCAAACCGGCACAGCGACAACAGCAGCGGTGCCCACACGCCGATGACCACATAGGTGGGCAGCATGCCGATCAGCACGGTCGACAGGCCCATGGTCATGAGTGCCGCGACCAAAGTCTTCTTGCGGCCGACGCGGTCGCCGAAATGTCCGAACAGCGCCGATCCGACCGGGCGCGCAAAAAACGCCAGTGCGAACGTCGCGAGCGACTGCAGCGTCGCCGCGGTCGGATCGCCGGCCGCAAAGAACAGTTTCGGAAACACCAGCACCGCGGCGGTCGCATAGATGTAGAAATCGAAGAACTCGATGGTGGTGCCGATCATGCTGGCGAACAGCACGCGTCCGGCGCTGGCTGGCGACTGAGATGTCATCGCAGTGTCGTTCTGGCTCAGCCGCAGGTGAGGTAAGCTTTTGCGGTGCTCGAGAATCTGGACGGTGTGCTGGTCGTGGGTGCCGGGCCCGTGGGTCTGGTGACCGCATTGCAGCTTGCGCGTGCCGGCATCCCTGTCAGTGTTATTGAGGCCGAAGCGACCATCGCCAGCTCGCCGCGCGCGGCAGTCTATCACTCCCCGGTGGTCGAGCGGCTCGACCGGCTGGGTCTGCTGACGGATCTCAAGCAGATCGGTGTCACCAAGCGCGCCTATCACTACTGGAGCATCGGACACGAGCTGCTCGGTTACGTCTCGTTCGATGCACTGCACCCTGAGGACACGCAGTATCCGTTCAATCTGCACCTGGGGCAGGCCGACCTGGCCGCCGTGGTGCTGCGCCATCTGCTGAAGGTGCGGGGTGCCGAGGTGCGCTGGCAGGCGCGTGCGGTGGCGGTTTCCCAGAACGATGCCGGCGCCACAGTGACGGCGCAGACACCGGCAGGCGAGCGGAGCATTCGCGCACCTTGGGTGATTGCGGCCGACGGCGGCCACAGCGGCATGCGCCACGCGCTCAACCTCAAGCTCGAGGGGCTTACCTGGCCCGAATGGTTCGTGGCCACCAACGTGCGCTTCGATTTCCGGCGGCACGGCTACGGCGACTCAAACGCCGTGTTCGATACCAATCACTGGGCGATCATCGCCGTCATCGACCAGACCGGCCTGTTCCGCTGCACCTACCGGGAGGACGGGGCGCTGTCGGAGCAGGAGCTGCGAGATCGCCAGCCGGAGCGCTATGCGCTGTTCGCGCCGGATCTGCCCAGCTGCCGGCCAGAGGCCGTGGCGCCGTATCGCGTGCACGAGCGTTGCCTGGAGAAGTTTCGGCTGGGCCGCGTGCTGTTCGCAGGCGATGCTGCGCACCTGGTCAATCCGATCGGCGGACTGGGGCTCACGGGCGGACTGCTTGACAGTTGCTCGCTGGTGGACGCGCTGTTCGCGGTCATGCAGGGCCGGCGGGACGAGGCCGTGCTCGATGCCTGGGCGGCGGAGCGCCGCCGCGTGTTCCTGGAAGTCACCGCGCCCACCGCGCACGAGAATCGCCGGCGCCTGTCCGAGCACGATCCGGGGCGGCGGCGGCTCGATTACGAGCGCCTGCGGCAGCTGACCGACGATCGCGAGGCGGCGCGCGCCGCCCTGCTCAACGTGTTTCGACTGGTGGGCCGGGACGTGGTCGGCGCGCGTTAAATCGCCTCAATTCGCCGGCACGCCCTCAGGCACCGGCAGCGCCAGCGCCACATGATCCTCCCTGCCGAGCGCGCGCGTGCGGTGGCCCTGGCCGCTGACGTCCTCGAGCAGCATGAACTGTCCCGGCTTCATGCGGCGCTTCTGGCCGTCACCGGCGGTTATCTCGACCAGGCCGCGCACGCAGAGCATGAACTGCCGCCTGGGTGCGACGTGCCAGTCCTCGTTGGCGCCGGCCTTGAGCTTGGCGAACATGACTCCCTTGAGATCGCCAAGGCGATTGATGAACAGGCGCTCTTCCACCGTGGCGCCGTTACCAGCCGGGGTCAGCGCCAGCTGCTCATCGGCAAAGTGGGTGGTGCCGCTCGCGTCCGAATAGAGCCGCATGTAGGCCAGCGTGCTGGCGCCGGGAGATTGGGCGGCAGCGCCAAGCGGGAACAGTGCAGGCATGGCGCCCAGCACAACGCTAACGCAGAAAGATCCCAAGTTCACGACGCGCCTCCGCGGATTTAACCGGCACAGATGGCCGGCATTATCGACTATCCGGAGGGTCGCGGGTCCTGGCTCCCATGTCCGGGCTAGCGAGTGCACGGCGCCAGCCACGGCAGCGATTGCGCCGCAGCGCGCCAGACAACCTCCAGCTCGGGTCCGGTGTCGCGCCGTGATGCCGCAGTATCCGGAGGAGGCAATCGGTAATTCGCCGCGGTGCCGATAGAGCTAGAATCGTACCTGTGAGCAGACAAGGCTAAACCGGCGGGAGTGCCACGTCTGCAACCGTCATCATTCCCTGGACCAACAGCTATGCCGGTGGCTGCTCCTGAGTCTGGATCGTCTGCCATCGACCGAGATCATCATGACGCAGAAGTTGCTCGCCCATATGCTCGGCGTGCGCCGCGAAGGCTGCGGCAAAACTGCAGGATGCGGGATTACTAGAATATAGCCGGGGCGCTATCACGGTGCTCGACCGTTCAGGAATCGAAATTCGAAGTTGCGAGTGCTACGCGGCCTACAAGAGAGAAGCCGATCGATTATTTCCGCCCAAATCTAGGGATACATAGTGACCAAGCCCTAGGTCACGCCAGTGCCGTCGACTGCATCGTCGAATAGAGTCTAGGCAACTCAATCGAAAACATGCATCCTTCACCGGGAATATTCCGGGCGCTGACGGAGCCATGATTTGCCTCGACACAACGCCGACAGATGGACAGCCCAAGGCCTAGCCCAGACCTGTTCTCACCGCATTGCTTGAAGGGCTGGAACATCTGTTCGGCATCGCCGGATGTCCAGCCGCCACAACTATCCTGTACGTCGATTCGAACCAGATTCGATATGGCATACACACTCAAGATGACTTCGGTTCGAGGCGCGGTAAATTTGAAGGCATTCTGCAGCAGATTGCTCACGGCCGACAAAAGCATATCCCGATCGACATAAACCGCGAGGTGCGGGTCGACGGGAGTGACTATAAGGACGCACTCACAAGCCTGCGCTTCAAGACGCGCGGCCAGCTGCACATCGGCCACAAAGTCAGACAGATTCAAATCCTGCTCATGCGTACGTGGCCGACCATCGGTACGCACGGTCTCGATGGAGCGCTCAATGAGATTGCCCAGGCCAGCCAAGCAACGACCTACAGTCTCGTCGGTGGAACCTTTGAGTAGGGCTCTTTCCGTCCTGACGGACAGCATCGCATAGTTTGCGGTTGCGATGAGATTGCGTGCTTCATGTACCAGGACCCCGAGCTGTTCTCGGAATACATCGGTCTCGTGAGTTCGACGGCCAAGTTCGCATTGATGGCAGAACTCCGTCACGGAGTTGGCGGCCGCCTGGTTGAGGCACTGAATGAGAATCTTGAACTCGTCAGCTTCGATCTGCGAGTTCGTGTCAGCAGCCAGATCGACGACGGCCTGACACAAATCCCCAAATTCCTGTACCAGCAGCCCGATAGTGTAGCCATGACGCAGCCTCTCCTGGGCGTGCCGCCGGGAGGTTGCGCCGAGTTCCGAGAGCGCTGCGTGGTAGCCGTCCCGGAACTCCAGGACTTTGCAGGCTCGATTCGAACCACGGGTGCTCTCGATCTGCAGGGTCTTGATGATCTGATCGAGGAGCTGTGTCGGTCCGTGGGTACATACGGAATTGCGAGCGATCTCGGTGCTGCGACTGGCGAGCTTGAGTCGGCACCGATAAACCAGCTGAGTGCGATTCTCGGCTAAGAGCTCGTGCAGCATGTGCAAGCTTTGAGAGGTAAGGGTTGCGCTATGAATCGCTGAGCGTGGTTGCGTTCACGACCCGGTACGGCAAGGAAGAATGCCTGCCCTTCAGACCTTAGTTGGTAAGTATTTCAACACCGCGTTGGCGCTCAATATGTACGGTAGCGCACATAGTGCAAGAGGAAGACGCCGCTATTAGTTGTATCTGAGAGACCTGTCACACCCGGCAGGGAGGCATCGGGCCCCAGCATGCCTGAGGTGGATGCGAAGCTGTTGTGCTAGGCGGATGCTGCCAGCGGCGGCGGGGATACAATCAGCAGGTAATACTCGATCATATTGGCAAGCAGGCGAAAATGTTCTTGGGCATTGGATTTTACGATGTACCCGGCAACGTTTGAATCGTACGCCGCCGTCAGATCGCGATCACTATCCGAGGTCGTCAGTATGAAGATGACCGTGCGCCGCAAGCTCGGTATGTCGCGTATCTTTCGCACCAGCGCCAAGCCGTCGAGTCTCGGCATGCAGATGTCGACGAGCAGCAGATAGGGGGGCTGCAGCGGCTGCCTGCCGTTGGTCCCGAGAAGCATCTCCAGTGCTTCCACGCCATCCCGCGCCCTTAGCAGGGGACTGGCGACATTGACGGCGGCAAGTCCCCGCTGCACCGTAGTGGCGTCTATGTCATCGTCCTCCACCAGCAGGATGGTTACTTCGGAGGTGTCCACTCTACCGCCTCTGATCGAGCCTCGACCCTTGGCCAGTCGAACCAGAAATTTGCGCCACGGTTGCCAGCCGGTTCGACGCCGCAGTGCCCGCCAACCTTCTCCACGAGCTTGCGGACGATCGCCAAGCCCATGCCGCTGCCTTCGACCTGGTCGCGGGTCCTGAGAGTTTTGAACATGTCGAAAATCACCTGCCGATAAGGCTCGGCGATCCCCGGACCGTCATCAACCACCGAGAAGCGATGCCAATCTCCATGTGCTTGCGCCGATACTGCCACATTACCGCTTTGCCGGTCATGATGCTTGATCGCATTGCCGATGAGATTGTGCAGGATCTGCTCCAATGGCATGCGCCAGACCTGAATCTGCCGCAGCCCGGGATCGCAATGGATCGAAAATCCCGACGGAACATGCGAAGTGCTCGCCACCTGCTCCACCAGCGCCGCAGCGGTCATGGGTGGTCCCGATGGCTTGCTCGGCTGCCCGGCGCGGGCGTAATCGCGGATGTCGTTCAAGAGCGCTTTCATGCGCTCAATGCGTCCCTGAATGAGGACTAATCGCGTACGCGACTCCGACGTGAGGGAGGCGTCATCGTCCAGAATCCACTGAGTCACCGAATGGACACCGTTTAATGGCGAACGCAGATCATGGGAGGCGGTATATACAAAGTCGTCCAACTCCTTGTTCATTTGCTGTAACTCGGCATTGCGACGCCTCAGGTCATCCTCCTGGCGCTTTCGCTCGCTGATGTCGCGCATGATCTTGGAGGCTCCGATCACAACGCCGGCTGCAGTGCGAATCGGCGATATCGTCAGCGACACGTCTATCAGCGCGCCGTCGCGCCGGCGACGAATGGTCTCGAAATGGGCCACCCGTTGCCCCTGCCTGATCCGGTCAAGAATCATCGTCTCTTCGTCCTGGCGATCGTCCGGCAGCAGCCGCATTACGGGCTGCCCGATCATTTCATCGGCGCGATAGCCCAGCAGCCGTTCAGCTCCGGAGTTCCAGCTACGAACAATGCCATCCAAACTCTTGGTCAGAATGGCATCTTCGGCGGACTCTACCAGGGCTGCCATCTCCTGCTGCACGGTCTCTGCCCGTCGGCGCCCGGTAATGTCGATGATCGAGGCCAGTGTGATCAGGCCGGCGGCGGTCCTGACGGGATTCAAACCGATTTCGATGGGCACTTCGCCGCCGTCCTTACGTAACCCGAAAAGTTCGCGACCCGCACCCATGGGTCGCGCATTCGGGGCTTGCAGAAATGCCTGGACGTCGTGCGGATGACGACCGCGGTACCGCGCAGGGACGAGCATCTCGATGTACTGTCCAATCAGTTCCTCGCGAGGGTAACCAAACAAGCCCTCGGTGTTGCGATTGACCCACAGGATGCGCCGGTCCTGGTCGGCAATCAGTATGGCGCTCGGAACTCCCTCGACGATGAGTTCGAGCCAGTCTCTGCTGCGCAGCAGCTCGGGTTCTAACGGCATTTCTGTGATCCGGACGGGGCTGATGCCACCGGCAGCGTGTATGGCGCCGCGCAGCAAATGTACGCGCGCATCTCCTCGATGGCAAAGCAATCGGCAGCGGAGAGTTGTGAGGAGGCGCACGTTATGCGATCGACCGTTGAGAATCCGCTACGCGTATAACACCCAACGGCGGTACACAGTGGCAACGACCCAGGGTAGCGTCCGCGTGATTTGAATGCCTCTTTCATACAGCCCGTGGCTAGTGGTGCTTTCGATCGCCGTCGCCGTTTTCGTGGCCTATGCGTCTTTGCAGCTGGCCGCACGGGTAGCGGATTCCCAGCCTTCGTCTGGCAGACTCTGGTTGAGCCTCGGCGCCATATCCATGGGAATCGGCATCTGGTCGATGCACTACATGGGTATGGCAGCCTTCCAACTGCCCGTTGCGGCGCGATATGACTGGCCGACGGTCTTGCTTTCGATGGCCGCCGCGATCCTGGCCTCTGCCGTGGCTCTCTTCGTGG
>JBAUYT010000057.1:0-2406 GCA_049584935.1 Steroidobacteraceae bacterium
GGCGGCTTTGCGCGCAGCCTGACGCACGATTCGCAGTTCCGCTGGCTCGGCCCCGAAAAGGGCGTCATGCACATGGCGATCGGCGCGGTCATCAATGCCGCCTGGGACATGGCGGCACGCGCGGCCGGCAAGCCGGTGTGGCGCCTGATTGCGGAAATGAGTCCGCAGCAGCTGGTCGATACCATCGACTTTCGTTACATCTCGGATGCGCTGACGCCCGAGGAAGCTCTGGGCATCCTGCGCAACGCCCAGGCGGGACGCGCCGAGCGAACCCAGCGTCTGCTGTCCGCTGGCTATCCGGCCTACACCACCTCTCCGGGGTGGCTCGGGTACTCGGATGAGAAACTCGCCCGCCTGTCTCGCCAGGCCATCGCCGACGGCTTCGATACCATCAAGATCAAGGTCGGGCTCAGCGTCGAGGACGACGTGCGTCGCTGCGGCATCGCTCGCGACGCGATCGGCGCGCAGGCGGCGCTGGCCGTGGATGCCAACCAGCGCTGGGACGTCGACACGGCCATCGCCTGGTTGCGGCCGTTGCAGCGCTTCAATCTGGCCTGGGTCGAGGAGCCGACCAGTCCGGACGACGTGCTGGGCCATGCCAGCATCCGACGGGCCAGTGCGCCGACGCCCATATCCACCGGGGAACACACGCAGAATCGCGTCATCTTCAAGCAGCTGTTCCAGGCCCAGGCCGTCGACATCATCCAGATCGACGCCGCACGCGTGGGCGGCGTCAACGAGAACCTGGCCATTCTGCTGCTGGCAGCCAAGTTTGGAGTGCGCGTGTATCCGCACGCCGGCGGCGTGGGCCTGTGCGAACTGGTGCAGCACCTGGCGATGGCCGACTACGTTGCCATCAGCGCTACCATGGAGCGTCGCGCCATCGAATACGTGGATCATTTGCACGAGCATTTCGTCGATCCGGTAAGGATCCGCTCCGGACGCTATCTGGCGCCGCAGGCGCCTGGCTTTTCAGCGGCCATGCACGCCGAATCGATCGAGCGATTCCGTTTCCCGACGGGCGCTGCCTGGAGAGAACACTGATGGGTCGTCTCGAGTCCAAATGCTGCCTGGTAAGCGCTGCCGCGCAGGGGATCGGCCGCCAAACGGCGGAAGCCTTCGCGCGCGAGGGGGCGCAGGTGGTGGCCACCGACATCAACGACAACGCGCTGCAGCAGTGGTCGGCTGCGCATAACAACATCGATTGCCGTCGGCTGGACGCCACCGACCGGATGGCGATCGAGGCGCTGGTGGCGAGTCTGGGCAGCGTCGACGTGTTGTTCAACTGCGCCGGATTCGTGCACCAGGGATCGATCCTCGAGTGCAGCGAATCGGCGTGGCGCAAGTCCTTTCAGATCAACGTCGACTCGATGTTCTACCTGGCACGCGCGGTGTTGCCCGGGATGCTGGCGCGCGGCCGCGGCAGCATCATCAACATGTCATCGGTGGCATCGAGCATCAAGGGCGTCCCGAACCGCTTCGTCTACGCCACCACCAAGGCAGCCATCATCGGCTTGACCAAGTCGATTGCGGCCGACTTCGTAGCCAAGGGCGTGCGTTGCAACGCCATCTGTCCAGGCACGGTCAATACACCATCGCTGGCTGAGCGCGTGGCCGCGCTCGGCGGTGATCGGGACGCCAACTGGTGCAGCTTCGTGCAGCGGCAGCCGATGGGTCGGCTCGGTGAGGCCAGCGAGATCGCGGCCCTGGCCGTGTACCTGGCGTCCGACGAGTCCTCCTTCACCACCGGACAAGTTCACATCATCGACGGTGGCTGGTCCATGTAGGGTCAGTGCCAGTTCTGGCAGCGCGGCAGTCGAAGGTATTGCACCAGGAGATCGTCCATGAGCAGCAGATCATCGGTCATGGGGCGTCTGGGTCTGTGGGCACTCGGCAGCGTATTCCCGGCAGCCTGCGTGCTGGCAGGTCAACACGCGCCCATCAAGATTGCGGTATTCAATTTCGAGCTCGACGACGTCACGCCGGCGTCAGCTCTGCTCGACCAAAGCACCAGCAGCAGTGCCACCCTGGAAAAGGTAACGGCGGCAGCACGCAAGGCGCTGGCCGATTCCGGGCGCTACACCATCGTCGATGTCGGCAAGGCCAATGCAACGCCCGCTTCGGGCAAGACCCTGAGAGACTGTGACGGTTGCGAGGCGTCCATCGCTGCGCACCTGGGGGCGGCTGAATCGATGATCGGCGTGGTGCGTCGGGCGACGCAGACCGACTTCTACATCACTCTGGTGATTCGAGACGCGAACACCGGCAAGGTGCTCGATCAGCAGGGCGCCAACTTCGCCGGCGATGAGACCGGCTGGCCCAGCGGCGTGCGCATGCTCATCAAGCACCAGGTGCTCGTGACGCAGAATTGAGCCCTATCACTGCAGCGGCTTGGGCTCGAGCTCC
>JBAUYT010000058.1:0-3473 GCA_049584935.1 Steroidobacteraceae bacterium
GCGTCGTTAAACGATGCCACGGAGCACCGCTGCAATAGTTCGGCATAGGTCGTTTGGATCACAAGCGAAGGGGCGGCCATGGAGCGATCCTTATACGCGGCTCTCAAGCTGAGTATAGATAATTATACTCAATATGAGATTCGAGTATAAGGCAGAGACTTAGCTAGCGACTACGTACTGCAGGAATTTGCACGAAATCGCATTGCAACAGAACGCGAGATCAAAGACCGGATCTGTAAGTAGCTGTTTTTAAGGATGATTTGGCCCGGGTTGGACTCGAACCAACGACCAACGGATTAACAGCGGAAAACGAGTCGGAGTCAGCAGGACCGGACGTCGATGAATCAGAAGGTTAGGCCGCTTACCTCTGTTTCCAGATCATGCCAGATCATGCCAGATCGGGTGCGACTGGAAACATGGTGGAAACATTTTCTAGCCCCGAACCTGCCCCCTGTTCGCCACGCGACAATCGGCCGGCACTCGACCACCAGACGGCCGATCAATGAGGTTTGTGCGTGATAGCGCTTCGGGACACTGTCACATTGATGAGGGGTAGCAGGGGAGTATCCGCACCTGGCAGAGGTGTAATAGCAAATCCTCGGTAGTCAAATCGGGCGCCCGCTTCGTGCGCGGAATCGGTCCTACTGCGCCACGAGCTTATAGGAGCTGGCTCGTTGCCCTTTGCCGCAGCCTGGGAGTCGCCCATTTAGCCATAGATTCCCAAAACCCCTGGCGGGATCGGGGAACAGTGACGGCCTCCCTTTCTACCCCGAGGGCGAAATCAACGTGACACCTCCGGACCCTGGGGAAGGGGAGTTCATCCCACTATCTCATTTGTATTGTTAAGTGACATGGTGACATCGACTCGGCGCGCCAGGCACGCGCCGGTTTTGCCCCCGCGTCGTCATCGCTCGGGCAACGCTAAACGGTACTACGTTCGGCGGGGGGATGTGCGTGTAAGCGACAGCCAGCCGGTCCAAAGCGGAAGACAGGACAGGCACTCTCTTCCGAGTAGACAGCGATCGGCCGGAACTAGCCGCTCAGGCTGGGACTTCAATTTCCCGATACCGGCCCTTCGCAAGGGACTTCTCGCAAAGCTCGCGAGGGAGCGATTTGACTGACGCGTTGGAGCTGGCGCCAAACGACGGCGAGTCGAAATTTCTGCTTGGTCGCCAGCTTGCAGTCTTCGGTCAGCTGGAGCCAGCAATCGAGCTTATACGCCAGGTGCTCGCCACCGATCCGCTGCGCGCCAGCTCGTATGATCTTCTCATCTACGAGTTCCTTGCACTCAACCGCCTCGATGAGGCCGAGCAGGCGATTCGCCGAGCGCTCGAGCTGCAGCCCGCCGCGGTGCTCCATCACCAGCGGCTCGCGGTCATCGAATCCAGCGCGGTAACGCGCAGGCGGCGCTCGAAGCCGCGCAGCAGGAGGCTCGGGGTGTATGGCAGGACATCGCGCTAGCCCTCTCACGCCAGATAGGCGGCAATCGCAGCGCTGCCGCCGGTCTTGGCCACGTTACCTCTGCGTCCTTCAGTGCCCTGAGCAAATGACTGCGTGGGAAACAGATGGGGTGGGAATCTATCGGCGCCCGCACTCGAAAGCGCGGTCCGCTCCAAGCAGCTCCGTCGCGCGCCTTCCAAGAAATTGGGGCGCTAGCTTGTCCAGAGGCAGGTCTCTGTTGTATGGTCGGAGCCGAGGCCTTCCCTGCAGTAACCGCCACGTTCGAGCGGGTCGAAGCTAATACGGGTGAGACCGGTGCGGCTGGCAATAGTGGCGGGAAATGCCAAAGGCATGTTCGTGCAAAGGTTGCCGACGCCTCTTGAACGGAGACCCTTCGGAGAAAGGGGTACTTCGCTAATCAGGCCTAACACGCTACGCATGCGGGCGTCGAGCGCACAGTCGCGTCCACAAGACGACGAGGGGAGCTTCGATGACAGCAGGACAATTCGATCGTGAGCGCGGCGTTTCTGTACCAGTCGCAGTCGGTTGCGCCGTACGGGCTGCCTTAGCTCGGCACCGCCGAGGTGCGCTCATAGCGTCAACCGCGATGTTGGTATTGGGCGGGACCGAAATAAGGGCGCAGCAGGCGCCGTCATCTGCCGCGCCAGGTTCACCGGACTCATCGATGCTATCCGAAGTAGTCGTCACCGCACAGCGGCGATCTCAAACCGTACAGGATATCCCGTACAACATTTCCGTCGTCGATCAGAACGCAATCTCCGAGTCGGGTGCAACCACGCTCGATGAGCTTACGCGCGTCGTGACAGGGCTGACGACCGTTGATCAGGGCCCGGCCGACAGAGCCCAAACTAACAATCTGACTCTACGCGGTTTGCGAACCGATAGTCCGGGCGGAGGTACCAATGAACCACTCACTCCGGGCCTTACAGCGAACACCGTATCTACGTACTTCGGTGAGACACCAATATTCTTTCCGATGGTACTGCAAGACGTAGAGCGCGTTGAGGTCCTCCGTGGCCCACAGGGTACTTTGTATGGCTCAGGCGCTGAGGGAGGAACTATTCGCTTCATACCGCGGCTACCGAATTTCGATGCTTTCGAGGCCGAGGCTAGCGTTACGGGCAGTAAGACGGACAATGCGGCAAGACTCAATGACGACGTCCACGGAATGCTCAATCTGCCGATCACTGACAACTTCGCGGCCCGCATAGTGGCTGGCACCGTACATCTTGCAGGGTTCATTGACGCGGTGAATTTCTGGGAATTGAATTCGAACGGAGTCCCGCTCCCGAATATTCCCGGCAACCTCGCCAGCGGGCCAAAAATCGCTCCTGAACAGAAGGGTGTCAACCCGTCTAATCAGTCCTATGCGCGCATCGCGTTGCGCTGGAAGCCAGTCACGAACCTTGATGTGCAAATGGATTACTTGCATCAAACGACGAGCATGGCGGACAGCCAGCAAGTAAGCCCAAATTGGCACGGCGGATGCCGCGACCAAACCGCAGTCGACCAGGGCGCACCGGTGTCCTGCCAGGGCGCTCCCATTTCAACCTTCTACGCAGGGGCCGGCGGACCCTATACAACGGCCGCTTTTGGTCTACAGCCCTATGACGACACGGTTGATCTCGGGAGCCTCGTGGCCACGGCGGATTTCGGACTCGCGACAGTTACGTCGGCAACCTCCTACTATCAAGATAGAAGTCTAACGGTTGGCGATGAAACCGGGGCTCTCGAAGACATCGGCGGACCAAATTACGACAATTATCCACCGTACAATAACTATCCGCGTTTTTTGGCGTTGACGCCCACGCCGGCCACCACGAAGTCATTCGTAGAGGAACTGCGGCTGGCCTCGAACGGAAAACATTTTCTCGATTACGTCGTCGGCCTTTTCTATCAGAACCAGAAAGCCGACACCGAGTTCGATCAAAACATTCCTGGATTGGCGAGCTACGATACCTATATCGGACAGCCCTATACGTCGCCATTCGGAGATGTGGCCGATATCTTGG
>JBAUYT010000059.1:0-2674 GCA_049584935.1 Steroidobacteraceae bacterium
CAGATTGCCAGCCACAGCCACGCCGCCCAGTTGATGCCGCTCACTTTCATAATGAGTATCCAAATACCTCTTTGAAGCGCTGCTGAAATTCCCCCGCAGCCAGCTGGTGCTGTTGCGTGCCATGATGCTCGATCTTGATCGATCCCAGCAGTGCCGCCACGCGCCCGGTGGTGGGCCAGTCGAGACCCTGCTCGAGCCCGTACAGCAGTCCGGCACGATAGGCATCGCCGCAGCCGGTTGGATCGGCGATCTTGGCGGCCGGTGCCACCGGGATCTCGAGCCGTTCCCCGCGGCTGAAGATCCACGAGCCGGACGCTCCGCGCGTGACGATCAGCGCCTGCACCCGCGCCGCAATCTGTTCCAGCGACCAGCTGGTGCGCTCCGCCAGCAGGCTGCCCTCGTAATCGTTGACGGCCACCCAGGCCGCCCGCTCGATGAAGCCACTGAGCTCCTCGCCGCCGAACATCGGCAGGCCCTGGCCAGGATCGAACATGAATGGCAGGCCGGCGGCCGCAAACTGTTCCGCGTGCTCGAGCATACCGGCCCGCCCGTCCGGGGCCACGATACCCAGCCGGATGCCGCTGCTATCACTGACCCGGTTGAGGTGCGAATGGTTCATCGCTCCGGGGTGAAATGCGGTGATCTGGTTGTTGTCCAGATCGGTGGTGATGAATGCCTGAGCGGTGAATTCATCGGTCAGCGTGCGCACATGCGTGCGCGCGATGCCGCAGCGGTCGAGCCAAGAGGCATAGGGACCGAAATCGTGACCTACGGTGGCCATGATCAGCCCGCTGCCGCCGAGTAGCTTGAGGTTGTAGGCGATATTGCCGGCACAGCCGCCGAAGTTGCGCCGCATGGCGGGCGTCAGAAACGACACGTTCAGCAGGTGCAGCTTGTCGGCGAGGATGTGGTCGCGGAAACGTCCCTCGAACATCATGACCGTGTCGTAGGCCATCGAACCGCAGATCAGTGCAGTCATCGTTCGCAGTACCTCCTGGCTTGAAAATGCGATCCAGCCGGCGTCATCGTCCGGTCAGCACCAGCGTCCAGACGACCCCGAGCAGGATGAACGAGAGCATCACCGCCGCGGAGCCGATGTCCTTGGCGAGACCGGCAAGCACGTGCCGCTCCAGCCCGATGCGGTCGACCGTGGCCTCGATGGCACTGTTGAGCAGCTCGACGATCAGTATCAGCAACACCGGTCCGGCGAGCAGCGCCCGCTCGACGCCGGTGTGACCGAGCCATATCGCCAGCGGCAGGCTGAGGCAGGCGAACAGCAGTTCCTGGCGGAAGGCCTGCTCTTCGCGGAATGCGCCGACGAATCCCTTGGCACTCGAATGGAATGCGCGCAGCATGCGGCCGAGGCCGAGCATCTTCTCGCGCTGCATCAGCCGGCGTCGCTCTGGTAGACCAGGTCCGGCTCGCGTGCGGCGCGCACATCGTCGAGACGCCGCACCGGCAGCGTATGCGGGGCGCGCTTGAGCTCTTCAGGCCGCTCCTGCGCCTCCCGCAGGATTTGCGCCATGGCGCCGACGAACGCGTCCAGCGTCTGCTTGCTCTCGGTTTCGGTTGGTTCGATCAACAGGCACTCGCTGATCAGCAACGGAAAATAGGTCGTCGGCGCGTGGAAGCCCAGATCCAGCAGACGCTTGGCGACGTCCATGGCCGTGACGCCGGATTCCTGTGTCTGACGCTTGAGCGTAATGATGAATTCATGGCTGGCCCGGCGCTGCGGGTAGGCGGCGTCGAAGCCGAGCTTTGCCAGGCGCGCCGCCAAATAATTGGCGTTGAGCGTCGCGTATTCGCCCACGCGCCGCATGCCCTCGTGCCCGAGCATGCGCATGTAGACGTAGGCCCGCAGCAGCACGCCGGTGTTGCCGGCGAACGTGGTCAACCGGCCGATCGACTGCGGCAGGTCACGCTCGGTGAGCCAGCGGAAGCCACGCTCGCCCTCCGCCGCCACAATCGGCAACGGCAGGAACGGCTGCAGGCGCGCCGAGACACCGACCGCACCGGCGCCCGGCCCCCCGCCGCCGTGCGGCGTGGAGAAGGTCTTGTGCAGGTTCATGTGTATGGCATCGAATGCCATGTCGCCCGGCCGCACCTTTCCCAGGATGGCGTTGAGATTGGCGCCGTCGTAGTACAGCAGGCCGCCCGCCTGGTGCACGATGCGCGCGACCTCCTCGATGCGCCGCTCGAACACGCCGAGCGTCGACGGGTTGGTCAGCATGATCCCGGCGGTCTTCGGGCCCACCACTGCGCGCAAGCCGTCGAGATCGACGTCGCCGTCGGGCCCGATGGCGACCTCGCGCGCAACGCAGCCGCACATGCTGGCGGTGGCGGGGTTGGTGCCATGCGCGGCCTGCGGCACGATGATCTCATTGCGCGTGTCCTGCCCGCGGGCGCGATGATAGGCGCGGATCATGGCCACGCCGGCAAACTCGCCGTGCGCTCCGGCCATCGGGCTCAGCGCCACGGCGCGCATGCCGGTGACGGCCTTGAGCATCTCCTGCAGCTCGAACAGGCAGGCCAGCAGGCCCTGGCCGGACGCCGTGCTCGCCAGCGGGTGCCGTTGCGCAAACTCCGGCAGCAAAGCCGCGGCGTTGCACGCCTTGGGGTTGTACTTCATCGTGCAGGAGCCGAGCGGATAGAAGTGCGTGTCGATCGAGAAGTT
>JBAUYT010000060.1:0-37299 GCA_049584935.1 Steroidobacteraceae bacterium
ACTCCCCTCGCACACCGGGTTGTCTGCCAGAGGATGCGCCCGGGGCATCGGGCTCGCAACTGCCGGCGTGTCGGGAATGACCGCTATCTGGCAGGGATTCTGCAGAATGGGCGGCCGCTGTTGACCCGGCGTCGCCGGTCGCCAGTGTCTGCTATTGGGCACCCTGTTGAGGGAGCGCGCCGCGCGTAAGCGCGTCCACGATTCGCTGCAGCGCGTACCTAGGTGGCACCCCCGCCTGATTCTTGAGCCGTGGTCATTCGCCTCCTACCGTAGCGCTTTCATGGAGAATGCGATTACAGTCAGAGCCGCGGTGACAATGGCGCCGTAGGCGTTCGCTCTAAGCGACTCATAAAGTCTAAGAACTCGCAGATTGGTTGCTACTCCAGCCGGAGGAACAGCTGGAGGCAGAAGGTAGGCCCTTTTCAGCACGTAGCCAGGTCGGCGACGTCGTGGTTGAAAAAGCGCCTGCAGTACTGGAGTACCCTGCGCACGGCGAAGGAGGTAAAACACGCAGGCAATATAGCCCACGGTAAAGCAGAGCGTGGCAATGGCAAAGATGAGAGTAACGCTCAAGTGCCACCTAACAGTGTATTCGCGCGCTCGGCAGTTTATCTTTCACGGTCCGTAGAGTGAGTTAGGCGCTTCGATCACGACCGCGTCTGCTTTTGAAGCCTTAGGTATTCATGTAGCACTCTCATGCCAGCGGCGCAGAGCTTCTGAAGCGGATGTCCCGGTAGCTGCAACTCTGCCATGGACGCTGAGCTAGCGCATACACCATGATCCGTGCGTGCGTATACCACTACGTTGCCAACGGCTGGCTCTGGAAATACTTCAACTAAGGACATTCGTGGTAGTAGAAGGCGGCCTTGCGCCAAAAAGTCTTGTCGTGCTCGTTGAACGCCGGCGTCACCCCCGCCAAAAAAGCCGCCGCCCGTACTCCGAAGCACACTTGCAGTGCCGTCAGCGACGGCCACCGTTGTTATAGTGCCTTGCGGGTGGGCCATGTCCATGACCATAGCCCACGGCTCAGGCGCAGCCAAAGCATCAGGGGTATCGGGGCGAGGCAACACAAAGTACTTTGAGCGGAGACCGGCGAAGGCATTGGTCATGGAACTCCTGCCGAAGCGCCTAGCAGCTAGAATCTGTTCCACTAGTCTTGCGGTTCGCTTTAAGACCCCAGGTCAGCAATTGCCTGCGAAGCAGCGTAGAGCGCCAGCCCCACCGCTACCATCGGGCCGAATCGGCGCCGACGCCCGTCAAAATCGAATTTGCCATCACCAGACGCCGGGCCGAGAAAGCGAATGAGTCCGATCGACATCATCATCATTCCAGCAAAGCATAGCCAAGCGAGACGCCCGTGAAGGTGCACGCCGGCGCCGGATTTCGATAGCGACACATTTAGGTCGTCTCGCAATACGCCTATGGTGCCGTACACACCTATGAACACAGCGCCCATGATCCCGAGAAAGCGCATCCACGGCGACGGCACCCTCCAATCGGATTCATCAGTCACTGCATTTCCCTCAACGGTAGTAGGCGACGGGTTCAAGCCCACTGTTCAGCTCTCGGCGAGGCGCGGTCAACGCTGGTCATCTACGTTAGCTTATCGCTGGCCGCGAACGGCCGCTTCGTAGCATGTATTCTTATGTGACCAAGTACCGCTATTGGCCGTTCAGCGACTGTCGCTCCGGTTTTGACTGATGTTGACCCGAAGCCGCCTCTGGCGACCGTCCGCCATCAGACTCGGCAATTGCGTGTTGGGGGCCGTCAACGCGTAGCTGTTGAGTTGCGCAATTCATTTTCGACTACTGTCACCTCTTGGAATCCCTCTGAGAGAGTGGGTGGCTCGAAAATCCTAAAAACGTTCTCAACGGCATCATCTGGTACGAATTCGTCAGCCGGGCGGCCCCTGTTCCGGCTAAGCGCGACCTCTAACGGAACCTTGATCCAAACCACGGAAACCGGAACTCCCACAGTCTTCGCTGTTTCAATTAAACGTGATCGGCTGCGCCTGGTTGCAAACGAATAATCGACGTAAATGACATCCGGGTCTTCCGATGCGATTTTCCTAGTCCACGTGGATTTCCCGGCTCCTTGAACCCCTATTACCATGACGATTTGGCGCGGACGCTCTTCGAGTGCCCTCGACAAATCTGCATACAACTGATCCCAGGCGACTACATTGCGCTCTGCTGTGAAAATACGACCGGACTCGGTCTCCAGATAGTGATCTGGATTAAGATGCATAAACAACTCAACCTACATTCCTGACCCCTACCTGCCGGTTGCGAATGTCCGCTGTCGGGCAGGCGAACGTTCCGGTTCAGAGGCAGCGCAGCAGCAACGTCCGCTGCAACCGGTTGTTAGGCGTCATTGTGTCCTTGGCGCCGGAGTACAACATGGGTGGCTTTCTCCGCTGCAACGAACTCAACGCATTCGTATCCCAGTGCGCGCCCGTCAATCCCCTCGAACAGTCGCTCTCCCCGGCCCAGCAGGACCGGCGAGATAGCGACGTGCATCTCATCGATGAGGCCCGTACGAAGATATTGCTGGATAGTGTTAGGTCCGCCGCCGATGCGCACATCCATTCCGCTGGCAGCGTCGCGAGCCCGGTCAAGCGCCTCGTGAATACCGCCCGTGACGAAGTAGAATGTCGTTCCGCCTTCCATCTGGATGGGCGGGCGCGCGTGATGAGTCAAGATGAAAGTTGGAACGTGATAGGGTGGGTTGTCCCCCCACCAGCCTTTCCAGTTCATGTCGGGCCAGGAACCGCGAATCGGTCCGAACATGTTTCTTCCGAGAATCCAGGCGCCAACATTCTTGAAGCCCCGCGCAGCGAAGTCGTCATCGATCCCCGTTTTGCCACCGTCGGCGCCAAATAGGGTTCGTTGGAACGTGCGTGTCGGAACTAACCACTGGTGCAAATCTGTTCCGCCCACGCCGAGCGGATTCTGGATGTCCTGATTCGGACCAGCTCCGTAGCCGTCAAGCGAGATGGTAAAGCCGTCAACTCGCACGCGTGTCATTTACATTCCTTCCTTTCGATTGACGCCTAACTAGAAGTGGACCGCCGAATTGCCACTTGATCTGACTACATCATCGTGACATTGCACCGTCAATAACGACGTTGAATTAGGCCACGAGACCGCGGGGTCCGTTGGCATCCGCCGGCGAACTTCCGGGTTTGAGCCGGTGCTGCCAGGTCGTCAGCGTCCGCTTTGGTCAAGTGTTATCGGCTTCTGTTAAGCGCATTGCTTAGCTGATCGACGACATCGCCGATCTCAACCCTAATCGCATCGGTAATCGCCGCGTCAGGGGGAGCTGAGTACCTTTTCCAAGGCGATCCGGGATTCGCCGAGGGATTCGGTACTTAACCCGGCCCCGTGCCTAGACGCGGCAGCGACCATCTCAGCCATCGATTCGGCCCCGTGCTCACGGAACCAAGCCGCAAGGTTGACTACATACTCGTACAACGCTTGACTATTAGCTAGGCGCATATGTCTCCACTGCCGCGCTTACGCAAGAGAGATCGACGTTTCCACGGCAAAGTCTCTCGGATGCGGCGAGCGGTCGCTGTTGGAGAGAACTATTCTGGTCGTATCTTGCGGTCAGCGGCTAGCTCCCGCTCAATCTCTGCGGCGGTACGCTCCACCATGTCGAGCCAGGCTGGGGACCGTCAGACTGTGCGCTTCGCGTCAAACTGTCAGGGCTTCACGAACCGATAGGCGAAGCGATCTGTCTTGCCCTTGATCGAGGGATCGAACACCTTGATCGAGTGCGGATCGCCCTTGTTCGCGAGCATGGTGCTTTCCGCGTCCAGTACGAAGCCGGCCGCCTCCACCTCCTCGCGAACGGATGCAGGCTCAATCCGATGTAGCGACTGCGCGTCGCTCGTGCCCGCCCCGACAGCGGCGGCGTGGTCTACGATGACGTAGGACCCACCGGACTTCAGCCGCTCGTAGACAGCCCGATTGAAGTGGGCCGCCGTCGCGCCCTTGGCTTGGATCAGCGGGGTGTGCAGGTCGTGGTAGAACAGGTGCAGCCACAGAACATCCGCCGGTTGCGTGGCCTCCGGCATCGCCACGAGGTCCGCCGAGACGGCTTCGACGTTCTCTCGGCCCGGCTCCTTCGCAAGCGTGCGCATGCGGCCGACCGGATCGTTCTTGAATTGGGCGACTTCTGCCGGCACGAAGCTGTAGACCCGTCCTTCGGGTCCCACGATGTCGGAGAAGAGACGGGTCCAGTCGCCGTCGCCAGGGTAAACGTCGATGACGGTGGAACCCGCATCGACTCGTGCGAACCGGATCAACTCGGACAGCTTGGATTGGTCGTACATCGGGGCCAGTCTACGAAGAGACTCGCCGCACTGGGCCCGCGTTGATGAACCGTGCATGAGCGCGAGCATTTGCGGCTCAAGGGCGGCGAGACGGCGGATCGTGGATGCGGTAGCAGCCGAGAGTGCAGTGGTATGAAACATCTGCTCCGCGGCGAGCGCGGGGCCGACAACATCATCGTCAGTAAGCGCCGGTCCGTCGCCGGTGTGGGTAAACAGATCACCACAAAAAAGTGTCTTGGTCGCGTGCTCAAAAAGGACCCGCGCTTCCCAGTTGTGCGGAACGTGCGGCGTATCGATGTGCCGAATCTGCTTGCCACCAAGATCAATCACCTCGCCGTCCGCCAGCTTGCGCGGTGGTCGATCACACAAGTCATCAAGTGAGACCATACAGCCGATGGCACCGTGTGCGACTTCGGCGTTTGGCGCGGCGGCGAGGAATTCGTTCATCGCACCGCATTCGTCGGATTCCACGTGTCCAAAGGTGATCCAGCGAAGTCGTCTAAGCGGAATGATGCGGGCAATTGCCTGCGACACGAGCGGAAACATCCGTCGCGGGCCAGTGTGAAAGAGGAGCGGATCGTCAGCATCGATGAGAAACTGATTGAACGTGAAGCCGCCAGGAGCTGCGTCGGGGATGCAGGTTGATAAGCGATAGACGCGATCAGCGACCTCATCGGTCTTGGTTTGCATGCGGACTTCCTCCCGTTGCGGCAATGGCCACTCAGCTACACCCGACTATCGTCACTGAACAATACGCCATTCTAACAATGCAGGGGACGGTCGAAAGCGCAACCGGCCTCTGAGTGCCCAGTGGTTCGAGTTTCGTCCTGCAATTGCGGCTTTGACCCTTCAGCGACATTGACGATCGCTCGATAGCGGCCGCTCAAGAGTGGCGAAGCGGACATTGAAATGCGCTGCCGGATCTATCTGCGCTAAGCCCCATCATCTAAGCTAAGCTGCCCTCGAAAGAGGCGGCGAGAAGACCTCCGGGGATCTGTCCCGCAGTGGCTGAAGAATCGCACGCGATATTCCTGAGCTACGCCTCATAGGATGCGGAGGCTGCGCTGACGATTTGTTGACCGGTTTAACCGCGGCGTATTTGAATGATGCTGATTCCAAAGGAGCAAGCCGTGAGCACGCGAATCCCACGAGCGCAGCAAGTCGCCGCCGCGGTTATCGGCAATGCGTTCGAATGGTATGACTTCGTCGTCTTTGGCTTCGTCAGTGTGATCATTGCGCGCCTGTTCTTCCCGGCATCTAACGAGTACGCGGCATTGCTACTAACGTTGGCGACCTTCGGCGTCGGCTTCTTCATGCGGCCCGTGGGCGCGGTGGTCCTTGGGATGTATGCCGATCGAGCGGGCCGCAAGGCGGCCTTGCAGTTAGTCATCCTTCTCATGACGATTGCGGTTGCCATGGTCGCGTTCGCTCCGACGTACGTGTCGATCGGAATCGGCGCGCCGATACTGATCGTATTGGCACGATTGCTGCAGGGCTTCGCTACCGGGGGCGAGTTTTCCAGTGCGACGAGCTTTCTGGTCGAGTGCGCGCCGCCCCACCGCCGCGGCTTATTCGGCTCGCTGCAAATGGTTGGACAGGGGTTGGCTACATTGCTCGGCGCACTGTCGGGCGTGATCATGACGCGAGGACTTGCACCTGAGCAGCTGTATGCCTGGGGATGGCGCTTGCCGTTCCTGCTCGGCCTGCTCATTGGGCCGGTCGGCATCTATATTCGGCGACATGTGGACGAGACGGAGGAGTTCCAGGCGCATCGCCGAGAATCCCCGCGGCCGCTGGCCTTGGGGGCGATGCTTAGAGAACACACGCGAGCGCTGGCCGCGTCGTTTCTGCTGAGCGTCTGCGGAACGATTGCCTACTACGTCGTGCTGGTTTACATGCCCACGTACGCCAAAACCCAGTTTGCGCTGCCGCTTGGCGATGCATTCACGGTGCAGACAGTCGCGCTGGCATGGATGATCGTTCTGATACCCCTGTTCGGCCTACTGTCTGACTGGATCGGGCGCAAGCCTGTCTTGGTCGGGGGAATTCTCGGCTATTTCCTGTTGCCCTATCCGCTGCTCAGCTGGGTACAGATTGAACCCTCCTTCATGCGGCTTCTGTGTCTGCAGCTGGCGATGTGTAGCGTTCTCGCCGTGTTCTCCGGAACCGTGTCGACTGCCCTGGCCGAGCAATTCCCGACTGGAGCGCGCTCGACTGCGACGGGAATCGCCTACAACTTCGCTGTCATGTTGTTCGGCGGATTTGCGCCATTCATTGTCGTGTGGTTGACAAAGGAGACGGGCTCATCACATGTGCCGGCATTTTTCATTATGTTCGGTGCGACCGCCGGGGCTGTCGGCATATCTCTCCTGACCGAAGAGCGTCATCCGGTCTCGGCAGTATCATCGACTCTCGCGGGCGTCACCGCTTCGGACTCTTAGGCCTCACGACGTCTTGCGCTGCAGCGCTCCAAGAAGCGCTGCCGCCACCCCCTCGAGGATCCAGGAATCTACCGATCAGGACCGCAATACACTCCGTCTTGATTCTCGTCGGTCTCTTCCTTGGCTTGGGAAGATCTGATGGCTTGAGTTCATGGGCGTTCGAAGAATCTCAAATAGAAGGCCGCGAACAGTAGGACAACGCCAATGTTCGCCATCAGCCGTTCCCAGAATCGGTTTCTGAAAAACGTGACATCCAAACCGACTATCAGAGCCACCATCGCCACCAGGTAAAGCGCCACAACGACCTGTCTGCCCATTTCAGCTCGCATAGCCGCTATTGTAAGTGAAGGCGCGAATTGCCGGCTAGGTTGAACGCTCCTCCGATTCGGCCATTTGTCTCGTGCAACGATTCAATGACAAAGCTTGCTGCCGTCGGAATGGTGCTCATCAGTCGACGCCACCTCGACCGTCTTAGATCGTCCGACCCGCCAGTCTTTAGGGCTTGACCTGTTACACCGCAAGTGGTGTAGTGAATCCAATCGCTTACGGACGAGCGTGATGAAGTCTCTGTACGCCTTCCGATAACCACAACACCACAAACTGAGGCGCTGATGAAATACATGCTCACTTGGACCGAACGGCCGCAGGGTTCGCCAATCGAATACGAGAACGCACAGAAGAGAATCCTGGAGGTATTCACACAATGGAAGGCTCCAGTCAATTTCAAGATTGAGATGTTCGTGATCCGAGTGGGGGACTGGGGTGGCTATATGATGTTGGATTGCGATGATCCAAGCTTGGTCCACAAGTTCTGCTCCATGCTCCCCGCGTTTGTCTTCGAGGCTCGCCCGGTCATCCCCATCGAGGACGCTGTTCGCGTCGAACTTGAATCCATCGCCTTTCGCGATAGCCTCCCGAAAAAGTGATTTACCGAGTCGTGTAAGCAACTTACTCTACCGCGTTCTCGCGCAGCTTTCGCTGGTGTGGTCGATGACCGCGATTGCATCGAGCTCGATCAGATAGCCGGGGGGACAGCGTCGCTATCCCGACCACTGCGTTTGCTGGCTTGTGATCTCCGAGCCGCGCTCCTGGTCCGAGACGAAGATGACCGGCGAGGTCGGCAACGGGTGGAGATGCCGCTCTCCGAAAAATGCGCCAAACCCCTACCAAAGGCCCCCGAGCGCCACGGTGATGGCCTCACCGTTCACGCCGCCGGCAGCATCGCTGCACAGAAATGCGATCACCTCTGCCACCTCGCGTGGCTGGAGCACGCGGTTCTGCGGGTAGATGGCGGCGCGCTGCCGCCACACCTGCTCCACGCTGATTCCGTCTCGTTCGGCTTCCACCTGAGCCGACCGTTCGGCCATTGCCGTTCGAACCCAACCGGGCAACACCGCATTGGAGGTAACCCCAAACGGTCCGGCATCCTGGGCAACCGCACGTGCAAGTCCGATTACTCCATGCTTGGATGCGGTGTAGGCGCTGCCGCAGCGCTCCGCCTTCTCGCCGGCCGTCGAACTCGTGAATACGAGCCTGCCGAAGCCGCGCTTGCACATGCCACCGACCGTCAGACGCGTCAGCTCGAACGGTCCATCGAGATTGATGCGCATCGTCTGGCGCCAAACCGCAGGATCCTGCTCCCATACGAGCCGCTCGTGGGCCGAGCCAATGCCGTGGTTGATGACGAGCACCTCAATCGGCCCGAGCCTCCGCTCGGTCTCGACTACGGCCAGAGCGCAGCCTTCCGGGGTGCCCAGGTCGGCCACGACGTATTCGAGACCAACGGCGGCGAGCTCCGCCGCGCTGCGCGATGCGATCATCACGCGAGCTCCGGCGGCGGCCAGCAGCAGCGCAGCCTCCCGCCCAATGCCACGACCGCCACCGGTGACGAGCGCCACTCGTGCGTTCATGCCTCGGCCCCCTCATTGACGCCGCTGCTGTCTGTGTTGCCAACACAGGCGCCGCTCGCTACCAGAAGGGTGGCCCTTGGGCAGGTGGCGATGGCGGTCATTCCCACTGATTGGCGTTCTTCGGCCAATTGGCGCGTTGCACTCGAACGATGCAAAAACGCTGGCCCGTAGGCGCGCGCATGATCACCCAGCGCTCCTTACGTTCGTCTACCTTGGCACCCAGTTTCTCGAGCCTCGCCACCTCGGCAGGAATGTCGTCGGTCTCTACATCGATGTGCACGCGACTTTCGTGATCCACGCGCTGAATCTGTACGCTGACCTCGTCGGGTGGCGTTTCGAGCATGCGATAGTTACCGTGGGACCCCGGGTGCTTCAGGTCGACCGGACGACCCAGCGCATCCGCCCAGAATTGAGCGGCGGCATCGATATCATCGGTTTTGCAATCGATCAGCAGGCCATTGATGCGCGAGCGATGCATGCGATCCACCTTCGACGGATTGGCGTGCCGGATTGTAATTACGCCCCGGCAGCGCGTCCAACGCGGCCCGCCACATCTTCCCGCAGCTCAGTGGTTAGCAGAAGCGCGCGTCGCCGGTTCTGGCCGCACCGTAGGGCGGCAATCCAGCGCGTGGTATTGTCCAACCAAGGCATTCGTCGGCCGGCATGAAGATCATGGGGAGCACTTCTGGCAAATCAACAGCTGCTCGCTGAAGCTGTCGAGGCTCATCCCGCCGTCGTCGGAGCCGGTCAGTTACACCGGCAGCTAGGTTCGTTTGGCGTTCTGCTACTGACCCTGTCGTGCCTATCGCCGGTCGTCTCAATCTATGGATCCGGTGCCGACGTATTGCTGCATGCCGGCACCGGCGCGGCTGGGATGTTCATTTGCGCCATCGGCGTAGCCGTCGTATGGGCTGTCGTCTACGCCGAATTGGGATCAGCTTACCCGTACGCGGGCGGTGAGTATGTCGCCGTGGGTTCGATCCTGGGATCGTGGGCCGGCTTTGCCAGCCTGACTATCTGGAGTGTTACTGCTGGGCCCGCCAACGCTTTTCTCGCCAAGACGATTGCGGTCTATTGCACCGAACTGGCGCCTGCGGCATTCCCGCTGCCCGTGGCACTCGCTGCAATCGCCGTCGCCACGGTGATCGCGCTGCTGAACGTACGCAGCAGTGCGCTGGTCACGGGAATTTTTCTCAGTATCGAGATGCTGGCCGTGCTGTTGCTTATCGCCGCCGGGCTGCTTCACCCGGTTCGCAGCGTTACCGAGGTCATATTGCATCCGGTTGCGCTCGGGACGGCTGGCACCCTGACGCCGGTCGCGCTCGGCACCCTCACCCTCGCCGGGGTCACCGCCGCCTACGCGACCGTCGGCGGCAATCAGGCGATCGTGTTTGGCGAGGAATTGATCGACCCGCACCGCAATATGGGGCACGTGGTCCTGCTTGCCGGACTGATCGGGGCATTGGCAACCGCCGTACCGGTCATTGCCGTGGTCATTGGCGCCGGCGATCTGAGCTCAATATTGAAGAGCCCCGCACCGTTCAGCGCATTCGTGGCTACCGTTGGCGGCCCGGTCGCCGGTCACGCGCTGAGCGCCGGCGTAATCCTCGCGATGTTCAATGCCTTGATCGTCGCGATCATGTTCTATGCCCGATTGTTCTTCAGTCTGGGTCGGGACGGAATCTTCAACGCCGCCGTCAACGCCCTGTTGACACGGGTACATCGCTCTTCGGGTGCCCCGCGAACTGCGACCTGGACAGTCGGTGCAATCTCGGCCGTGTGCTGCCTGTTCGATACGCACCTGCTTTTGGTCTTCGTCTCCGGCTTGACGGTTTACAGCCTCGCTTTGGTGAGTCTCGCGGTTCTCGTGGGCCGCAGGCGGCGCCTGATAGGGCAGCCGGGCCACTGGCGTTCGCTGCTGTTTCCACTGGCGCCGATGCTGGGCCTCGTCCTGGCGATGTCGTTCTGCATCGCGGACCTGTGGGACCGGGACGCCGGCCGGCCCAGTGTGATTGTGCTCGGCGCCGCGATCACTGCCGGATTACTGTGGCATCACTTCGTTCTACGACGGCGCGCACCGCCATGGACGCCCCGAGTGGGATGAACGGCAGGCATCACTATCAGAGCTTGATCTCACTTATCTGAATGATGGGCTGCGCGTTCGTATAGTTGGGGATATCGCCCATGATTTCCGCAGCGTGCGGCGTGAAGGCGCTCTGAAAACTTTCGACCGAGTCGAAGGTCAGGTAGCCGATTGCCACGAACGGAGCCGTCGAGCCTGGCTGGCCCCCACCCACGCCGAGATCAGCGGCAATGCTCTTGCAGGCGGGCCCGCATTTCTGTTTCACCATCGGCATGTGCTTGCTGGTGTAGTAATTCATGTCGAACTTGATACCACTGCCACTTGGGTAAAGCACGGTGATCCTGATCATGGTGTCCTCCGGGAATTTCCTCGTCGGCACGCTAGCATGACTCCGGGACGGCCGGGAAGCGCGGAGCGCGCGGCTCGAACGGCGCAGGTCGCGGGCCAGTTCGCCGCCTTTGCCGGTCAGAGATCCGGTAGACTTGTGCGCAACCAGAATAACAGCGCCCGCCGCTGAGCCTGCAAATGCCTGCCAAGCGCCGAACCATCAGGATTCGCTGGTGGATTTTCCTGTTCACCTTCGCGTTCCTTTTCATGTCCTACGTGCAGCGCACCAGTATCGGCATCGCCGCCGAGCGCATCGAACCCGAACTGAACGTGTCGCAGATGCAGATCGGCTGGATGATGTGGGCCTTCACGCTAATGTACATGCTGATGCAGCTGCCGGCCGGGGTTTTCGGGCAGCGGTTTGGCGCGCGCAAAACTTTCACGGTTGCCGGAATCCTCGGGGCCGTGGCCATGATCGCCACCCCCATGGCCCCGGCGCTGCTCTCCGGCACCGCCCTGTTTCTCGCCATGGTTTTCTTTCAGGGACTGCTGGGCGTGGCACAGGCCCCGTTTGTTCCGGTAACCGCCGGAGTCTATGAGGCATGGTTTCCCTCCAGCCGTTGGGCGCTGATCCAGGGCATTGGCGCCAGCGGCGGTACGCTCGGCGCGGCACTCGAACCCCCGGTAATCGTACTGCTGACACAATCCTACGGCTGGCAAGGAGCGCTCTATTGGCTGGCCCTGCCGGCCGTGGCGTTGACGATCGTATGGGCGTGGTTCGCGCGCGATAGGCCACACGAGCATCCCTTGGTAACGCCCGAGGAACTGGCCGAGCTCGATCCGTCGGCCGGCGATATTGCCAGTCCGATGACGTGGCGGCGTCTTGCCGGCATCGCCGCCAACCGCGACGTGCTGTTGCTGTCGCTGTCCTACGTCTGCATGAACTACGGCTTCTACCTGCTGAACAACTGGTCATTCCTGTACCTGGTGCAGGAACGCCATCTGAGCGCGCTGCAGAGCGGCTTGCTGGCCATGCTGCCATCGATCGGCGCGGCCTTGGGCTCGGCGATCGGCGGCTATCTGGCCGACATCTGCGCCGCGCGTCTTGGTGCCCGCCGCGGCTACGCAGTGGTACCGCTGGTGTCGCTGCCGATTGCCGGCGCGCTGCTGCTGCTGGTGGCCCAAGCCTCGAGCGCATTCGTTGCGGTGGCGGTATTGACCGGCAGCTTCTTCGCCATCGAGATGACCGAAGGACCCTACTGGGCGGCGACGATGCGCGTGGCCCGCGCGGACACGATGGCGGCCACCGGCGTGCTGAACACGGGTGGCAACCTGGGGGGCGTCGTCGGCATCCCGATCGTGGCCTTTCTGTCTGGTAAGGGAGCCTGGGGTCCCGCGTTCGCGACCGGCACGATTCTGGCGCTGGTGGCCGCGGCCTTGTGGCTGCTGATCGATCCGACTCGCCTCGATCCCGCCGCCGTTTGCGAACAGCCGGCATAGAGACCGGGAAGCTGCGCGTTATACTGACGCTATGCTCGCCAAGCCTCTGCAATTCCCCGGCGAAAACCCCCGCGGCTATGCGGCCATCGATGGCGAGCCAAGTTTCGATCCCGAACGGCACCTGGCACTGCAGCCGCCCCGGCAGCAGTGGTCGCTGGCAGACTTTGGCTACACACCGGATGAGATCCGTCAATGTGCCAGCCCGATGGCCGTGGCAGGGCCATTCCGGGTGCTCTCCCCCGAGGGCGTGGCCGCAACTCGGTCGGTGGCGCTGGCGCTGCGAGCCATGCGTCAGACCAGCGATCGAACCGCCACCTATGTCGCGGGCGGCGTCTATCGATCTAAGTTCATGCGAGACCTGTGCAGCTGTCCGCAGATATCGCAGTTCCTATCGGCCATTGCCGGCTGTGAGCTCATCACCCATAGCATGCCGTCGCTGCAGCTCTACATAAATTACGCTCCGGATGATGTCAGCAAGGCGGTCGATACCTGGCACGTCGACTCCATCGGCTTCGACTACGTGCTGCTGTTGAATGATCCGGCCAGCTTCAGCGGTGGAGAGTTTCAGTTCTTTCGCGGTACGGCCCAGGAAGCTGCACAGCTGCTCGGCACCAACGCGGTGGGACTGACCGAGGCGAACGCGCGCGACTTGCCCGTGGATCGAGTGACCAACATGGCGTTCCCAGATGCCGGTTGCGCCATCTTCCAGCAGGGCAACAAGGTGGTTCATCGGGCGACGCGTCTGCAATTCCGGGCGGAGCGCATCACCGTGGTCCCCGGCTTCGTGGCACGGGATCTGCGCTTCCCCGATCCCACTGGAGATCAGGTTACCAGCTGGGGTGAACCGGGCCAGGTTGCGGAATTTGCGCGTCATAAGGCCTGGTTGGCACGCAGCAAGCTGGACGGCATGATCGAGCGATTGAGTCTCGGTGCCGCGCCCACGGAGCTGTGCGAATCGCTTCGCCAGTCGATCGCCGACGTCACCGACGCCATTGGGTTGCTGGAAAAACTCGAATAGCGCACAGCCCGCAGGCTGATTACGCCTCGAATTTCACTGCCACGGTGTTACCCCCGCACAGTACGACGCCGACGCGCTCCCCTGCTTCGGGCTGATAGCGCTTCGACAGCAGCGCGGCAAATGCGGCGGCACCCCCCGGCTCGGTTACGATGCGCAGCACATCCCACAGCGCCTGCTGCGAGGCCTGGATTTCGCTGTCCGCCACCAGCAACGTCCGATCCACGGCGCGTTGCGCCAGCGGAAACATCAGCTCGCCGACGCGCCTGGGCGCCAGCGAGTCCGCGGCGATTCCGCCTGCCGGCGCATCCACCGGCCGCCCGGCCTCGAGTGCACGCGTCAGAGTGGGCGCCGATTCTGGTTCAACGCCAATCACTCGGATTTGGCGGTCGTACCACGCGGCGATTCCGCCCAGGAGCCCGCCACCACCGACGGCCACCAGCAGGGTATCGAGATCGGGCGCCTGTGCCTGGAGCTCGAGGCCGAGAGTGCCCTGCCCAAGCAGCGTTTCCGTTCCATCATAAGCGTGCAGCGGCAGTGCACCGGACTGTGCCGCCCATGCCTGGCTGGCTTCCAGCGCGTCGGCGTAGCGATCGCCAACGATGACCAGCTCGGCGCCGTGATACCTGATCTTGGCGATCTTGGCCGGTGATGCGACGCTGGGAACGTAGATACGAGCGTGAATGCCGAGCCGGCATGCGGCATACGCCACCGCCACTCCGTGATTGCCACCGGACGCCGCCACCACGCCAGCATCCGGTATCTGCCTCAGCTTCAGATTGGCGAAGGCGCCGCGAGCCTTGAACGAGCCCGCGTGCTGGAGCTGCTCCAGCTTGAGAGTGACATGAAACCCGCGCAATCCCCAATCGCGACCGTCGACGTCGATGATCGGCGTGCGCCTGATGTGAGACTGAATGCGCGCATACGCGCCGACGATCGCCTCGCGGTCGATTGGACTGCTGCCGCGCTCCGGCATATCGTTACTCGAGATAGTTCGGCGACTTCGGCAATTGCCGATAGTCGTCGGGATCGTGCTGCACGATCAGCCGCGCATGCAGGTTACGTATCAGGCCCTCGACCCGATCCATCGAGGCCAGCGTGTCGGCGCGGCTGTCATTGACTTGCATCACCTGCGCACCGCCGCCCGGCCCCTTCGGGCGGTCCGACTGCAGGTGATAGAGATCCCCCGACAGCAACACCGCGCCGGACTTTGATAACCTCACCAGCAGCACCTGGTGTCCGGGCGTATGCCCCGGCGTCTTCAGGATACGCACCGAGCCGTCACCGAACACGTCGTAGTCCGAGTGGATCATGATGGTATGTGCGGAACGATAGGCGCTGAAGGTATCGACATTGACGATCGGCGGCGGCGGATTGCGAAGTGCCCACGCGAGCTCCGCCTGGTTCAGGATCCAGGTCGAAGAGCCGAAGGCGTTGGCATTGCCGGTATGGTCCAGGTGAAAGTGCGAGAACGCCAGGTAGGTGACATCGGCGGGTGTTACCCCGATCTGTGCAAGTTGGTCCAGCAACCCGCGCTCGACGTGCAGCGCCACCCCGTCCGCGTTTGCCGGCACATCGTGGCCCACGAGCGCATCCCCGAGGCCGGTATCCCAGAGCAGATTGCCCTTGGGGTGACGGATCAGAAAGCAGGTGTCGACGATCCGGCCGGACTGGCCGTCGTACTTGCCGGTGTCGGAAAACAGCCCCATGTCCCGAATCGTCATGGCACCACAATCCAGCACGTACAGGCGCACGCCGGCGACCGGTTCGTAAGCATGCAGCCGCGCGGCCGGCCATGCACACAGCAGGACTCCCAGAACGCGGATCAGTATTGTCGATGCCTTCATACGCCACTACCCCCGATCCTTGTTCCTGGCCGCCCGTGTCAGCTCATAAGTGGCCAACTGCCGCTCGTACCATTCTTCCATGCCGCGATAGCGCATGCCCAGTTTGACCATGACGCCCCGGGATGCTGCATTCTCCGCGTCGCAAACCGCCAGCAGCACGTTCGTGTGGAGGCGGTCGAAGGCGAAATCCGCCATGGCGGTGGCGGCTTCACTCGCCAGTCCGCAACGCCACCTGTCGCGCCGTATGCGCCAGCCGATCTCCAGCGGGCAGTCCGGATCCGGGTCGGACCCGCCTCTGCGCAGGTTCTGGATGCATCCGGCACCAACCAACTGACCAGTCGAAAGCTCGAGGAAGCTCCACCAGGAATAGCCCCACCTGTGCCAGCGCGCCTTGACGCGTTCGATGACGGCTCTCGTCTCTTCCCGCGTCTCCGGCTTGCCGGTGATGTAACGCATGACCTCCGGATCCGAATCGATGGCGCAAAGACCGTCCAGGTGTTCATCTGCACACGGCACGAGCCGCAGGCGCCTAGTCTGCAGTTCCACGCTGCTCATGAAGCCCTCCTAGCCCTGAACCGGTCGAGATGCGCGTCGAGCATGTCCGCCAGCGCAGCCGCCATGCGGTCCACCTCGGTGTGGACTCGACCCTGTGGGGAGATCGCCCTGCCGGTGCGGCAGGTATCGCACAGGATGCGGTCGATGAGCGCACCGGCCCGCCGCCACTCATCGCGAATATCCAATGCGACTATTTGTTCGTATTCTAATCGAATGCATTCGAACGAGGGACTCCCCCATGAGCACTTTGACCACCCCGCCGGTTGCCCCATTGCTGACGCGGCTGTTCGCAGATGCTGCGGCCAGCGACGCCACGCTGCAGGCGATGCGCCGCTCGACGCCAGCGGACCAGGCCGGCATGCACGCGTCGTCCACCGACTATCGCGCCTTCTACGGCAGCCTCAAACATGCGCATCTGGCCGTTTCGGCAGACACCGGCAGGCTGCTCTACCTGCTCGCGCGCAGCATGCGTGCGCGCCGCATCGTCGAGTTCGGTACCTCGTTCGGCATCTCGACCCTGCATCTGGCCGCCGCGTTGCGTGATAACGGCGGCGGTCGTCTGATCGGCAGCGAGTTCGAGCCCTCCAAGATCGACCACGCGCGCGAGAATCTGCGCCAGGCCGGACTGGCCGACCTGGTTGAGATCCGGGAGGGTGACGCGCTCGAAACACTCAAAACGGACCTGCCCGACGACATCGACCTGGTGCTGCTGGATGGCGCCAAGCCGCTATATCTGCCAGTGCTGCGGCTGCTCGAACCGCACCTGCGTCAGGGCAGCTTGATTCTGGCGGACAACGCCGATTGGACACCCGAGTATCTGGCAAGCGTGCGTAGCTCCTCGCTCAGCTACCTGTCGGTGCCGTTCGCGGGTGATGTCGAGCTGTCGATGAAGCTGTGAATCGCCGCGCCCGGGCCACGCGCGCTCACGCGCGCAGGAACTGCAAGTGAAAGCCACTCCGACCGTTCAGGTCGACAACGAGCGAGTCATCGTGACCGAGTGGAAGTTCGCACCCGGTGCCGAAACCGGCCAGCACGTCCACGCCCTGGACTATGTCGTGGTGCCTATGACCAGCGGGACGCTGCGACTGATCGAATCCGAGGGGACGCGAGACGCATTGTTGACTGCAGGAGTGTCCTATAGCCGGCCGGCCGGGGTAAGCCACAACGTCATCAACGCCAACCCGTACGAGTTCCGGTTCATCGAAATTGAGCTCAAGCGACCCGGCACCCTGGTCGCTGGAAGGGACCCGTCCCCGTCCGCCCCGGGTTGAACCTCAGGCCGCGCGCCGGCGACTGCTGCCGAGTTGCGCGAATCCGCGCAGGAATGCCTCAGATGCAATGAATCCGAGCGCACGGTGCAGCGCCGCGGCGTTAGCCTGGCCGAAGGCTTGCTCGAATCGCCGCTGCGCTCTGACCCAGAGCGCTTCCGACTTCGCCAGCGTCCGCCGCCCTTTGGCCGTGATCTCGATCAGTCGCCGCCGATGGTCGAGCGGGTCCGACCGAACCGCGATCAGCGCATTGCGCGCCAGCGGCCGGAGATTGTGTGTCAGCGCGCCGCGGTTCATGACCAGCGCCGCTGCCAGCTCACCCGCCAGGGGCGGTCCCGAGCGGGCGATGTGAACCAGGATGGCCCGCTGCGTGGTGCGCAGGCCGCAGGGCTCGAGCAGGGAATCGTATAGTTGCGACATGCGTCGGGAAGCCTTGCGCAGCGCCGTGCAGCTGCAGCGAGCCGTCCGTGGCGTCGCAAGGGACCACGAATCGTGTTTGCGCCCATTCATAGGCTTCCCCCCTCTGAACCGAATTTTGTTATGTCGTTCCCTGCACCATATAGCGCGAAACGACCATAGGCTCAATGCCGGGGCTCGAGGCTGGCACGGATTACACGGACCTCATGCTGCCCGGCAAGGCGGCGGCGACCTCCGCTCGGCCGGGCTCGGCCCCCGCCCGGGTCCAGCGCTCGCTGGCAAGCCACAACGCTTCCTGCAGCGCGCGGTCATCGGCGGCAGCTGCAGGCGCCACCCGGCGCTGGTATTCGTCGAAGTAGCCGCCACTGAAGCCGGCCACTTCCGGCGACAGCGCCAGATGCAGCGTGGTCCGGGCGCCGCGCTCGAGGTCGAAGATCGGGCGGCTGATCAGCGGCTTCACCAGCCGCAGCCAGCGCGGCAGCAGATTACTGGCGACGACGCCGGGGTGCAGGCAATTGGCCGTGACCCTGGTGCCGGCGAGCCGTCGTGCCAGCGCGAACGTAAACAGCACATTAGCGAGTTTCGACTGCGCATAGGTGGCTACGGCGTTGTAGCGCCCGGTGGCGGTAGCCACGTGCTCGAGATCGAAGCGTGCGCGGAAGTGTGCGCGCGAGGCCACATTGATGACGCGGCCTTGCGCAGCCATGCGGTCGATCAGCAGGTTCGTCAGCAGGAACGGCCCCAGGTGGTTGGTGGCAAAAGTGAGTTCAAAGCCGTTCGGTGACAGCCGGCGCAGCCCGCTGACGATACCGGCGTTGTTGACCAGCAGCGCAATGTCGCCAAAGCGACTGCGCAGTTCGCGCGCGCAGGCACGGACGCTGGCGAACGAAGCCAGGTCGCAGCCAATCGCACTGATGCTCGAGCCTGGCACGGCCGCGGCAATCTCGGCGCGCACGGCCGCTGCCGCATCAGGATTGCGGCACAGCATGGCCACCTCGTAGCCTGCGCGCGCCAGCTCCCGGCTGGTGATGCGCCCGATGCCGTGCGTGGTTCCGGTGACGACTGCGAGTGGGCTCAACCGCTCACACTGTCGGCCAGTGCTCGAGTGCTGCGCGGCAGCAGCTTCGGGTGCGCGCGGCACTCCACCAGGTTGCCTTCGAACTCATGCGCGCACGCGTCCCACCCCGAGCGCAGTGCCTGCTCTCGGCAGGCCTGCGGATCGATCGTCAGCGCGCGCCGAGCGGCGCGGGACAGATCGGCATCGAGGGCGCCGGTGACACCGTCGGCGATGACGTCGATGGGCCCGGTGACCGGATAGGCCGCCACCGGCACGCCACAGGCCATCGCTTCCAGATTGACGAGGCCGAAGGTATCGGTCCTGCTAGGGAACACCAGGATGTCGGCGGCGGCAAGATGTTTCGCCAGATCCTCGCCGAAACGAAATCCGGCAAAACGGGCGCCGGGATATTGCGCCTCGAGGCGCGCCCGCTCGGGCCCATCCCCGATGACGAGCTTGGAGCCGGTCCACGCCATCTGCAGAAAGGCATCGACGTTCTTCTCGATCGCCAGCCGCCCGACGTAGGCGGCAATCGGTCGCGCCAGCTGCAGAAAAACCTTGTCGCGTGGCCGGAACAATTGGGTATCGACGCCGCGGGGCCAGCGCGCCAGATTGCGGAAACCGCGCGCCGCGAGCTCGCGGGCTACGGTGGGCGTACTCACCATGCAGCGTTCCGCCGAACCGTGAAAGCGCCGCAGGGCCGCATAGGAGGCCCAGAGCGGGATCGGCAGGCGCGACTTCAGGTATTGCGGAAACTGCGTGTGATAGGAGGTCGTGAAACGCAAGCCCCGCTTCAGGCAATAGCGCCGCGCGCTCCAGCCCAGTGGTCCCTCGGTGGCAATGTGCAGCGCCTGTGGCTGAAACGAGCTGATGCGCTGCGCCAAGGTGCGTCCAGGCAACACCGCCACGCGGATTTCCGGGTAGGTGGGGCAGGCCATGGTAGTGAAGTCGCGCGGCGTGACCATGCGCACCTCGTGGCCGAATCTTCCGAGCCAGGAGGCGGTCTGTGCCAGCGTGGTGACCACTCCGTTGGTGAGCGGAAACCACGCGTCGCTCACAATCATGATTCGTGTCACGTCGTACCAGCACCTCGAGCGCGGATAATGTGCTGCACAATTGCGCCTGGGCGTGACGATCTGATGAAACGCCAGCAACAGTTTTGTGAAGAACGGCACGCTGTGCATTGAGCAAATTGTGAATTGGTGGACGTCGCCGTTGCCGCCGGAAAGCCTTCCTTAATACCGTTGTAACAACATCGTTATATTTGCTTAGCAGCCGATCCAGGGCTCTGTCCAAGAGGGAACAATGCAAAGCTTTCTACGCGCGCTCGAGATTCAACGCTGGGATGATCACCGTTACTACCATCACAGCCGTATCAACCAGTCCTTGCACCTGCTGAGTGCCCTGAGTTTCCTGGCCGCGTACGCGACCGTCTTCAAGAACCCGGCCGCCTCGGCGCTGATCGCCTGGCTGGTCGCCATGGTGAGCCGCCAGGCAGGCCACTTCTTCTTCGAGCCGAAGGGCTACGACGCGGTCAACCAGGCCACGCACGCACACAAGGAGGACATCAAGGTCGGCTATAACCTCAGGCGCAAGATCGTGCTGCTGTCGATCTGGGCGCTGTCACCGGCCGTGCTGTGGCTGAGTCCGTCGCTGTTCGGGATCTTCCAGGATCATGCCACCAAGATCGATTTCGTCCGCAATATGGGCGAGATCTGGCTGTTCATCGGCTTCGGCGCATTGCTGTTCCGCACCGCGCAGCTGTTCATCATCAAGGACGTGCAGACGGGCCTGGTCTGGCTGACCAAGATCATCACTGACCCGTTTCACGACATCATGCTTTATTACCGAGCACCGCTCCATCTGCTGCGGGGAGAACTGATCGATCCGATGGGGCTGGTGCACGCCGGGCACGAAGCATCTCCATTAGCACACGACGCCTGATTGCCTTGTTGGTCAGCGCCTTGTCGGACCACCACCAACCGTCGTCCTGCATCTGCCGGGCTGCCGACAGCAATCTGTCGGCAACCGCGGCGAAGTCGGCATCGGTGTAATCCAGGCTGAAGATGAGACGTCCCGTGCCCACCCAGCTGAGCGCCAGGCCGTGCGCGCGCAGGTAATATTGCAGCATCCAGTTGTAGCGCGACGGCCGCGGGTAGCAGACAGTCCAGATCGTCGAGAGATTGGCGACCTGGACGTTGACGCCAGCGGCCAGCAGGCGGGCATTGAGTTCGGCCGCACGCCCGTCCCAAATCCGGTCCAGGTCCTGGTAGCGCTGCAGCAAACCGGGTGTCTCCAGCCGGCGCAGGAACTCATGCATGGCACCCATGACGTATGGATGCGAATTGAACGTACCGCGCGCAAAGCATATGTCCGCGGGACGATCCTCGCGGAAGCGTCGCATCAGCTGCCGTCGGCCGCAGACGACGCCGATGGGCAGCCCGCCCGCCACCGTTTTTCCGTAGGTGACCAGGTCGGCACGCACGCCGAAGTATTCCTGCGCACCGCCGGGTGCCAGGCGAAAACCGACGAAGACCTCGTCGAAGATCAGCGCGATGCCGCGCGCCCTGCAAAGCTGCCGCAGCCGCCGCAGCCAGGCGGTGTAAGCCGCGCGATCGAATTGTGCCTGTCGCGCACTGTCGAGCAGCATCGAATCCGACGGCGCGCCACTGTTCGGATGCAGTGCCTGCAACGGGTTGACGAGCACGCAGGCAATGTCCTGGCGGCGATCCAATACCCGCAGCGTGGCATCGTCCATGTCCTTGAGCGTCAGCGTGTCGTGCGCCACGCTCGGATTGCCGACGCCCGGCTGCACCTCTCCCCACCAACCATGGTAGGCGCCGCAAAAGCGCACCAGGTAGCGGCGGCCGGTGTGATAGCGCGCCAGCCGCACGGCCTGCATGACCGCCTCGGTGCCCGACATGTGGAACGACACCTCATCGAGCCCGGAGATCGCACGCAGCCGGTGCACGTTGTACGCGGTCAGCGGATGATAGGCGCCGAGCACGGGGCCGAGTCCGCGTACCCGCTCGCTGCCGCGCTCGATGCACTCCTTGTAGAACTCGTAGCCGAACACGTTGACTCCGTACGAGCCGGTCAGGTCGTAACAGCGATTGCCGTCGAGGTCGCTGGTCACGGGACCGGCGGAGGCCTCGACGAAGGCACCGGCGTTGAAGTGCTGGCGCACGTAGCGGCTGAACTGGAACGGTACCCGGTAGCGCGCGGTGAACTGCAGATCCGCGAGCTCCGGCTGCACCTCACCGGTGAGCGCTGCGGTGCGTGCGAACCGCTTCAAATAGAGCGCCGACAGGTTCTGAAAGGCGGCGCGGCGCTGCCTCTCCACCTCGGGCGGCGCATCGTCCGCGCGGAAGAACTCGTCGTCGCCGTACTCGTAGAACGGCACCAGCGACGACAGCCAGCGGCCGATGCGAGCGTGACCCGCCAGCGAGCGATGCTTGGCGCGCGACAGTTCCAGTCGCAGTTGCAGGGGTCTCCAGATGACCAGGAGGGCAACGAAGCCCACGGCCGCGATGATGGTCGTATTCACCAAAGTCCTCTGTGGCCAGAGTATTTCACCCGCATGACACTACAATGACTCCACGTTCCGCGATCGGCCGGCTGCTGCAGCAGGAGCGGCTCAACTTCCTGCTGACCAACCGCATCCCGCGCCGCTCGTTGACGCGCTTCATGGGCTGGTTCAGCCGCATCGAGCAACCCTGGATTCGAGCCGCCAGCATCGCCATCTGGCGCTTCCTGGCAGACGTCGATCTGAGCGATGCCAGCAAGACGCGCTTCAACAGCCTGCACGACTGCTTCACGCGCGAGCTCAAGCCCGGCGCCCGTACGGTGGATCCGGATCCATTGACCCTGGTGAGTCCCTGCGATGCCATCGTCGGGGCCATGGGGCAGATCGAGGACGGCGTGCTGCTGCAGGCCAAGGGCCGGCCGTATCGCCTGATCGAACTGTTAGGCGACGCCGACATGGTGCGCTACTACGCCAACGGCCACTATGCCACGCTACGTTTGACCGCGGGCATGTACCATCGCTTTCACGCGCCCTGCGACTGCCGTGTCGAGCGCGTCACTTACGTGCCGGGAGATACCTGGAACGTCAATCCCATTGCGCTCAAGCGGGTCGAAGCTCTGTTCTGTCAGAACGAGCGCGCCACACTGAGCTGTCGGCTACAAACGTCGGATCACCTGGTGACGCTGGTTCCCATTGCCGCCATCCTGGTCGCCAGCATCCGCCTGCACTTCCTCGACCTGCTGCTGCACCTCAAGTACCGCGGACCGCATCGCATTCCCTGCGCCGCGCAGCTGGCCAAGGGTGAGGAGATGGGCTGGTTCCAGCACGGCTCAACCATGCTGGTGTTTGCACCTGCAGGCTTTCACTTCCACCCGGAAGTACAGGAAGGTGTGACGGTGCGCATGGGACAGCCGCTGCTGCGGCTGCCCGCATGACACCGTATCGAATCTGGGCGGTTCAGGCGGCAGCGCTGCTTGCGCCACGGTACCGGGGCGCCGGCTCGGCATGTGCAAACTGCTGCGACAGCGCGCGGCGCGCCGCGTCATACCGGTTCCAGTGCTCCGCGTCCTGCAGCGGTGGAATGCTGACCGTCTCACCCTGGTCCAGACCGGCAAGTGCCGCATCCACCAGCGCCTCCGGCGACATGACGATGCCGGCCGGCAGATTGCGATGGTGCAGGCCTGCGTTCTGCCACAGATCCGTGGCCGTGGCGCCGGGCAGCACGGCCTGGATGCGCACGCCCTTGCCCGCCAGTTCATTCTGCAGCGACTGCGTGAAGGCCAGCACGTAGGCCTTGCTGGCGCTGTAGACGCCGTTGAGCCGCTCGGTCGCGATGCCGACGATGGAGCTGATATTGATGATGGTGCCGGAGCCGCGGGCTGCGAACGCGGGCGCCACTGCGTAGGTCAGGCGCGTCAGCGCGGTGACGTTGACGGCGATCATGTCCTGCATCCGCTCGACGGCGGAGTCGAGCAACGGTGTTACCGCCGCAAATCCGGCGTTATTGACCAGCAGCCGGATGTCCGGGTTCTCCCGCAGAACCTGCTCGACCTGCTGCAGGTCGGCGGGCTGGGTGAGATCCGCCGGCAGCACGCGCACCGAGCGTCCGGTCTGGGCCGCAAGCCGATCCGCGACGGACTGCAACTTCGACGCGTTGCGCGCCACCAGGATCAGGTCGAAACCACGGCGCGCGAGCCGATCGGCGTAGACGGCACCGATGCCTGTCGAGGCGCCGGTAACCAGGGCGGTGCCCTGAGAGGTTGCACTAATCATCTTGATCTCCTTTGGATAGTGGCGATGCCGGCAGTTCGAAATCGATGCCGACGACGGACCCGAGCAATTCACGCAGCGCACCGGCCTTTTGCGCCCCCAGGCGCGCCTCGAATTGCGCCTGGGCGCCGCTCCAGGCCGCGGCGCCTGCCTCGAGGCGACGCAGCCCGGCCGCGGTGAGCTGCAGTTCCTTGCTGCGTGCATCGGTCGCGCTGCGGCCGGCACTGATGAGGCGACGCCGCAGCAGTGGCTGCAGATTTCTTGCCAGCGTGGTGCGATCCACGCCAAGGCTCTGCGCCAGCGCATTGACTGCCAGCGGCCCGGCACTCTGCAGGTGCGCCAGGATCGTGAACTGCGTGTTGCGCAGACCTGCCGCGGCCAAGTGGTGATCGTAGAGCTGGCTGACGTGCCTCGCCGCTTCGCGCAACGAGGCGCAATTGCATGCTGCTGAAGGATTGCGCGCCGGGCTCACTGATCGCTCCACCGAGTGTATATACACGCATTATAGGTGTAGGTACACGTAAGTCAAGTATGAAGTCGCCAAATGGGATTTCGGCTGACTCCTCAGCGCCGTGGAACCAGAGTAGGCTCTGGCCGCCATCCAACCGCAGGGGATGTATATGACACCCGAGGAGCGAGATCGCCATTCGGACGGTACGCTGCCGCGCGATCCGTCCCGCAGAGATTTCGTCACCCTGTCGGCGGCCGCGGGCCTAGCGGCCTCGACAGGCGTGAGAGCCGCGGACGGCCCGCGGATCGTCGAGCAGAATGTCTCCATCCAGACCGCGGACGGCGCCTGCGACGCAGCCTTCTTCCATCCCGCCAGTGGCTCGCATCCCGGCGTGCTGATCTGGACGGACATTTTTGGCCTGCGCCCTGCCTTCCGCGAGTTCGGGCGCCGCCTCGCGGCCGATGGCTACGCGGTGCTGATACCCAATCCGTTCTATCGCACCGGCAAGGCGCCCATCATCGAGAAGGTCAGCTCCTTCAACTTCCAGACGGACCGGGCGAAGCTGACCCCCTTTACCACACCATTGAGCGAGCCTCGCGCCGTCGAGTCGGATGCCAGAGCTTACGTTTCCTTTCTCGATGCACAGGCTGCAGTCAACAAATCTCGACGGCTCGGCGTGCAGGGTTACTGTTTTGGCGGACCGTTCATGATGAGGACCGCGGCCGCCAACGCCAAACGCGTTGGCGCGGGTGCCTCTTTTCACGGCGGCGGCCTGGTTACGGACAAGCCGGACAGCCCACATCTGCTGGCGCCGGAAATCAAAGCCCGACTCTATGTTGCCATCGCCGGCAGCGACGACCAGCGCCAGCCGGATGCCAAGGACACCCTGCGTGAAGCCTTCGCAGCCGCCGGCGTGCCCGCGGAGATCGAAGTGTATCCGCGCGCGCAGCATGGCTGGTGCGTGCCTGATATGCCGCACCAGGGCAATGGCGAACCGACCTACAACCAGCCGGACGCCGAGCGGGCCTGGAAGAAACTGCTGGCGCTGTACCACAGCAGCCTGAGCTGAGAATCAGCCGCGGCGGCGAGCAGGCTCGCTCCTACACGCGGTCTCGCCATCGGGCCGACAGCCAGCCGCGTCGTGCGCCCGCAGACTGGAGCGAATGGGTTTCCTCTTCCGACTGTGCATAACCGCAACCACCTGCCTGGTGCTGAACGCCTGCGGCGGCGGCGGCAATAGCGGCAACATCGGCGGCTCGAGCGCTCCTCCGGCGCCCGGGACGCTGCTGTCCTCGCCACTGACTCCGGTAAGCAGCTTCAGTGCCACGGATCTACTGGCGCAAGTGACCGCGGCCTCCAATCCGCGGCTGGCGCAGATCGAGAGCAGTGTCGGTCCGCCGGTCTGCGACATCGAGGTCTATCACATCGAATACGCCACCGTGGGGGGCGCCGGCGAGGCCACCACGGCCGCGGGTGCGCTGATGGTTCCGACGGGCACGCACGCCGGCTGCAGCGGGCCGCGGCCCATCGTGCTCTATGCGCATGCTACTGCCACCGATCGCGGTTTCAACATCGCCGATCTGACCAATGAGCAGAACGCCGAAGGCCTGTTGCTCGCGGCCGTGTTTGTTTCTCAGGGCTACATCGTCGTCGCGCCCAACTACGCCGGCTACGACACCTCGACGTTGCCGTACGACGCCTTCCTGGTGGCCGATCAGCAGTCGCAGGACATGATCAACGCCTTGCAGGCTGCGCGCAGCGCGCTGCCGACCGCCACGGCTGCCGGCACCAGTGACAGCGGCAAACTGTTCATCACCGGCTATTCCCAGGGCGGCTACGTCGCGCTGGCGACTCATCGAGCCATGCAGGCCGCCGGCATGACGGTGACGGCATCCGCACCGATGTCTGGACCGTACGCGCTGTCGGCCTTCGTCGATGCGGTCTTCGAAGGCGAGATCGGTGGCGGAGCGCCCATTGTGGCGACCATGCTGCTGACCGCCTACCAGAATTCGTACGGCAATATCTACACGGCGCCGGCCGAGGTGTTCTCGCCGCAGTACGCGCCCGGCATCGATTCGCTGCTGCCAACCACTCTGACGCGCAGCGAACTGTATGCGCAGGGCAAACTGCCGCAGTACGTCCTGTTCAGCAGCACAGCGCCCGCGCCCGCTTACACCTCGATGACGCCGGCGACCAGTCCGGCCGATCTCGCGCCGGTATTCGCGCTTGGCTTCGGCACCGGCAACCTGATCACCAACAGCTATCGGCTGTCCTACCTGACGGATGCCGGATCCAATCCGGACGGTGGCTTCCCCACCCCTACCGACGACATGCCGCCGAGCAGCCCCGGCTTGGCATTGCGAGCGGCGCTCAAGCGCAACGACCTGCGCAACTGGATACCGGTTGCGCCGGTACTGCTCTGCGGCGGCAACATGGACCCGCAGGTGTTCTGGTTCAACGCCGAATTGCAGCAGAGCTACTGGCTGGCGCAGAGTGCGGCCGCGCCTGTGACTACCCTGGATCTCGATTCGGCCATTGCCGCCGGGGATTCCTACACGGCCGTCAAGGCCGCGTTCAGGTTGGCCAAGGAGGCGGTAGCCGCGGCAGCGATTGCACAGGGCGCGACCGACGGTGGCTACGCAGCCGTGGAGACCGACTATCACAGCACGCTCGTTCCGCCGTTCTGCCTGGCGGCCGTCAAACCTTTTTTTGATGCCCGCTAACGGGTCCGGCGCTACCATAGGCATCGGGGGTGCAACGCCATCATGAACGCAAGACATAACCTATGGGCCCTGGCTACGGCGCTGCTGCTGGCCGGCAGCGCGCTGGCCACCGCCGCGGCGGATACACCCGCACCGGCTGCGTGGAGCAATCTGCACCGGCTGTATTACGGCAATCGCAACATCGACATCGCCGATCAGTCTGCCCTCGTCCTCGAGACGCCGGCCACCACGCCGGATCCCAGTGCGACGCCACTGACGATTCGCTTCGGCGAGGCTATGGTCGGGCACATCAAGCAACTACGCGTAATCATCGACAACAACCCCTCGCCGGTCGCGTCGACCTTCGATTTCGCCCCTGGGGCGCGCATCGCGGAGATCGGCATGCGTGTGCGCGTCGACCGTATCACCTCGGTGCGCGCAGTGGCCGAAACCTCGGACGGCGCGCTTGAGATGCGCAGCACCTGGGTCAACGCCGCCGGCGGTTGCTCGGCGCCGCCGTCCGGAAACGCCAGTGGTAGCGGCGCACTCGGAGATATCCGCTTCCGCAACACGCCGGACGGCAGGTCGCTGCAGGTTGCCATCCGCCATCCGAATAACTCCGGCTTCCAGATCGACCCGCTCAGTGGCGACACGATTCCAGCGCACTACGTGACGCACATCCGCTTCAGCAGCGGCGCGCAGGCGCTGCTCGATGTCGATGCCGGCATCTCGCTGAGCGAGAACCCGACCATCCGCATCGCATCGGATGCGGCACTGCCAGAACCCGTGCATGTCGAAGTAACCGATTCGAAGGAAGCGCACTTCGACGCCAATTGGCGCGGTCCGGTGTCGGGCGGTGAGACTATCAGCGATGCAGCCGTCGGTAATCATTAGCCGATGACCGGTCCGCGCCTCGCCTGCGCGGCCATCGCTCTCTGTGCCGGCCTGCAGGTCCGCGCCCACGCGGCGCCGGAGTTCCCGTCCGGCAGCGGTGCTTTCCAGGTCCAGCAGGTGGCGCCAGGCGTGTTCGTGCACTTCGGTCGGCCACTGCCTCTCGATGCCCCCGGACATGACGACATCGCCAATATCGGCTTCGTCATCGGCGCGCGCTGTGCCGCCGTCATCGATACCGGCGGTTCGGTGCGCATCGGTCATGCGCTGCGCGCGGCGCTGGCGCAGCAGACTCGCCTGCCGATCTGCTATGTCATCAATACTCATGACCACGTCGATCACGTGCTCGGCAACGACGCTTTTCGCAATGACCACGCCAGTTTCGTCGGACACCAGCGGCTGCCGGCAGAGATGGCACGTAACCGCAGATACTTTCTGCAGCAATACGCAGCCGACTTGCGGCAACCGCCCGGCGCCGATCAGATCATCGCGCCCGATCGCACCGTGGTGGATACGCTGCAGCTGGACCTCGGCGACCGGCGCCTGCAGCTGCACGCCTGGCCCACCGCGCATACGGACTGCGACCTCACCGTGCTAGACGAGCGTACCGGTACGCTATTCACGGGCGACTTGCTGTTCCGCGAGCGCCTGCCCGCGGTCGATGGCGATGTCGCCGGTTGGCTCGGTGTCATCGACAAACTGGCCGCCGCGCCGGTGCAGCGCGCGATTCCCGGTCACGGCCCGCTCGCCGACGACCTGGCGCAGGCGTTGCAGCCGGAGCGGCAGTACCTGCGGGCGCTGCTCGATGATGTGCAGCACCAGTTCGATGATGGCCAGTCGCTGCAACAGGCCATCGAGGTTGCAGGGCAGAGTCAACGCGCGCATTGGCTGCTGTGGGATTCGACCAACCCGCTCAATGTCACGCGCGTGTACCAGCAGCTCGAGTGGCAGTGAGCCTGCCTTGAATCGCCGCAGATGGCTCAAGTCGGGGTTGCTGGCTGCCGCCGGCTTCGCGCTCACCGGGCCTGGGCAGCGTGCGCGCGCGGCTGCGCCGGCGCGTGTCGTCATCGCCGGGGGCGGCTTCGGCGGCAGTGCCTGCGCGCTCGAACTGCGGCGACGCAATCCCGTGCTCGAGATCCTGCTGGTCGATCCGGAAGATCGCTACCTCACCTGCCCCGGGAGCAACCAGGTGGTGGCGGGCCTGAGTACCATGGCATCTCTCGCGGTGTCGCGCGCCGGGCTGCGCGCCGCCGGCATCCTCGTGGCCAGGGACCGTGTCATACGGATCGATCCGCTGCAGCGCTGCGTGCGCCTGGCGGGCGGTGCCAGCCTGCCCTACGACCGGCTGGTGGTCGCGCCGGGAATCCGCTTCCTCTGGGATCGCATCGAGGGCCTGAGCGCGCAGTCGTCGTTACACATGCCACATGCCTGGATCGCGGGCGAACAGACACTGCGGCTCGAGCAACAGCTGCGGGGCATGCGCCACGGCGGCGTCGTGGCCATCAGTGTGCCGAGCGGCTTGATGCGCTGCCCGCCAGGACCGTACGAACGCGCCAGCCTGATTGCGCACTTCCTCAAGTCACGCAAGCCGCGCGCCAAACTGCTGCTGCTCGACGCCAACAACTCGTTCCCGCGGCAACCGCAGTTCATGGACGCATGGCAGCGCCTGTACCCGGGACTGATCGAGTGGATTCCCATGACCCAGGATGGCGCCGTCGTGCGCGTCGATACCGCCAGCCGCACGCTGTTCACTGCCGGCTCTGCCCATCGGGTAGCGGTTGCCAGCGTCATCCCGCCGCAGGCGCCTGGCGAACTCGCGCTGGTGGCTGGTCTGGCGAGCGGCCATGGCTGGTGCCCCATCGATCCTGTGACCTTCGAAAGTCGCAACACACCGGGGATTCATGTCATCGGCGATGCCTGCATCGCCGGCGCCATGCCCAAGTCCGGTTCCGCGGCCGTAAGCCAGGCGCTGCACTGTGCCGCCGCCATCGGGGCGTTGCTCGATGAGCGCACTCCGGCCGTAACTCCCTTCGACAGTGTCTGCTATGCGCAGGTGGCACCGTTGCTGGCGCTGTCCCTGCCGGGACATTTCAGCATCGACGACGACAGCATCGTGGCTCCACTCCCCAAGGAAGCACCGCCGGTCAGGCTGGATATGACCGTAGCGGCCGAGCAGTCGGACGCGGCTGCGCGCTGGTATCGCTCCATCCGCGCGCAGGCCTTTGCCGCCTGAGACACCAGCACAATCCGTTGTATCAGGGAGCCGCAAAACTCCGGCTGGAATCGCCTTCACTCAGCACCGCGCGCTCGCCACGTCCGCCGCCATGCTGCTGCACCAGCTGTTCGACGTCGCGCGCCGCGGCTGCAAGCACCTCGTCAGGCACCACCGCCAGAGCGTCGAGATTGAAGAATACTGCCGTGGTGTCGGGCAGCGTCAAGGTGCGTGCACTTTGCCGCCAGGTCCAGCGGCGCGTCAGCACCGTGGAACCCTGCGCAAACACCACTTCGCCGCTTTCCGGCGTCTCCTCGCCGCCGCCATCCGGCGGGGCGAAGCGATCGGTGGGCGCTGCTACGCGCAGGCACAGCGCCTCGCCACCGGCCGGAATCGGGTGGGCACCCACCGGCAGGAGGTGCCGCAACGACACGATGTTGCCGATGTCGACCAGTGCATTGATGCTCGGCAGCGCATCTCCGCGCAGCACGCGCCGCGCCAGCGCCTCGACCGAGGCGCGAAATTCCGACGGGCGCGCGCCGAAACGGCGGTAGGCCTCGCGCCAGGCAGCGATGCGCGGATGTTCCGCCGGATTGCCCTTCAGCTCGGCACGCAGTGCCGCCTCCTGGCTGCGCAGGGTTTCCACCAGCGCCGGCGAAGATGCGCCGTTGCGCAGCTCGCGTGCGAGCAGCAGCCCGCGCCGGTACCCTGGGCAGAGTGCGAAGATCGCCGGCTCGATCCGATAGTCGATACGCGTCCCTGTCACGGCTGCAGCTCCTTCTCCAGTACGACAAACTCGAGATCGTGCCGCTGAGGCACGCCGAAGCGTGCATCCGCGTAGGGAAAGGGTTCGGTCTCTCCCGTGAGCGTGTAGCCATGGCGCTGGTACCACGCAATCAGCCCGCTGCGGACCTGGACCACAGTCATGCGCGCCAGCCGTGCACCACGGGTTCGTCCCTGCGCCTCGGCGTAGTCGAGCATCTGCCGACCGAGGCCGCCATCCTGCAGCCCGGGCCTGACGGCCAGCATGCTGATGTAACAGGCGATCTCACCCTTGCGGCCACGGCCTTGCTGGCAGCGCACGCAGGCGAGCAGCTCCGGTGGCCGCCGCAGCAGGTGAATGCGCAGATCCGGCGTTTCAGTCAGCTCGCTGCGCAGCGCCTCGACCGTTACGCGCAGACCATTGACCAGCCCGATTTCGCTGGTCCAGCCGCTCTGGCCGCCCTCGCCGCGATAGGCGGCATTGACCAGTTCGACGACCTCGGACAACTCGGCATCCGCGCAGACGGAGACCACTCCGCGGCTCATTGCACGCGGCTCATTGCACGCGGCTCATTGCACCCGGGTTCCGCTTTGTGATGCACTCGCGACGCTGCTGCGAGTGCGGTGCACACGACCAGTCCCGTTGCGGAGGCTCCATACATGCCCACATCCGATCCCGGCTTTATCGACATCCGCTGCCAAGGCGCGGTGGTAGAAACCATCGACCGGCTGCAGTCGCTGGCAAGCGCCGCGGGCCTGATGGTGTTTGCCCGCATCGATTTCAGTGGCGACGCGCAGCGCGCCGGTCTGTCGATGCGACCGATGCAGGCACTGCTGTTCGGCAATCCCAAGGCCGGCACGCCCATCCTGATAGCCTCCCCGCGCGCGGGCCTGGACCTGCCGCTGCGCGCACTGGCCTGGGAAGCCAACGATGGCGTGGTGTGGCTGTCGTGCAATGCGCCGGAGTATCTCGAGTCCCGCCACCACTTCCCAGCGGCGTTGCTCGCCAATATCGCCGGGGCACGCGGGCTGCTGCAGAAGGCCGCGCAAGGCTGAGGCAGAGGTCATGGCGCGGCGGCCGATCCGGCCGGCGCGCGCGGATCGCTGGCACCGTAGAAACGTCCCGGACGCGGAAACTGCAGCATCGCGGCCTGCGCCGGATCGGTCGGCGCAATACCGATGGCTTCGACGGAATTGCCCGCACCCCAGACCTCGAGCGGCGCCAGGTGATAGCCCATGCGCCTGAGTGCCCCGGCCGTGTCGGCCGACATGGCAAACGGTTCGCCGGCCAGCGTATCCGGCAGCCACTGGTGGTGAATGCGCGGGGCGTCGATGGCTTCCTGCAGGGTCATGCCATTATCGATGACGTTGACGATGACCTGCAGCACCGTGGTGATGATGCGTGAGCCGCCCGGTGTGCCGACGACCAGGACCGGCCTGCCATCCTTGAGCAGGATCGTGGGAGTCATCGAGCTCAATGGCCGCTTGCCCGGCGCAATGGCATTCGCTTCACCCTGCACCAGTCCGAACAGGTTCGGTGAACCGGGCTTGGCGGTGAAGTCATCCATCTCGTCATTGAGGAAGAAGCCGGTGTCGCCGGCGATCACCTTGGCGCCGAAGGAATCGTTGATCGTAAAGGTGACCGAAACCGCGTTGCCGGCGCGGTCCGCCACCGAGTAATGCGTGGTCTCGGCGCGCTCCTGCGCCGCCGGCACCAGCGGCAGGTGCGCCGAGTCGCCGGCCCGGCGCGGCCGGATCTGCGCGCGGATATCGCGGATATGCTGCGCCGACAGCAGCCGCTCGATCGGGTTGCTGACGAAGGCCGGATCGCCGAGAAAGTTGTTGCGGTCGTGATAGGCATAGCGCATCGCTTCGGTCAGCGCGTGCAGCGACTCGCTGGAGTGGTAGCCATAGTCGTGCATCGGGTAGCCCTCGAGGATGCTCAGCATCTCGCACAGGGTTACCCCGCCCGAACTTGGCGGCGGCGCCGACAGCACCTGGTAGCCGCGGTAGCTGCAGGTGATGGGCTCCGATTCCGTCACGGTGTAGCCGGCAAAGTCCTCAGCGGTCAAAATTCCACCGTTGGCCTTCGACGCCGCGGCCACCGTGGCGGCGATGGCACCGTGGTAGAACGCATCGGTACCGCCCGCGCTGATGGCGTGCAGCGTCCGGCCGAGATCCTTTTGCACCAGCAGATCGCCGACACGCAGCGGCTCTGAGTCGTGCAGGAAGATGGCGCTGACGTTGGGCTGCCTGCGAAAGGCGCCGTTGCCCTCGGCGAACACATCGACGTCACCCTGCGTGAGCGTAAAGCCCTGCTCCGCCAGGTGAATGGCCGGCGCGATCAGCGCCTGGCGCGACATGGTGCCGTATTCCTGGCGCGCGGTCTCGAGTCCGAGCACGGTGCCGGGCGTACCTACCGAAAGGTAGCCATTGATGCTCTTGTCGGCAATCGGATTGCCGTGGGCGTCGAGATACATGTTGGCCGTGGCCGCGAGCGGCGCGCGCTCACGGAAATTGATGAAAGTACTGCGACCGTCGGCCAGGTGGACCACCATGAAGCCGCCGCCGCCGATGTTGCCGCAGCACGGATGCGTCACGGCCAGCGCGTAGCCCACCGCCACCGCAGCATCGATGGCATTGCCACCCTGCCGCAGGACGGCCGCACCGGCCTCGGAAGCATCGTGCTGCGCCGACACCACCATGCCGGCATCCGATTCCACCGCTGGCGGCGCCGCCGCCCACGCGGGTCCCGTCATCAGCGCGCAGGCAACCGCCAACGCGCACGAGTGCATCTGCATCGATCTCACCCCCCGTCCAGTTCGTTCGTATTCTAATGCGATGCGGGGCGCTGCCGCCGCTCGAGCTGCATGTAGATGGGCTGGCGGCTGCGCAGGTTGATCTGCGCCTCGAGCTCCATAGGCGGCGCGGCTGCATGCAGCAATCGGAACTGCCGTGCAGCGCGAAGCAGGTGGACGCTCATTTCATAGTGCGCCATCGCTTCACCGATACAGCGGCGCGCACCGGCGCCGAAGGGGATGCGCGCAAACAGCGAGCCGCCGGCCGCAGCCACCGGCTCGGCACGCTCCGGTTCGAAACGCTCCGGATGGCTCCAGAACTGCGGATGCCGGTGGACCAGGTAGGGGCTCAGCAGCAGCTCGATGCCGGCCGGGATGTCGTAGCCCGCAAGCCGGTCTGGCTGGAGGCTCTTGCGCGAAATCACCCATACCGGGGGGTACAGCCGCAGCGCCTCGTCGATGATCCGGCGCGTGAAGGTCAGCGACTCGCTGATCGCCAGGCTGGCGGGGCGCTGGAGCGCGACCGCATCGACCTCGGCATGCAGCCGTGCCTCGACCTCCGGGTGCTGCGAGAGCAGGAACCAGATCGAGTTGAGCGTGCTGGCGGCGGTTTCATGGCCGGCAATGATCAGTGTCATGACCTCATCGACCAGCTCGCGCGCGCCCATGGGCGCACCGCTGGCCTTGCCGCGCGCCTGCACCAGCATGCCGATCAGGTCGGCAGCCGTCTCGGGAGCATCGCGGCGGCGCTCGGCGATTTCGGCCACCAGCTTGCGCAGGCGGTAGACCTTGTGGGCAAAGGCCAGATCGCGCGCCGGCTCGCGCGTGATGACCTCGAACGGATTCTGTCCCAGCTCGCGCGCCAGGCGGTCCAGGTCGGCGCCGAAGATGGCGCGCAGGATGAAGTCGAGCGTAACGCCGCTCATTTCGTCGGTGACGTTGATGGCCTCGCCGCGGTCCACGAATGCCTGCCAGCGCTCGAGCAGGCGGTCGTTGACGGCTTCGAGCGTGGCCGCGAATGCCGTCATCACGCGGCGGTGAAACAGCGGCTGCATCATGTAGCGCTGCGTGCGCCAGAAATCCCCGTCGCTGGTGACGATGCCGTTGCCGAGCAGGATGCGTACCCGGTCCAGGCCGAAGCCCTTGTGGTAGTTGGCGTGGTTCGTCACCAGCACGCGCTTGACGTCGTCCGGGTGGTTGATGACGTACACATACTCGCGCCGCGCCGGCGAGTAGACGCGGTAGATGTCGCCGAAGCGGGCATTGAGCGCGCGCATGCGCTCGAGCGAGTCCTCCCGCTCGCCGACATCGAACGGCTCTTCAGCCTCCGGTGGTACGCTCATCGGGGTCCCAGCACCATGCATAGGCCAGGGTGACGACCACTGCCGCGGCGATCAGAGGGGCTCCTGACGTCCGATTCCCATGCGCTCCAGTTCCGGTTGCCGGTCGATGAACTGATGCTTGAGCGCGGCGGCAATGTGCAGCACCAGCAGGGCGACGAAGATGTAGCCGCCAATCAAGTGCAGCTCGATCAGGCGCTCGTGCACGGCCTTCTGCGCGTCGATCGGTTGTATATGCGCCAGAGCTGCGATCTGCGGCAGGTGGAAGGTGCCGAAATACTTCGGGCCGCCATTCGCATTGGGCGGGTGGGCCGAAATGACCGACCAGCCCGTGATGGTCATGGCCAGCATCAGCAGGTAGAGCAGCGCGTGCGCGCTGTGCGCGGCGGCACGTTCCCAGGGCGGAATCTCCGGGTGCAGCGGCGGCGGACGGTGGCTCAGCCGCCAGAGAATGCGCACCAGCGTGAGCGCGAGCACCGTCATGCCCGAGGAAATGTGCAGCGGCACCACGATGTCCTTGAGCGGCTTCGGGAAGCCTTCCATGAAGAAGCCGAGCGATAAGTTAAAGATGATGAAGGCGGCGATGGCCCAATGCAGCGCAATGGCGACCGCGGAGTACCGCCGGGACGAGGTCAATGACATAGGCGGCTATGCTCCGTTGTCCGCTGCTGGCCAGTCAATGTGATGCAGTATCTATCGCTGCGGCGCGCACATGGCTACACTCCGGCTCACGGGGATAGGGAGCCATTTCAGAAACATGCGACGTACATCTCGTGGGATGCTGTTGGGCTGCGTGCTGTTTCTGACCTCAGCTCAAGCCTGGGCGACTTCCCGGGAACGCGGCTTCGATCCCTACCCGCGGGCCGCCGTGGCCTATGCCGCCGTCGTCGACGGCGAGCTGGTCTGGGGCCGTAATGTGGATGTTCACCGTGCGCCCGCCTCGCTGACCAAGCTGTTGACTGCGCTGGTGCTGCTGGACTCGAACTGGCATCCAGACGCCGTACTCAGCGTCAGCCGAAGCGCCGCGCACATCACCCATCCGCGCGTCGGACTGCATACCGGGGACACGGTCACGGCCCAGGAGGCGCTGACCGCCATGCTCATGCATTCGGCCAATGATGCCTGCCTGGTGCTGGTCGAGAATGCGGCGCCGAGCCTGACTGCGTTCGCGGAGCGCATGAATGCCCGCGCCGAGCAGCTCGGAATGCACGATTCCCACTTCGTCCACCCCTGCGGCTTCGACGAGGACGGCCAGTATTCGACCGTCAATGACCTGCTGCGGCTGGGGCGCGCCGCGCACGCCAACCCGCGCATCGCGCAGATTGTCGCGCAGCAGAACGCGGCCATCTACACCGGCAAGGGCCGCGAGCTCAGCTTCCACAACACCAACCAGCTGCTCGGGCGCCTCGACGGCGTCATGGGACTCAAGACCGGCTACACGGCGCAGGCCGGCCACTGCCTGATTGCCGTAGCCGAACAGTCAGGCCACCGCGTGTGGCTGGTACTGCTGGACTCGCATCAGCGCTGGAGCTCTGCGCATCGCATCATCGTCGATGCATTCGCGGCTGCGGAGCGCAGCCCGCATGGCCGGCTCGCAGGCACCACCGCGTCGCTCTGAGCCGCTACCGTCGTTTCAGTCCGCCGCTGCCGGGGCGCCGCCCCCAGCGGGCCGCACCACCATCCAGCACAGCGGAATCAGGGCCAGGGCCAGCCAGCCCGAGACGTAGAACAGGTCCAGCGAGGCCAGCAGGTAACCCTGCCCTACGACAGCACGCGTCACCACCCCTGCCGCCGCCTGATCGCTGAGCCCGAGCGCATGCAGCTGCGACAGCGACTGCACGAAGCCGGGGTCGTAGGCGGTCACGGTCTCGACCAGGCGGGACTGATGCAGCGCCTCGCGCCGATCCCAGAACGTGGTGAAGATCGAGGTGGCAAATCCGCCCGCGACGATGCGGATGAAGTTCGACAGGCCGGACGCGGCAGGCACGCGCTGCGCCGGCAGGCGGTCGAACGAGATCGCCAGCATGCCGACGAAGAACACCCCCATGGCCATGCCGAGCACCAGCTGCGGCAGCACAAAAGCCAGGAAGC
>JBAUYT010000061.1:0-15126 GCA_049584935.1 Steroidobacteraceae bacterium
GCAGAAGCTGATCCACGTCCAATGAAACGTGCTGGTGGTGGGCGTATTGCCGACCAACGGCTCAAACGGCCAATTCTGCGTCCAGGATGCTTCGGTGCCTGGACGTCGAGCAACGGTGGTCAGTGACGAATAGAGCAAGAACTCCGCGGTCTGTCCCGCACTCGCTTCATCTAGACTGTATGCCTGAGTCCAGCCTTTGGCGAAGTCATGGTGTAGCAGGGACTGAGCAATCGTAGCGCGCAGCGTTGTGATTGCATCAGCAACCGGCTGCGCAATTACCGCACTCTTTTGCGTCAGGTCAATGCTTCGCAGTTCCGTTTGCATCACGGCTTTGACCGAAGCCTGCTGTTCCGCAGTCAATTGCGAGAGTGCTTTACCCGTCGTTGACTGCGCGATGTTGTCCTGCGTCAGCGTCGCAAGACGCACAAGATTGGCCGCCGTGTAGTCCTCACCGAAGTACGAGCCCATCCCGTACAGACTGCCGTAGTCCATCAGGTCCGCTTTTTGGAAACCCGCCTTGCCCGCCTGAATGTCACTCGCAGTCATCAGAATCGCCCCGTCGTGCGTCACGAAGCGATCAGGAAATGGCGGAGCCTCTTGATAGGTGAGTTTGACCGTCCATGCGAGAACGGCGAAAGTCAGGATGCCCACAGCCAGCAAGATCCATTTCAGAACGTTGCTGACAGGATCTTCTACGTAGCCAATCACCGTTGACTCTGGCGTCATGACGCTACCCCCGCTTTCGCGATTAACGTGCCTCTGGAAACCCAGTCACGATCGACGGTCGGTGTCTCACTTACTGCCCGCGTGTTTCTATAAGATACAGATTATCTATATCTTTACGAAGCCCGCTATGTGGAAAGTACTTAGTGCGTCCACGCCGGAACAAGGCTTAGGTTCTTCATCGGCGGGCTTGTAAGGCATTTTGCAGCAGTACAACAACCCGGACAGGGGTAAGTCTAATGCAGCTCACACGTTTTTCTGATTATTCTCTGCGAGTGCTGATCTATCTGGCACACCGGCAGGGCGCGCACACAACGATCAAGGATATTTCTGAGGCATATCGGATCTCGGAGAGCCACTTAATGAAGGTCGTACACAAGCTCTCGATGCTCGGGTACCTCAACACGGTCCGTGGTCGTGGCGGCGGAATCCGCTTGGCGCGCGCCCCTACGGATATTTCCATCGGCCGCGTCGTCCGTGACGTTGAACCATTGGCGATCGTGGAGTGCTTCGAGCCTGAATATGACGCCAGCTGTAGGCTATTTCCGAAATGCGGGCTGATCGGGGTGCTGCGGGCCGCACGAGCCAACTTCCTGGCGACGCTCGATGCGTACAGCGTTGCGGATGCTGCGGGCTCAAAGCGCCCAGGTACCCGCCCAATAGATCTGGCCACGGTGCGCCGATAATGCCGACCGACACCGGCCGAGAGCCGTCGTGCCGTGGCAACGACCAAGAGCCGAGCGATGACCGAATTCTATCCCCAGATCAAGTGGGTTCACGTGGCCGCAGCGATGACGAGCGGGACGCTGTTTTTCCTGCGTGGGTTGGCGATACCTCAGCGGGCACCCTGCCAGCTCAACGTCCCTGTCGAAAGACTGTGGTTACCTGATCGCTTACGGTAAGACCAGCTGGAGGTCTCCTGTCCCAGGTCGGCCAAGCCTGCAAGATCCCGGACGACCGACCGCACCATGTCGAAGACAACGTCGTAAGCACTGCCTGACATCCATACCAGCGCATCGTGTTGAGTGCTTGGCATGACGAACCCTTCTATGCCCTGAATGTCCTGGTAAAGCCCTCCACGCCGCGAGGAGCGTCGTCTGGAACGACAGCGGCCCAGAGCTCAGGCCGCGAAAGCCAATGACGAAGTTCACTCCTCCTGTGGTGGTCCTTGGTTCACGGATCGCCGAGATTGTAGAAGCGAACTCCTTGCATTTCTTCGCATCCAGAACGTCAAACTCCAAGTAGGCATGAGAGGAGGTTCCAAGAGCAAAGATTCCAGCTTGAGGCGTGTACATGCACTAATATCAGGCACGATTTGAGCCAATGCCGGTGAGCGCGCGCCTCCGGCGGCGTAGATTCACGCTGCGGAGCGGGTGTGCGAGTTGGGGTCGCGCAAAAGTCATGCATTGTCTTCAGTGCGAGTCCAGCAAGCCGCTGAAACCAATTGATCGATGGTGGCTAGCGTGAGACTCGAACTCACGACCTCGGCATTATGAGTGCGAATTGGACCACTTGCGCCCCGTGATATTCGGCTACCTTACTGAAAATACTGACATGTGGTTGTCGGTCGCGGCCGGTCGAGGCACCTGACGTCGCACAATAACGGGCACACAAAAAATTACACCCACAGCCCTCGCTGCCCGCGACCAGATCGCATTTGGTCACGGTCGTAGCACAGGCGCGGACAGTATAGTCTGGGTCCGCTCGACGAACATTATGCCGCCAGTTTAACCTTCGGCTTGAGTCCGGCCCGGGATGCCAGCCGAACAAGCATATCCAGGCTGAACTGGCCGATTTTGCCGCGCTTGATGTCGGACACCCGAGCCTGCGTGACCCCTAGCGCTTTCGCGGCTTGAGTTTGAGTCAGGCCGCCCTCTTTCAACCAGCGTTCCAGTCCCATAAGCAGCGTCGAACGCATGACCAACTCGTCGGCTTCCGCTTTCGGAAACAGATCATAGAACACGCTACGGCCGGCTGGCGTCACATGACGGGGACCGTGTTCATCGAGCATGGCTTTCTTGGCTTTCATGATTCCACCTGTATCGCCTTAAATGGTCTCCCTGCCAAGTCCAAATCCTGCCGACTGGTCTTCTGCGTCTTCTTTTGGAAGCAGTGCAGGACATAAATTTCCTCCGGTCGCTTCGCCAGATAAATGCAGCGGAATGCTCCTGATGATTCTTGGACGCGTATTTTACGCACCCCTGGACCCACAGCAGACATGGGCTTCCAATCGTCAGGTTCCACACCTTCCTGCACATGCTCCAGCTGATAGCCGATCTCGCGCCGCGCCTCTCGCGGAAAGGCCCTCAAATCCTCCCGGCTACTACCCATCCAGATGACTTGCTTCATGAGCGACTATGCACGAAATTGTATAAATATGCAATTATCCGCATAATCAACATTAAACCTTCCCCACCGGACTAGGTGTTCATTTCAATCACTTGCCGCGTGACATCCGTTGCATTAGGCACCACTGGGCACAACGAAGCACCACCGAGTCACGCAAAAGTCACGCGACGCTCGAGTAGCTGGAAGCCATCAGTGCAAGCGTCCGGCGCCCGGCGCATCAGTGGATTCTGTCGAACGGCGTCTATGCACTACGATCGACAAGTTCGTGGCCCACCACAGTAATCGCAAGGTTGTATATCCGTTACGTAGATTGATATCGCCGCCAATCATCCGGGCTGCCTCCCACCGGAGATGACGACAGGCTCGTCGAGCGCTCGCCGATATTCCTCCTCGCTAATCGCATTCACCGAGCGAAGTTTCCCCAGCAGCTCGTCGATCAGCGAGCGCAGGCCAGGCCCTGGCGTGCCGTGCGCAAATGAACTCTGGTACTTAATCGGCCCAGGGATGATCACAACCAGGAAAGCCATCTCGGCCGGCGTCAAGGCTTTGGGTTCGCAACCGAAATAGGTACGCGATGCGGGCCGCAGACCATGCAGGTCCGGCCCCCATTCGATGATGTTCAGGTAGATCTCGAGGATGCGATCCTTGCGGAGCGCCGATTCGAGGAGGAACGTGATTGCCAGTTCCTCCAGCTTGCGTCCGAGCTTCTTGTCGCGCGAAAGGAAGAGGTTCTTGGCCAGCTGCTGGGTTATCGTCGACGCGCCGCGCGCTGCGCCCCCGCGCGACCAGTCTGTGAGTAGCGCAGTTGGTAGTTCGCGCAGATCGATGCCGCGATGACCGTAGAAACCGGCGTCTTCGGCAAGCAGCAGAGTGCGCACGAACAACGGCGGAACGTCGCGCAGCGCGATGAAGTCCGCAGATGCAGGCGAGACATCGATCGGTCGGTGCGGGCCGGCGCCTTCATCGGAGCTGAACACGAAATCACCGCGCAGGCGCGCTATCGCCGGCGGCATCCGGCGTGGCGGCGTAAAGTCGATCTTCTGGCTTACCGAGAGCGACGCGGGGTCTGACAGGCGCCCGAGTATCCGCACGTCGATCTTGGCCGAGCCAAGGTCTTGGCCACCGCCGGGCTCCATTCCCAGGCTATCGGGCGTCATTAGCCCCGATGTGCTCAGCAATTGCGCGAAGTCTAGCCGCTTTACGCCGAGTGCGAGATCAACGATCGGATCAGTGTAGAGACCGCGCAGCGCGATCCAACCCGTCATTTCTGCACCGGCCACCGTCGCGTGAATCTCGGGAATCTCGATCGTGCCCCCGGCCCGCAGCCAGGCACCGTCGAACCGTGCCGTCACGTCCGTCGGATCGCCGAACTGCGGTTCGTCCGCGCCATTATCCGCTAATGCTCCCAGGCGCGCGCCGCGCGCGCCCATGTCCACGTGGAAGCGGAGCGCATCGCTGTTCGCCTGAAGATCCACACGGCCGTCCGCGATACCACCTTCGAACAGCGGGCGGGTCTCGCGCCGTACGCCGAGCAGATGGCCGACATCGAGTCCACGTGCCTCGACGTTCCATGCGCTGCCCAGCGGATCCTCCAGCTTGCGGATTGACAGGCCGCCGTGTGGTTCCACCAGTGTGAGCCGGAGATCCCCGCCGCGAATTCCCGCGAGGTCCCAGGCAGTGGGTGGCAAGCTGAGCTGAATCCCTGCTGGGCCCGCGAGAGCGGCGGCAGAAACTGCAAGTCGCAGACGACCGGGCCACGTCGCCGCGATCATATCGGCATGCACTCGCAATCCATGACCTAAGTCGAGATCAATTCCGTCGAGTCGCACCAATGGCCATACGCCGACGTGCACCTGCCCGATTCGGGCAACCATGCCGTGGCGCACGGCAGCGGACTCGATCCGCGCATGCACCGCATGCTCGAGCGTGGAGCTCAGCAATATCGCAGCCAGGCTTACGAACAGCGCCGCGGCAATCGCTCCGGTCAACCACCTCCGCCTGCGCGTTTTAAATTTAAGCATCGACGCGAGAATGACACATACGGATGGTGCACCACCCGCGCAGCCGAGCTTTCAGGAATTCAGCACTGGCGACGCGAGGGATCTGGGCTCATGACATCGATCGTCGATGTGCTCGGGAAGGGCCGCCTGAATTTGGTGGCTAGTGGCCTGTACCAACTGATTGTGTACCGATGTGGCGCGACAGGTCGGCATATTTCCACTTCACCGTTCGCGCTGACTTGTTGTAGTGACGGATGTAGCGCATGAGTTTTCTCTTGAGGTCGGGGACGGAAGTGAATACGCCGCGAGCGATGACGTCGCGCTCGATCTTGCCGAACCAGAGTTCGACCTGATTGAGCCAGGATGAGTAGGTCGGAGTGAAGTGCAATTGAAGCTTGGGATGCGCTGCCAGGAAGTCTTTGACCTGCTGGCTCTTGTGAGCCGAGAGGTTGTCGGCAATGACGTGGATCTCTTTGCCGCGAGGCTGGTTAATCACGATGTCGGTAAGGAAGGCGACGAACTCGGCAGACGTTTGCCGCTCAGCGGTCTTGCCCAGCACCTCGCCGGTCTTGGTGTTGAAGGCCGCATAGAGGGAGAGGGTGCCGTGACGAAAGTACTCAAAGCCGTGCCGCTCTGCTCTGCCCGGGGACAGCGGCAGCACCGGGTCTTTGCGATCCAGGGCCTGAATATGCGTCTTCTCATCCACGCAGAACACCGCGGCGTGCGCCGGCGGGTTCAGATACAGACCAATGATATCGGCCGCCTTCTTTTCAAAGTCCGGATCGTTCGAGGCCATGTAGCGCTCGATGCGATGGGGCTTGAGGCCGTGCTTGCGCCACACGCGCGCCACCATCATGTGGCTGACATCCAGATGAGCGGCGAGCTTGCGCGTGGTCCAGTGCGTCGAGGCACTGGGTGCATGGCGCGTACTGTCCAGAATCCGCGCTTCCAGCTCTGGGGTGAGCACCGTGGCGACCTGGCCGATATGCCGGCTGTAGAGTCCGGCGATGCGCTGCTCGGCGAATCGCTTGCTCCAGCTGGCCACAAAGCCGCGGCTGCAGTCGATGCGCTCAGAAGCTTCGTCCCACGTGTGGCCATCGGCCAGCAGCAAAATCAGTCGTGCTCGTCGGGCATCCTCCGCCCGATCCGTCCGGCTGGTGGCTCGCCGAGTCAGTTCCATACGCTCCGCGTTCGTCAGGGTGATGGCGTCTGTCATAGACACCATTATAGTCTACAAATGACTGTTACAGTCCACTAGGGTGAGACTCGAACTCACGACCTCGGCATTATGAGTGCGAATTGGGCCACCTTCCGTGCGCCGCTATTTGGCTAATGCACAGAAAATACTGGCATGTGGCGGCCGGTCGCGGCGGCTCGACGCCCCTAGCGTCGGTAGAGTCGACGACTGGCGCGGTGGCGGTAGACGCCTCTCAACTGTTGCCGCCCCTTTCGTCTGGCGGTGTCGCAATCGAGGCATCATTGACTCCGTCTCCAGTCGCCGCTCATCGAACCGGACATGCGGCTCCGCATCCGGCTCTCAGACAAGGTCTCAGGCCATCGCTCTCGGAAGATCATGTACGCACGGCGGTGAGCTCGACGAGTCCCAACGTGTCGTAGAGGTACTCGTACGGGAAGCGACTCGCCCCCGAGTTGCGCACCTGGTGCTTTCGGCATAACCACCAGCATAGCCGGCGCGGCGTGTACTCGTTGATCGCCCGGGAGGCTTTCCCGGTTGGACCCAGACTGAAGTAGTTGGCCCAGCCGTGGAGCTTGCGGTTAATCGCACGTACCATCTCGTCGGCCTCCAGCCACACTATTCTTCGATCGGTCGCCTCCCGGATTGCTCCGATGAGACGCTGCACACTGCGCTTGGACGGCCATGGGCACAAATACGCCTGACCCGTCTGCGGCGAGTAGTACCGCCCGAAGCTGTAGCCCAGGAAGTCAAATCGCTCCTGCGGCACCGCGTCGGGTCACGGCACCACGGATCAACTGCGACAGCGGGGCTCAGTGCTTAAAGTCTCAGGACTTTCCCTTAGGACCGTATTTGCCGTTCCAGGCCTCGCGCGCACGACGGCGGGTCTCCTCGAGATCGAGAGCCCCTGGCTCCTGTTGCCTGATCTTCTGCCAGGCCACTCTCGCCTCACGCTGCTGGTCTTCGGGCGCGAACTTCGGTGCTGCCCAAGGCTCGAGGTTGCCACTCCCTGGCATCGGGCCTGATTCTCTGGTATTGGCGGCCATTCCAAATTGCCGTACTGGCAAAGGCGGCGGCGGATAGCGTCCCAATTTGGAATTCCAGTAAGCCCAGGAGCGCGGGTCTACTATCCCGGCGGGCGCGTGATCGAGCGCTTCCCGAAAATCGTCATCGGACACATAGCGCCGTATCACCCGCATGTCCTCATGTCGCGCGTAAGTCATGGCGTAGGCCATAAAACGAATCGGATCGACAAGGGCTTGCTCAGGCGACTCGAACCAAATGATCCGGCGCGCGACATCCAGAGTGAGGGGCGTGACCGGAATGCCCTTCACACTTCGAATCCATGGTCTTGGGCATCTCGCTCTGCAGCGCTGTCGATCGCTGGCAGATGATCCAGGTCGACCTCGCGGGCAGCGGTCACCAGGCGGCGCTGGATGCTCTCGGGTAAATCTTGCAGGTTGCCGTCTTCGAAGTAGGACAAGGCCTTGAGCGTGATCTGCGGATTAAACACCCGACCGTAGAGCTTCTGGGCTGCGGCCAACGCTGTCGGCAACCCGATCCCACCGAGTGTTAGCAGGGCGTCGATGTCAATGTAGTCCTTGGCCTCGGCGCGTAATTGCACAACTGATGCCTTGGTCCCGGCGAGGTCGAGCAGAGATGCTACCTGCAGGCCGGTGTCCTTCGCCACGTGCGGCGGCGCAAGCCGCGGCAGATTTGGCACTCCAAAGAAAGACACCTTCACCGGCCCACCCCGATCGACTATCACGCTCAGTGTGTTCGTCTCGCGTTGAATCACTTTAGCCCCGGCCAAGAACGATATCCCGGCCTCAAGAGCCGGTTGTTCAAGCGCACGGCGGCCGAAGAAGTCGAAATCCACCGAGCTGCGGTGCCCCAGATGCAGAGCCAGTGCAGTTCCACCATACAGCACGAATTCAGGCGGCACCGAGGACAGTTCGGTCCAGAGCCGTCTTTGCGATGCAGGCAGGATCTCCAGGCGGGGTGAGAATTCTTGCATGCGCGATCACGCGATCCTGATCCGATTGGTGGCTAGGGTGGGACTCGAACCCACGACCTCGGCATTATGAGTGCCACGCTCTAACCAGCTGAGCTACCTAGCCCCGAGGGGACGCGCATTCTAGGGGCAGCCGGAGTCACGGTAAACGCCGGCGAGCCCTCGGATCAAAAAACCGCCGCAGAATCTAGTGCTTACGGCACAGCCGGAACGACCCGCCAGCGCTATTCTAGGCGTGGTAAATGCGTCGATGCGGGCACTGAGGCTGTGGAGCGTATGACTGACAGGCCGGGTTATCGGTATTGGTGGGTCAACCAGAGCCGGGCGGTCACCCGTGGCCTGATGGGCGACTATCTGTGGGCGCCGGCGGCAGCCGGTGGCTCGGCAGCCGAATCGGCGCGCTGCATGCAGACGATACAGCCGGGCGATCTGATATTCGCCTACGCGGACGGGGCAGTGAGCGGTGTCGGGCTGGCACTTCGAACCGCGTCCGAGGCTGCCCGCCCAGCCGAACTGGCTGCCGCCGGCAGGGCGGGCAATTCTCCGGGCTGGCATCTGCCGGTACGCTTCTTCGAGCTTGCGGTGCCGCTGCGGCTGAAACCGCACATGGGACGGTTGAGCCCGCTGCTGCCCGATGCCCATGCGCCGCTGCGAGGCACCGGTGCGCGCAATCCAGCGGTTTATCTGGCCGCCATAGCCGATGCCATGGCGGATGTGTTGCGGCAATTACTCGCCGGACAGCTCGAGGACATCGAGGCACAGATCAAGGCCGCGGTAGTTTCCGAGCTGGCCGATGACTGGGTAGAGTCATCGATCCGCCGTCGTACCGACCTGGAAGCGGGCGACAAGCAGCAACTGATCCGCGCACGACGGGGGCTGGGATCGTTTCGGGCCAGTCTCGAGAAAATAGAAAGCGCCTGCCGCGTGACCGGGCTGCTCGATCGGCGTCACCTGCGCGCGTGCCACATCAAGCCCTGGAGCGTGTCCGAGGACGGGGAAAAGACGGATGGCGCCAACGGCTTGCTGCTGTCGCCGCACGTGGCGCACCTGTTCGCGCGCGGCTATATCTCGTTTTCGGATCAGGGCGACCTGCTGGCCTCCGGAAATCTGAACCCGGCCATCCTGACTGCGTGGAGCCTGCGCATGCCAATGAAAGTGGGACCCTTTCACCCGCGCCAATGTGTCTATCTCGAGTATCACCGCAACCGGGTCTTCGACCAGCCCGAAGTCGGTCGCGGCAAGGTCCGGTAGCACCACGCTGCCGGCCAACACGGTAAGATTCAGCCATGGCATGTAGCCGCCACAAATCATTGCGAGCCGCGTGGCTGGCGGCCTGGGCGCTGAGTGCCGCCACCTGGGCGGCCACGCCAGCGGTCGTGGCCGACGCCGCCTGGATTCGCTGGCTGCCCGGCTCATTGCCAGCGGGCGGGTATCTGACGCTGCGCAATAACAGCGACCGCACTCAAACACTGATTACCGTGTCGAGTCCCGATTACGGCACACTCACGCTGCACCGCACGCGCATGCAGGGCCAAGTCAGCAGCATGGAGCCGGTAGCGCGACTGGATTTGCCGCCGCACCGGACTCTAAGCTTTGCCGCACAGGGTTATCACATCATGCTCGAGCACGCCGCGCGGCCGCTGCAGCCCGGCGATCACGTCACGATTACGCTGCACTTCGCCGACGGCACCACTCTGGCCGTGCCCTTCGAAGTCCGCAGCCCCGATGCCGGGCCACCGCCATGAGGGACCCCGCCTGGTCATCCGCTGGGTGCGCGCCGGCCGCCGGTGTGGACCGCGGTACGCCTCGAGCGGATACTGGCGCCGCTGCTCAGCTCGCCGAACTGACGCCGCCGCCGGCTGATTTGCCGGTCCATCCGGGCAGGTAGCGGGCATCGTCCGAGCGTGCCAGCCGCAACCCGAACCGGGTCGCGCGCTGCGGCTCGCGCCGGATCAGCCGCGCCGCCACCCGCGGCCGAAAGAAATCCGCCCAGATGAACTCGACGAACGGCGCCTGATCCTTGGCATAGCCCCCGGCACGGCGCACGAGTCCTGCGAGGCTGCGATACGGATCGTCCTGCAGGTCCACCAATCGCTTCGGCATCTCCTTGTAGTCGCAGCGACGGCCGCGGCGGTCGAACGGGTGAGTCCAGGAGCGAAACTCCATCGTGCGCCAGAACACCTGAATTTCCAGCCAGGAGAGGTCATCGAGCATTGCGACCGAGACCTCTTTGACGCCCTCTTCGATCAGCGCGATCCCCAGATGGTGATGATCGATGACGAAATATTCGTGCCCAGGTCCGAGCACGGCAGGGAATACGTGACTGTCGATTTCCAGCTTGCGCCGCTTCTTCGGCAGGCGCGCCCAGTCCTGCGCCTTGACCGTGACCTCGGCGTAGCCCACCGTGAACTGTGTCGGACGCAGCCGCGCCAGACGCACCCGGGCGAGTGTCGGACTACGCGCCAGCGAGTACACGGCGTCGTCCCTAACCCGAGGGCAGCTGCAGCTGACGCAGCCCCGGACCACCGACGACATCGAGCCGCACCGGTTCGCTGTCGGCTGCGTAACGTTCCGACAGCGCCGCATCGCGCATGGCGTTCGAGTCGTAGATCATGGCATCCAGGCGCTGCACCCGTTCCCGCAGCTCGCCGTTGATGCCCCCAGGCCGGTTGCGGCCATAAAAGCCGGCGTGAAATGCGCGCGGGGTGGCCGGATAGGCGATGGGCTGCTCCCCCGCCTCCTGAATCCGACGCAGCAGGCTGGCCTGCTCGACGAACCCGAGGCCTACGCTGCTGCCGGCAAAATGCCGGCGCAGATAGCGTTTCGGATGGGACAGGTAATCGATGTTGACGTGCGGTGCGACTCGCTGACGCAACACGTCGCGGTCGAAGCAGACACCCCAGGAGCAGTAGTCGTCGCGCGTGAGATAGAAAATATCCGGATCGTCCGGTGCATCGACCTGCCGATTGTGATTGCGCACGGCAATGGAACAGAACAGCCCAGGCCGCTGCTGGTGCACTGCCGCGTGCCAGCGGAAAAAATCGCGCCCTACCATGATGTCTTCCTCTACGAGGTAGACATAGCGCCGTGCGCGCGCTGCCGCCTGCATGTAGCCGAAAAGGATGTTGGCGCTGAGCTTGGTGCGCCGGTACGGACAAAGGCATGCGGCCTGGATCTCGTAGCTCGGCAGGCGCGCCGCGTGATCCCGGATCACAGCCAGATTGTCGGGATCGAAGCCGCTGTCGGGACGGAATACCACGTGCACCGAATGCGCGCCGTCCGCCTTGCAGAGATTGTCGATGCAGTGCCAGAGCATTTCCGGGCGCTGCCAGCAGGGTACCAGCACGATGTCGCGCGGGGCGTCCGGCTCATTGGGCGCATAGCGGCGCGTCGCCGCCTGTACCAGGCTACGGGCGGTGCGTCGGAATCGCCAGCGATCGGTTGCCCACTGCAGCATCGCTCTCCCCTAACGACACTCGGTTGCCCGGACATCGGCCGCTCGGCCGGTCAGCCCGCGTGAGCGAGCGGTTACAACCGCTTGATGAGGTGTTCTCTGCACGGAGAATAACAAATGAATTGCAAAGTTCAGTCAAACGTTGAAGCGGAAATGCATGACGTCCGCCTCGTGGACCAGGTACTCCTTGCCTTCCAACCGCAGTCGGCCAGCCTCTCGGGCCCCCCCCTCGCCGCGGAAGCGGATGTAATCCTCAAATGCGATTACCTCGGCGCGGATGAAGCCGCGCTCGAAGTCCGTGTGTATGACACCGGCTGCCTGCGGCGCGGTACTGCCCCGGCGCACGGTCCAGGCTCGGACTTCCTTCGGACCTGCGGTGAAATATGTAATCAGGCCGAGCAGCTCGTAGGCGCCCCGAATCACGCGATTGAGACCGGGTTCAGCCAGCCCGAGGTCGCGCAGGAACTCGGCCCTCTCGTCCTCCGGAAGCTGCGCGATCTCGGCCTCGATGGCTGCGCAGACCGGCACCACTACGGCGTGCTCGACCGCGGCGCGCGCACGCAGTGCCGCCAGGTGCGCATTGTCGGCCGTAAGTCCGGCCTCGTCGACGTTGGCGATGTACATGACCGGCTTGGCGGTCAGCAGGTGCAGCTCGCGCAGGTCGCGCCGATCGTCCTCGGTAGCGAGCGCCAGCGCGCGCGCTGGCCTGCCCTCGTTGAGCAGCTCCCGTAGCCGCTCGAACAGTGTCCGCCGGCGCACCGCGTCCTTGTCGGCACCGCTCTTGCCCGCCTTGATGGCACGATCGAGGGCCTTCTCGACCGAGGCCAGATCGGCGAGCGCCAGCTCGGTGTTGATCACCTCGACGTCGGACAGGGGATTGATGCGGCCGGCGACGTGCACGATGTCATCGTTCTCGAAGCAACGCACCACGTGCGCGATGGCGTCGACTTCGCGAATGTGCGCCAGGAACTGATTGCCAAGACCCTCGCCCTGCGAGGCGCCCGCCACCAGCCCAGCGATGTCGACGAACTCCACCGCCGTCGGCAGGATCTTCTCCGGACGGGCAATCTCGGCCAGTTGTTGCAGTCGCGCGTCCGGTAGCGGCACCACGCCCACGTTGGGATCGATGGTGCAGAACGGATAGTTTTCCGCCGCAATCTGCGCTCTGGTCAACGCATTGAACAGGGTCGACTTGCCGACATTCGGCAACCCGACGATGCCGCACTGAATCGCCACTCGCTGTGCTCCTAATTGTCCGTGCCCGCGCCGCTGACCGGATTGCCGCTGTGCAGCCGATGCATGGCCTTCTGCCCCTCGCCGCGCAGCAGCGCCGGCACGCAATCCAGCGCGCGTGCCGTCGCCGCGTCGATCGCCTGCTGCTCTTCGGCCCGCGGCCGGTCGAGCACCGCATCGAGCACCAGGTCGCGTGAGCCCGGATGACCGACACCAAGCCGCAACCGCCAGAACCCAGGCCCCAGATGCGCGATCACGTCGCGCACGCCGTTGTGGCCGCCGTGACCGCCGCCGTGCTTGAATCGCGCCACTCCCGGGGGCAGATCGATATCATCGTGCACCACCAGGATCTCGGGCGGCTCGATGCGATAGAAGTGCGCCAGCGCCGCGACCGGTGCGCCGCTGCGATTCATGAAACCCTGTGGCTTGGCGAGCCAGAGCTCGTGATCGTCGATGCGCACACGCGCCAGCTCCACCTGCTGCGCGCGGTCGTGGCGCCAGGCACCTCGCTGCGCATCCAGCAGCGCATCGACGAACCACCAGCCCGCGTTGTGACGCGTGCGGGCGTATTGGGCCCCGGGGTTGCCGAGGCCCACCACGAGCTTGAGCGGCAGCGCGGCCACGGCCGACCGCAGCGATTACTTCTTGCCGCCTTCCTTCTTCGGCGCAGCGGCCGCTTCCTTCTTGCCTTCTTCCTTCTTGGCGCCCTCGGCAGCAGCCGGGGCTGCCCCGGCTGCCGGCGTCGCAGCCGCACCGGCCACAGCCTCGGTGGTTGCCGCAGCAGCGACTGCCTCCGGCTCGGGCTCGGCCGCACGCGGGCTGTGCACCGAAACCACGTGCGCATCGCGGTGCGCAAGCTCGGGGATCGTGACCCCAGCCGGTAGCTTGATGTCGCTCAACGACAGCGACTCGTTGAGATTCAGGGACGACAGATCCAGCTCGAGGAACTCGGGCAGATCCTTCGGCAGACAGCTGACCTCGACGTCCTGCATCAGGTGCGAAACCACGCCGCCCTGGGTCTTGACACCGGGTGCAACCGCCTCGCCCTTGAAGTGGATCGGCAGATGGATCCTGAGCTTCTCGTTCTCGACCACGCGCTGCAGATCGACGTGCACGACCGCATTGCGCGCTGGATGCATCTGCACGTCACGGATGATTGCCGGCTGCTGCTGTGCATCGACGTTGATGCTGATGATCGAGGAATAGAACTGCTCCTTGTCGACCAGCGTCAGCAGCTGCTGATGATCGAGCGTTATGTTGCGAGGGCCACCCTCGCCGCCATAGAGAACTGCGGGGACCTTGCCGGCACGACGCAGGCGGCGGCTCGCACCCTTGCCCTGATCGTGACGCGAGTCCGCGCCAACCTGAAACGTAATACGCATTTTTTGACTCCTGACTACTGTTGACACACAAAGACACGCGCCGCGACCAGTGCGTGTCGTCCGAAAAAACCTTGCATCAATCGATGTACAGCGAACTCACCGAATCGTCGTCGCGCATGCGCCGGATCGTCTCGGCCAGCAGCGACGCTACCGACAGCTGGCGGATGCGCCCGCAGTCGCGCGCGGCCTGCGACAGCGGAATCGTGTCCGTGACCACGAGTTCGTCCAGCACCGAGCCGGCGACGCGCTCGGCCGCCTTGCCGGACAGCACGGCGTGGGTAATGTAGGCCACTACGCGCTCGGCACCCTCGTCCTTGAGCGCCTGTGCCGCCAGGCACAAGGTGCCGGCGGTGTCGACCATGTCGTCGATCAGCACGCAGGTCTTGCCCGCGACTTCGCCGATGATGTTCATGACCTTGGACTCGTTGGGCCGCGGACGGCGCTTGTCGATGATCGCAAGTTCGGCGTCATCGAGCCGCTTGGCGAAGGCGCGTGCACGCACCACGCCGCCGACATCGGGCGAGACCACGATCAGATTCGGGTAGCGCTGCCGCCAGACATCGCCGAGCAGCACCGGCGAACCATACACGTTGTCGACCGGAATGCCAAAGAACCCCTGGATTTGGTCCGCGTGCAGATCCAGCGTCAGCAGCCGGTTGACTCCCGCGGCGCCGATCATGTCCGCCACCAGCTTGGCCGTAATCGGCGAGCGCGTCGCACGCGGTCGCCGGTCCTGGCGCGCATAGCCGAAGTACGGCACCACCGCCGTGATGCGC
>JBAUYT010000062.1:0-6686 GCA_049584935.1 Steroidobacteraceae bacterium
CTATTCGTTCGCGCTGCGCTCGCGATTGCTATTCGGTACGCTGCTGCTGGCGGCGCTCGCCCTGATCGGCCGGGCCGTGGATCTGCAGCTGGTCGATCACCCGTTCCTGGCGAGCCAGGGGGATGCACGCTTCTCGCGCGTTGCCGCAATCGTCGCGCACCGCGGCAACATCACCGATCGCAATGGCGAGCCGCTAGCGGTCAGCACGCCGGTGGATTCCGTCTGGGTCGATCCGCGCGAGCTGGCGGGGAATCTCGAGCAACTGCCGAAGCTGGCGGGCGTGCTCAGCACCGACCGCCAGGCGCTGCTGCGCCACGTCAGCAGCAACATGGATCGAGAGTTCCTGTACGTCGCCCGCGGAGTGCAGCCGAGCGATGCCGCGCGCGTCAAGGCGCTGAACATCAGCGGCGTCAATCTGACGCGCGAGTACCGTCGCTACTATCCGGACGGCGAAGTCACCGGGCACCTGCTCGGATTCACCAGCATCGACGACGCCGGCCAGGAAGGCGCGGAGCTGGCGTTCGAAAATTGGCTCGCGGGTGAGGACGGCGCCAAGCGCGTGATCCAGGACAGCCGTGGCCGCAAGGTCGAGGACGTCGAGAGCATCCGCCCGGTACGCCCGGGACGCGACCTGGCGCTGAGCCTCGACCTGCGTATCCAGTACCTGGCCTATCGCGAGCTCAAGAGCGCCATCATCGAGAATCGCGCCCACGCCGGCTCGGTGGTGGTGATCGACATCGATACCGGCGAAGTGCTGGCGATGGTCAATCAGCCCGCCTACAACCCCAACGACCGCTCGCAGTTGACGCCGGCAACCTATCGCAATCGCGCGGTCACCGACCTGTTCGAGCCCGGCTCGAGCATCAAGCCGTTCGTGGTGGCGGCCGGGCTGGCCTCGGGCAAGTTCAACATCAACAGCATCATCGACACCAACCCCGGGTTCATCCAGGTCGGCGCCACCACCTTCCCCGACGAACACAACCTCGGCGCCATTCCGCTGGCGACGGTGCTGGCCAAGTCCTCCAACGTCGGCATGGCGAAGCTGGCGCTGCAGCTCGAACCCAAGCAGATCTGGGACACTTTGACGCACTTCGGCTTCGGGCAGGTGACCAGCAGCGGATTTCCGGGCGAATCCGCCGGCGTGTTTACCGACTACTCACACTGGCGCGCTATCAGCATCGCGACCCTGTCGCACGGCTACGGCATTTCGGTGACGGCACTGCAGCTGGCGCAGGCCTACGCCACCATCGGGGCCCTGGGGTTGCGACGACCGGTATCGCTGCTGCGGCTGGATGCAGCGCCGGCTGGCGAGCGCGTGCTCGACCCCGGGGTGTGCAGCGACCTGCTGAGCCTGCTCGAGGCCGTAACCACCCAGGAAGGCGCCACCGGCGTGCGCGCCAGGATTCCCGGCTATCGTGTTGCGGGTAAGACCGGCACTGCCTGGAAAGCGAGCAACGGTACTTATTCACAGGATCGTTACACCTCTGTGTTTGCCGGCGTGGCGCCGGCGTCGCACCCGCGCCTGGCGGCGGTGGTGGTGGTCGATGACCCCACCGCCGGCAAGCACCTCGGTGGTGACGTCTCGGCGCCGGTGTTCTCGACGGTGGTCGGCGGCGCCCTGCGACTGCTGGCCGTGCAGCCCGATGATCTGCCGTCTCCCGGCGAGCCTTTGACCCGCGGCCAGAAGGTGGCCAGCCGATGACTACCGCGGGGGCACAGAACTGGCGACCGCTCAAGGCCCTGCTCGGCGGGCTGGTGGACATGCCCGAGTCGGTCGAGGTCTCCGACCTGGCGCTCGACAGCCGCCAGGTGACGCCCGGGGCGGCGTTTTTTGCCTGCCGGGGCGCCGTGCATCACGGGCTCGAGTTTGCGCCTGCGGCCGCTGCTGCAGGAGCGCGCGCAATTCTGTGGGAGCCCGCCCCCGGCGTGCTGCCGCCCGCGGTCGACTCATCGATTCTGGTGAGGGCGATTCCCAACCTGCGCTCGCAGCTCGGCTACATCGCCGATCGCTTCTTCGACGCGCCCTCGGCCAGCCTCACCGTGGCCGGCATTACCGGAACCAACGGCAAGACCACCTGTGCCTGGTTGCTGGCGCAGGCGCTGGAGTTCGTCGGACGGCGCGCCGCCTATGTCGGCACCCTCGGTAGCGGCCCGATCGACGCGCTGGCCGAGCTGGGCACCACTACTCCGGACGCGGTGACCGTGCACCGGCTGCTGGCGCAGATGCGCGCCCGCGGATTCGACGCCGTGGCCATGGAGGTGTCCTCGCACGCTCTCGATCAGGAGCGATGCGCCGGCGTGCGCTTCCACACCGCCGTGTTCACCAATCTGACGCGCGACCATCTCGACTATCACGGCGACATGGCCGCCTATGGTGCGGCCAAGGCGCGGCTGTTTCAGTGGCCGACGCTCAAGGCCCGGGTCATCAATGTCGACGATCCGTTCGGGGTCGAGCTGGCGCAAGCAGCGCAGCGCAGCGGCGGCTCGGCGCAACTGTTTCTGACTTCGCAGCATCCGTCGGAGTGGCTCGTCAGCGGCGCCGACTACGTCTGTGCGAGCGCGGTGCACCGCCGCGCCGCCGGTCTCGAGCTCGAGATCGACAGCAGTCGTGGTGCCGCCCGGCTGCCGAGCCGACTGATCGGCGACTTCAACGTCGACAACCTGCTGACGGTGCTGGCGGTGCTGCTGGCGTGGGAACTGCCGCTGCAGCGGGCTTGCGAGGCGCTGTCGCGTTGCAGCCCGCCGCCCGGGCGGCTGCAGCGGGAAGGCGGCGACGCCCGACCTCTGGCGCTCATAGATTACGCCCACACGCCCGATGCGCTGGCCAAGGCGCTGGCCGCGGCGCGCGCGCATTGCCGCGGCAGGCTGCAGGTCGTATTCGGAGCCGGTGGTGATCGCGACCACGGCAAGCGTACTGAGATGGGCCGTGTGGCCGCTCGCGGCGCCGATCTGCTGATCATCACCAACGACAACCCGCGCGGCGAGGATCCGCAGAAGATCACGGATGCCATCCTCGTGGGCGTGACCGAGGCCGGAGCGCTGGCGCGCGCGCGCGTCGTTCATGACCGCGCGCTGGCGATTCATAGCGCGATCGCCGGCGCAGCCGACGACGACGTGGTGCTCATCGCCGGCAAAGGACACGAGGACTACCAGATCGTCGGTGCTGAGCGGCGCCACTTCAGCGACGCCGAAGTGGCGCGGGCCGCGCTGCGCGCGTGGGGCAGCGCATGATCCGCACGCTGGCGCAGTTCGCGGCTGCCTGTCACGGCCGGCTGGTCGGCGCGGACCGCGAATTCCGCGAGCTGGCGATCGATTCGCGCAAGCTCAGCGCTGGCGATCTGTTCGCGGCGCTGCATGGCGAGCGGGTCGACGGCCACGAGTACGTCGCCGCCGCGGCAGCCGCAGGCGCGGCTGGCGCCGTGGTGCAACGCCGGGTCGATGCGCCGCTGGCGCAGATCGTGGTGACGAATGTCGAGCTCGCCATGGCGAGTGCAGCGCGCGCCGCGCGCGCACGCTTCACCGGGCCGGTGATCGGGGTGGCTGGCAGCAACGGCAAGACCACCGTCAAGGAAATGCTGGCGGCCATCCTCGAACAGCTCGGACCCTGTCTGGCGACCCGTGGCAATCTCAACAATCATCTAGGCGTACCGATGACGCTGCTGCGGCTCGATGGCTCGCACCGCAGCGTCGTCATCGAGATGGGTGCCAATCGGCGCGGTGACGTCGAGCAGCTGGTGCAGATCGCGCGTCCCGTAATCGGCCTGATCACCAACGCCGGCGCCGAGCACCTCGAAGGTTTCGGCTCGCTCGAGGGCGCGGCGCGCGCCGAGGGCGAGATGGTGTCCGGACTGCCGTCGAGTGGTACCGCCGTGATCAACGGCGACGATGCCTACGCTTCACTGTGGCGCGCCAGCACGGCTGCGCGCGTGTTGAGCTTCGGCCTGAGGCTCGAAGCCGACTTCCGTGCCGAGGAGCTGCACTTCGACGTCGGCGCAACCGGCTTCGTGACGCGCTTCCGGCTGCGCAGCGGCAGCGGCAGCGTGCCGGTGACCCTGGCGCTGGCCGGACGTCACAACGTGCTCAACGCGCTGGCCGCGGCAGCGGCGGCCGTCAGCGCCGGTGCCGAACTGGCGCAGGTCGCGGCGGGCCTGGCGCAGATGCAGCCGGTGCGAGGCCGGCTGCAGCTCAGACGCACGCGCCACGGTGCCTGGCTCATCGATGATTCCTACAACGCCAATCCGAGCTCGGCGCGCGCCGGACTCGACGTGCTCGGCGAACTGCCGGGACGGCGCTGGCTGGTGCTGGGCGACATGGCGGAACTCGGCCACGCGGCCGAGGACAGCCACCGCGAGATCGGCGAGCTCGCGCGCTCGCTCGGCATCGAACGGCTGTTCAGCTTCGGCGCGCTGGCGGCGTTGGCCGCGGACGCCTTCGGCGCGGGTGCCGAGCGTTTTCGCGACGCCGGCGAGCTGGCGCGGGCGCTCGATGCCGGACTCGGCGCAGACGTGTGCGTGCTGATCAAAGGCTCGCGCGTCAACCGGCTGGAACGCGTGGTCGAAGCGCTGCTGGCGCCCTCGCCTTCGCGCATGGCTGGCTGAACATGCTGTACTGGATCGCAAAGCTGCTGGCGCTACATTACTCGGGCTTCCACGTGTTCTCGTACCTGACGCTGCGCGCGATTCTGGCGGTCATGTCGGCGCTGTCGATCGCGTTGCTGGTCGGACCGAAGATGATCGCGCGCCTGTCCAGCTACCAGATCGGACAGGTGGTGCGCAGCGATGGTCCGCGCTCGCATCTGCCGAAGGCCGGCACCCCGACCATGGGTGGTGCACTCATCATCGTCGCGGTGGCTGTGAGCACCCTGCTGTGGGCGGATCTGCGCAACCGCTTCGTCTGGATCACGCTGGCGGTCACCGTCGGCTTCGGCACCATCGGCTTCTGGGACGACTACCTGAAGCTGGTGGTCGGCAACTCCCGCGGCCTGATTGCACGCTGGAAGTATTTCTGGCAGTCGGTGCTCGGCCTGAGCGCTGCGCTGCTGCTCTACAGCACCGCGCAGGTGCCGGCACAAACCGATTTCTTCGTGCCGTTCGTCAAGAGCGTGAACGTGCCGCTCGGCGCCACGGGCTTCGTCGCACTCAGCTACTTCATGATCGTGGGCATGAGCAACGCCGTAAACCTGACCGACGGTCTCGACGGGCTGGCGATCATGCCTACGGCCATGGTGGCCGGCGCACTCGGGATCTTCGCCTACGCCAGCGGCAATGCGATCTTCGCCAACTATCTGGCGATACCCGCGATTCCCCAGGCCGGCGAGCTGCTGATTTTCTGCGGCGCGCTCGGCGGCGCCGGGCTCGGCTTCCTCTGGTTCAACTCCTACCCCGCACAGGTATTCATGGGCGACATCGGCGCGCTAGCGCTCGGCGCCGCGCTCGGCATCGTCGCCATCATCGTCCGCCAGGAGATCGTGGCGCTGGTAATGGGCGGCATCTTCGTGCTCGAGACTGCCTCGGTGATCCTGCAGGTGGCATCGTTCAAGCTCACCGGCCGGCGCATCTTCCGCATGGCGCCGATCCATCATCACTTCGAACTCAAGGGCTGGGCCGAACCGAAGGTGATCGTGCGATTCTGGATCATCAGCTTCCTGCTGGTGCTGGCCGGCCTGTCGACGTTGAAACTGCGATGAACAGCGCCAGTCAAATCGCCGTGGTGGTCGGTCTCGGCAAGAGCGGCTTTTCCGCCGCCCGCTACCTGCTGAGCCAGGGCTTCGAAGTGGCAGTCACCGACAGTCGGCCGGAGCCGCCCGAATGGCCGCGCCTGAAGGCGCTCGGCGCCGAGCTCGGCCGTGAGATCGTGGTGCGTACCGGCGGCTTCGACCCCGGGCTGCTCGACCGAGCCTCGCTGCTGGTGGTGTCGCCCGGAGTCGCGCAACGCGGCGCGTTCTTCGAGGCGGTACGCGCCCGCGGTCTCGAGGTGTTGGGCGACGTCGAGTTGTTCGCGCGCGCAGCGCGCGCACCGGTGGCGGGTGTAACCGGCACCAACGGCAAGAGCACGGTGACGACGCTGCTGGCGGGCATGGCGACACGTGCCGGCGTGCGCACGCGCAGTGGCGGCAACCTCGGCGAACCGGCGCTCGACCTGCTCGACGATGCAGCGCAGCTCTACGTGCTCGAACTGTCCAGCTACCAGCTCGAAACCACGAAGTCGCTGTCGCTGGCCGCCGCAGCCGTGCTCAATGTGACGCCCGATCACCTCGATCGTTACCGCGACATCGATGCCTACGCCGCTGCCAAGTCCCGCATCTACGCGCGCTGCGAAGTGGCGGTCATCAATCTCGACGATGCGCGCGTCGCGGCCATGATCGGGCCGGCGCGGCGCTCACTGAGCTTTTCGCTGCGCGCCGACGCCGGTGCCGACTACTCGCTGAGCGCGCGCGCCGGCGATGCGCGCTGGCTGGCGCGTCGTGGCGAAGCGCTGCTGCCGGTGAGTGAGATGAAGCTCAGCGGCGCTCACAACGCCGCCAACGCGCTGGCAGCGCTGGCACTGGGCGAGGCGCTGTCGCTGCCGCTGCCGGCGATGCTCGAAGAACTGCGCAACTTCGCCGGCTTGCCGCATCGCTCGCAGTGGGTGGCCGACGTGCGCGGCGTGCACTACGTCGACGATTCCAAGGGCACCAACGTCGGCGC
>JBAUYT010000063.1:0-2001 GCA_049584935.1 Steroidobacteraceae bacterium
CTCCAGTTGGCCAGATTTGATCGAACATGATTACGAGAATGGGACTGGATCCTTGGTGTGGTTTGGCAAACGCTTGAAGCGTCTGAACCAGACGCAGGTCAAAGCCTTGGCGAAGTCGTAATCCGCAGTTCTCCTTGTTATGTGTTGTTAGCGGGTGAAGTTGTCGTGTTTTTGTAGCGCGTGATCTGTCGCCTTCGTTGTTGAAGTTGGCGGCGAGCCCGGAAGGCGTGGACGGGCTGGCTGCGGTCATGGCATGGCGGCCTGCGATGCGGCAACCCTGGTCAGTTTCTTTGTTCGACCCGGAGGCCGTTTCTTCGTCCCGATCCGCGCCGATGGCGAGGCAGCGAGCGCAGGCCGGGTCAAGGGTGGCCGTGGCGCCGGCCTGGCGACGCGCTCGGCGCTGTTCAGGCCATCCCTTGACGCGGCCGAGCACGCTGCCAGGCTTGATGCGGTCGGACGAAGCAAAGTGCCATTGCCGTCATAGATTGCCAGACGGTGTGGGCCGAGGAACACGCCCACGGTGTTGTCGGGGTATTGGTGCAGGCGCACGCAGGCTTTGACGAAATGCGGGCGCAGGCGGGTTTCCGGCAGTTGCAGCCGTCGCCCAGCCCAGGCGATGGTGTTGTCGTTGCCGACGGTGCGCTCCTCGATGACGCAAAGAATCTCGCGCCAGGCTTCGGCGCGATCCGGCACGAAGGCGCTCCCCTCCTGCTCCGGCGCGATCGCAAAGGCCTTGTTGTATTCACCGATATAGTGCTCGCGCAGCCAGCGGTTGGCGGCCTCGACATCGTCGATGCCGGCGAGCCGCAGTTCCTTGGGCAGGCGATCCTGCAGGGTGCGGAAGGCACGCTCCGAGCGGCCCCGGGCCTGGGGCGAGTAGGAAGCGATGGGCTCGATGCCGAGCTGCGCCAGGGCGCGGCCGACCTGCGTCTTCTGCGTCCGCGACACCTTCTCTCCGGCCTTCGGGGTGTGGAAATAGTGGGCGCCGCGGTCGGTGTAGAGCGCGCAGAACAGGCCGTGGGCCGCAATGACCTCGCGCAGCGCCCGGAATGTCGAAGCGGTGCCTTCCTCCTCGACCAGGATCATCGAATAGATTGCGCTCGTCGCATCGTCGAGCGTCACGATCAGGTCCATCGGCGGGCGGCCTTCGATCCAGATGTGGCGCGAGCCGTCCTGGTGCAGCATCATGCCCGGCAGCGGCCGTCGCTGCCGCTTCTTGCGATGGGCGCTGCGGCGGCGGGCCGGCTTCACCAGGCCGGCAGCGTGCAGCGTGAGCTTGGTCACGGTGTAGCCGAGCTTGTAGTCGTGCCGCTTCACCAGCTGCTCATGAAAATGCTTCACCGTGAAATCCGCATACTTGTCGCGGAAAAGCCCGAGCATCCGCTCCAGCTCCTCCTGCGGTGCCCGCCGCGGCGATGGCCCCGCCAGCCGTCGGTCAGCAAGCCCCGCCTCGCCCTCATCCTCGTAGCGCGCTGCCCAGCGCTGGAAGGTGCGAACATGCACCCCCAGCATCTCCGCCGCCTCCTCCTGCGTGATCTCGCCCCGATCCTGCCGATCCAGCAAACTCGAAAACCGCATCCGACGCACACCCTCGTGGATCGATGCCGTGCCCATCGTGCCCCCTTCGTTCAGGGCACCACAAACACGACACTTCACGAGCTACAATCAGGCGACAGTTCACGCGCTAGCTACACATGCCGCGGCAGGATATTTTCACAGGGCCTCAATCGCTGTAGGCTTGTCAACAGCATCTTTTGCGGCACCGGAACGGAGAAAACGATGTCGCTGAGTTATCGTTTTTCGCGTCGGGACGTGCTCGCCGGCGCCGCCGGCACTCTCGCCTTGGCGAACGCCAGCCGGCTTGCCGCGCAATCCGCCAAGCCCAACATCGTCTTCATCCTGGCGGACGATCTCGGCTATGCCGATGTGAGCTGCTATGGCCAGCGCGACTACACGACGCCGAACATCGACCGGCTCGCGCTCGCCGGGATGCGCTTCACC
>JBAUYT010000064.1:0-24593 GCA_049584935.1 Steroidobacteraceae bacterium
GGCGTCGGCCGTGAAGCGTGCCCGCATCAGGTAGGACACGCCGAAGAACAGGAATGCGGCGGTGCCGAGCCAGCGTGCGTCGTAGCGTGAGGTGAAGCGCCCGGCAAAGGGTGACAGCAGCACCGCCACCACCCCGCTCGGGGCGGCCACGAGTCCGGCCCAGGTGGCGGTGTAGCCGATCTGCTCCTGCAGCCACAGCGGCATGAGTACCACGTTGCCGAAGAAGATCGCGTATCCCAGGCACAGCGCCACGGTGCCGACCAGGAAGCTGCGCGACTTGAGCAGCGACAGGTCCACGATCGGCGTCTCTTCGGTCAACTCCCAGATCAGCCAGGCGACGAAGCCGACCAGGGCCACGAGGCCCAGCACCACGATGGTGGTGGAATTGAACCAGTCCAGATCCTTGCCCTTGTCGAGCATGATCTGCAGCGCGCCGACCCAGACGGCGAGCAGGCCGATGCCGACCACGTCGACCGGCAGCTTGCGCGTAGCGGTCTCCTGCGAGCGCAACATGCGCCAGCAGACCAGCACGCTGAAGATTCCCACCGGCACGTTGATCAGGAAGATCCACGGCCAGCTGTAGTTGTCGGAGATATAGCCTCCGAGCACCGGCCCGGCGATCGGGCCCACCAGCGCCGTCACCGACCAGATGGCCAGCGCCACGCCGCGGCGCGCCGGACCGAAGATCATCAGCAACAGTGCCTGGCTGCCCGGAATCATCGGACCCGACACCGCGCCCTGCAGCACACGAAAGGCGAGCAGCGAGGGCAGGCTCCAGGACAGGCCGCACAGCAGCGAAGCAATCGTAAATGCCAATACCGAGAGCACGAAGGTGCGCACCACGCCGAAGCGCTGCATCAGCCAGCCGGTGAGCGGCACCGACACGCCATTCGAAACCGCAAACGATGTGATGACCCAGGTGCCCTGATCCGAGCTCACCCCCAGGTCACCGGCAATGGTTGGAATCGAGACGTTGGCGATGCTGGTGTCGAGCACCTGCATGAAGGTTCCGAGCGCCAGCGCCAGCGCCGTGATGCCGATGACACTGCCCGCCAGCGGTGCCGGCGATGCGGGCGGGGGCGGTGCCGAGGCCGGTGTCGCACGCACGGGCGTCACTGTTGCGGCTGTGGCGGCGCTACCCGGCGGTGGCACATCCGGCCCTGCCGCTGCGTCCCGCGTTGGGCCATCGCGCCTTGGCGCCGCCGCACTCACAGCGCGGCCACCGTCCCGGCGCCCGAGTTCTCGGCGATGATGCGCGCTATCTGCGCTTCGACTGCTGGATCGTCGCCGGCGCTGGCCTGAACCGGCTGCGGCGTGTTGCGCACCGCACCGCTGGCGGCTAGCGCCTGCCCGTTGCGCAGATCGACGCTGACGTGCGCCGACAGCCCGATGCGCAGCGGATGTGCCTTGAGTTCCTGCGGATCGAGCAGGATCCGCACCGGCACGCGTTGCACGATCTTGATCCAGTTGCCCGAGGCATTCTGTGCCGGCAACAGCGCAAACGCGCTGCCGCTGCCGGCCCCGACGCCAACCAGATGACCGTGAAAGGTGACATCGCCGCCATAGACGTCGACGTGGACGTTGACGGGCTGCCCGGCGCGCATGCGCGCCAGCTGCACTTCCTTGAAATTGGCATCGATCCAGACATCATCCAGCGGCACCACCGCCAGCAGCGGCGTACCGGCCGCAATCCGCTGGCCAACCTCGACGTTGCGCTTGGCGACGACACCGGCAACTGGGGCCACCAGCCGCGTCCGGTGCAGCGCCAGTGCCGCGTTGCGCACCGCCGCCGCCGCGGCCAGAACCTGCGGATGGTTGTCGATGCGCGTGCCCTGTGTCTGGGCCACGGTCTGCTCGAGCTGCTGGCGCGCCGCTGCCAGCGCGGCGCGCAATCCGGTGACGTTGTCGCGGGCGTGTGAGAGCTCCTCTCCGGAAATGGCGCCGTCATCCAGCAGACCCTGCCGCCGCTTGAGGTCGGACTCGGCGGTAGCGAGCGCCGACTCGCGCTGGTCGATCTGCGCCTGCAACTGCGCCACCTGCGCAAACAGCCCGCGCACCTGGCGCACGCTGCGGGCAAGTTCCGCCTCGGCGTTGCTCATGGCGATTTCGGCATCGGCCGGATCTAGATCCACCAGCGGGGTATCCGCGGCCACCAGCTGCGTATCGTCGACGTGCACGGCCAGCACCGTGCCGGGTTCCTGGCTGCTGATCTGCACCACATCGCCATTGACGTACGCATCGTCGGTGGCCTCGAAGTAGCGCGCATAGCCGAACCAGTAGAACGCGTAGCCGACCGCGCCCAGCAGCACGAGCAGGGCCAGCACAGTCAGACCGAGGCGCCGCCTGCCGTGGGTCGGCCGTGCGGCATGCGAAGCAACCGGATTGGGAGTACTCATTGGGACACTCGGGCAAGTTGTGAATCGGTATCGGACCGGGGATCGAAGCTGCCGCCGAGCTCGAGCAGCAGGTTGATGCGGGCGAGCGCCAGGTCGGTGTTGATCTGCACGTTCTGGCGGCGGGCGCCGAGCACCTGGGTCTCGGCGCTGAGCACCGACAGGTAGCCGGCAAGACCCGCGCGATAGCGTTCCTCGGCGATGCGATAGCCGTCCTCGGCAGCGTCCAGCGTCGCCCGCTGGTCGGTGCGCTCGCGCGTGAGCGCGTCGATGCGTGTGAGTTCATCCGCGCTCTGCTGCACCGCCCGCAATACCGTGTCGTCGTAGGCTGCCACGGCGCTGTCAATGGCGGCCTCACTGCCCTGGTATTGCGCCCGCAGCTTGCCGGCGTCAAACAGCGGCAGCGATATCACCGGCCCGACACCGTAGCCGCGCGACCCCGCTTCGAACAGATCGTTCAGGCCAAAGGAAGCGATGCCCGCCAGCGCGCGCAGGCTCACGTCGGGATAGAAGGCCGTGCGCAGCGCGCGCCGGTCGGCATCCGCCGCCTCGATGCGCAGCCGTGCCGCCAGCACGTCCGGCCGGCGCGCCAGCAGATTGATCGGCAGTTGCTCGGGCAGCGGCAGCACCGCATCCGGATCGAGCCGCGGCCGAGTGATGGCGCCATAGCTGTCGGCGCCGCGGCCGGCCAGCATCGCCAGCGCGTGCACGGCCACGTCGGCCTGCGCCTGCGCCTGCGCGCGCTCCACGCGCGCCTGCGGCAGCGCGCTTTCCGCCTCACGCAGCTCCAGCCGCGTATCCAGGCCGGCGCTGACGCGCTGGCGCGTCAGATCGAGAATGTGCTGCCGCTGCTGCTCGGACTGCTCGGCAATGTCCACCAGCGCATCGGCGCGAGACAGACCCACGTAAGCTTGCACCAGCGCGGCCGACAGCAGCAGCCGTGCATTGTCCCGCTCGAGATCCGCTGCCTGCGCCAGCGAGTGCGAGGCGCTCAACGCATCGCGCTGGCGGCCCCAGAAATCCACGTCCCACGACAGGCTTGCGCCAATCTGCGCCATCCAGAAATCCGTGCCCGCAAGCGGTGGCGGAATGATGTAGTTGTCGGGCGCGTGCTGACGCAGCGCGCTGCCGCTGAAGCTGGCCTTCGGATACAACCCCGCGTGCGCCGCATCGACCTGCGCCACCGCGGCGCGCAGCTGCGCATCCGCCTGCGCCAGCGACGGATTGGCGCTCAACGCCTGCTCGATCAGCGTATTGAGCTGCGGATCGTGCAGCGCCTGCCACCACTTCGCGGCGGCGGGCGCCACGGCCGCAGCCGACAGTCCGAGCTGCTGCGCGTCCAGCGGTGCGGCATGCTTCGAATCCTTGGGTGGCAGCACGCAGCCCGCCAGCAGTACCGCCAGCGTCACACCTGCCAGCAAGCCCAACCGTGTCTGCATCATGTGACTGCTCTCTCGGGTCGGATTCAGATGGCCTGCGCCACCGGGGTGGATGTGGTGCCCGCGCGCGCCAGTTCGCGCTCCATGCCGCCGACGAATTTGCCCAGCAGACGGATCAGCTCATCGAGCTCGGTGCGGGAAAAATCACCGACCGCGGCATTGAGCCGATCGACTACCAGCGGAATCAACTCCTCGCAGGTTGCCAAGCCCGCCGGAGTCAGGTGCAGGTTGACCTTGCGACGGTCCTCTTCCGACCTGCTCCGTTCCACCAAGCCGCGGTCGGCGAGCTGATCGATCACGCGCGTGAGCGCGCCGCTGTCGTGGCGGAAGTCGGCGCAGATGTTGCGCGGGTTCAGCACTGCGCCCGAGCGCAGCTGCATCAGCACCACGTACTGCATGTAGGTAAAACCGTGCTCGATGAAGGCGGGCTCGAGCGCGTCGAGCATGAGCGCGTAGGTCCGCTTGACCAGGTAGCCCACGCTGTTGCGGACGTCGTAGGTACTGGCTTGATAATGCTGCTCTGACATTTAGTGCCTGGGCATTTACTGCCTTAACAATGACTGCTTAGGCAGCCATTATCCACGGCAACTCTGCGGCGTCAATCCCCCTTGCCCACGCGTGTAACCCATTGATCCATCGCAGACGCTGGAATTCGGTCCCCTCAGGGTACTCGGGCGCCCATTTTCGACCGTGCTCTATCCCGGTGAGGGACATGCCATCCGTGATCCGCAGCATCTGGCCGACATCAATGCGCACGCTGGCCTGGTTCGGCCGCCTCAGGTAGCCGCCGCCCTCGCCGGCGGCTCGTGCGTAAACCGCCAGGCGCCATACAGCGCCAGTGCCAGCACCGGAAAGAAAGCCGCGAATACCCAGAACGCGGCCAGGTGTGCGGCCGGTCTCGAAACCCCGGCCGCAAGTCCCGAGAGGTTGGCGGCGATTCCCGCGATGGCCGTGCCCACCGCATAACCGATGCGCTGAATCGTCGATGGCGAAGCGGCCGCCAGAGCCTGCTCGCTGTCGTCCGAGAACCGCACCAGGCGGTGCACGATGGCCGGCCAGAACAGCCCGAAGCCCACGCCCTGCAACACCGAGCACAGCACCACGCCGGCAAGCGAGCCCGCCGGCATCACCGCCGCGAAACCTGCTGCACCGATCGCCACCGCAATGGCGCCGCCGCGGATCAGCACACGGTCGGCCGATATCGGCGCGCCGGAGACGGCCATGGTCGCCAAGCTCCAGGCCAGCGCCTCGGCCGCCAGCGCATAGCCCGAGAACAGTGGATTGGTGCCGAACAACACCTGCAGGATCAGTGGACCATAGGCCCAGAACCCGGTGGTGCCCACCGAGAGCATGAAGACCATGAGCAGGCCCGCGCCCAGCGGCTCACGCACCCTGAGCAGTTGCACCGGCAACAAACGCGCCGGGGCGGCGCGGTCGAGCCGCGCGGCCAGGTACAGCAGCAGAGCACCGCAGGCGCAACCGACGATGGCGAGGTCCGCCTGCCCGGTGATGCCACTCTGCGCAATGATCAAAGTGGCCACCAGCAGGATCAGCAGCGGCGCCAGCGGCCAGCTGCGTGCCGCGCCGCGCACCGGCGGCGTCGCCGGCAGCGCGCGCCATGCGAGTATGCACAGCACCCCCGCCTGCAGCGCGAACGACCAGAACGCCAACCGCCAGGCGTGCAGGTTGGCGAACAGTCCGCCGATCAATGGCCCGAGCAGCGAACCGGCGCCCCAGATGAAGGCGTTGATGCCGAACAGACGGCTCCAGAGATGCGGCGCGAACCACTGCTGGATGGCCAGGTAGCACAGCGACAGCAACAGGCCGCCACCCAGCCCTTGGATGAAGCGGCCGGCCAGCAGCACCGGCATCTGCGGCGCGAGTGCCGCAACGACGCAACCGAAGCCATAAGCCAACGCGGCGGCAATGAGCGTGCGCTTGATCGAGTGCCGCTCACTCAGTCGCGCTGAGGCGGCGCCCGCGATGATGGCGCCGACCTGGTAGAGCGAAATCATCCAGCTGACATAGGGCACACCGCCGATCTCACCGACGATGGACGGCGTGGTGGTGGCGGTTACCAGCATGTCGGCCGCATGCAGCCAGACGCCCAGGCACAACAGCAAAAAGCGGCCGACCAGGTGTGTCGCCCAAAGCTCGCCCCAGCTGGCCCGTGTCTCCTGTGCGGTCAGATGTGGGCCGGTGCTATTTGGGCGGCAGCATCATCGAGGCCGGATGCAGGAAGTAGCAGCCCAGGGCGATGATGATCAGATAGGCCAGCAGGATGAAGGTCCAACCCATGTTGTGGCGGATCACGTCGCCTTCCTTGCGCACGAACTTGCTGGTGGAGACACCGACGCTGGCGGTCTGCGGTGCCACGGGCTTGCCGATCTCCGCACCTACCGAATTCAGTGTCGGCAACAGCAGCGGCGGCATGCCGAGCTGAGCTCCGACCAGCGCCTGGAACTTGCCGAACATGGCGTTGGTGGAGGTATTCGAGCCCGACAGCGCCACACCAATGAATCCCAGGATGGGAGAGACGATGATGAAGGCGGTACCGAGACCTGAGAAGCCCTTGGCGAGCGATGCCGCCATGCCCGAGTAATTGAATATGTAGGCCAGGCCGAAAATGAACACACCGACCAGGCACGCGCCCCACATCTGGTGGAAGGTGCGGCGGAAGACCTCGCCGATCTGCGCGCCCTTCATCCTGCCCATGGCAAGCAGCAGCATCACGACCAGCACCCACGCCGCTAGAATGGCGCTGCCGCCGACGTAAGGCGCAAATTTGAACACCGCGGTAACGTCCGGCTTGGCGGCCGTGCAGGCGGTGGCAGCCGCCGAGCAGGCCACCGCCTTGGCGCTGAACCAGCTGATCTTGGGCAAAGGCGACCACGGCCCGGTCCAGGCGGCCACCACGGCCAGCAGCACCGCAAACGGCATCCAGGCCTGTGCCACCTCCGCGGGGCGTAGCCCATGCCCCTGCGTCTGCCGTACCAGTGCTGCGTCCACGGGTACACCGCCGTACCCGAGAGCACGCTTGGGTTGCCAGAACTTGAGCAGGGTGAGCAGCGCCGCGAAACTGACGATGGCGCCGGTGACGTCAGGCAAATAGGGCCCCATGTAAACGGCCACCGGGTACTGACCCAGGATGTAGCCGAGCGAGCCGACCACGGCGAGCGGCCAAGCGCCCCTGAGCCCCGGCATGCCGGAGACCAGGTACAACAGCACCCACGGCGGTAACAGCGCCAGCACCGCAACCACGGTGCCCACCGAGCCGGAGAGCGCCAGCAATGGATAGTTGGTCACGGCGGCCAATGCGATGATCGGCGCGCCGAGGGCGCCGTAGGACACGGGCGCATTGTTGGCGATCGCCGCCACGCGGATCGCATTGAGATCGGAAATGCCCAGCGAGATCAGGATGGGCGCCACCACCGCCCACGGGTAGCCGAATCCCACCAGTCCTTCGAGCAGGGCACCGAACGACCAGGCGAACAGCATGGTCTGCACGCGCACATCCAGGCTGCCCTGCGCGATCAGCCAGCGCCGGAAATTCTCGAACACACCGCTGACCGTCAGCGTGTTGAAGAGAATCATGCCCCAGAAGGTAATCCAGTCGACGTTCCAGACACCGGTGGCCGCGCCGTAGAGATAGGCGTGTGCGCCGTCATCCAGCGGCATCTTCCAGACCCACATGGCCAGCGCCACGGTGACGATCGACCCCAGCAGCGTCGCCAGCCACGCCGGCAGGCGCCAGACTGCCAGCATGGCCAGCAGCGAGACCACCGGTACGAGTGCCACGAGGCAGGTCAGCGTGAGATTGCCAAGCGGATCGAGTAGTTGCGTGAACACGATGGTGCCCCCAAGGTTCATCACGGTGTTGACGTGCCTGAGCGCATTCACCACCGCGAATTATTCTTGTACTTCTAATGGCTCCGGTTAACGTCCCTTTAAGATGTCAGGGTGGATCCGCCCTGCAAAACTAGCATGAGCCGCGCGCCGGTTTCAAATGGCCGCCGGCGCTCCGGTGGCGCGCATTGGCCGGAGCATCCGACATCCTAATCGGGAACTCAACTGCGCAGCGTCACACTGACCGGGCAGTGGTCGCTGCCCATGACGTCGGCATGGATTGCAGCCGATTGCACCGCGCCGCGAAAACCCTGTGATACCAGCACGTAGTCGATTCTCCATCCGACGTTGCGGGCACGGGAATTGGCGAACGGGCTCCACCAGGTGTAGTGGCCGTTACCCTGCGTGAACAGCCGGAACGTGTCGACGAAGCCTGCTGCCAGCATGTTCTGGAACCCCTCACGCTCCTCGAGCGTGAAGCCCTTCTTGCCTTTGTTGGATTTGGGATTGGCGAGGTCGAGCTCGGTGTGTGCCACATTGAGGTCGCCGCAGAAGACCACCGGCTTCTTCTGTTCGAGCTGCCGGCAATAGCTCAGAAAGGCCGGATCCCAGTGACGGTGTCGCAGCTGCAGCCGGCTGAGGTCGTCCTTGGCATTCGGCGTGTACACCGTAACGAGGTAGCAGGCCGGATACTCGGCCGTGATCACCCGGCCTTCGGTGGCACTATCACGCGTCAGCTCGTCGGCAAAGGAGTAGCGGCTGGCAAACTCCTCGGGGAAGCCGTTGACGACGGCAAGCGGCTTCTGCCTGGCAAAAATTGCCGTGCCGGAGTAGCCCTTCTTGACGGCCGAGTTCCAGTATTCGTAGTAGCCCGGCAGGTCGATCTCGATCTGGCCGCGCTCGGCCTTGGTCTCCTGCAGGCACAGAACGTCGGGCTCGTGGGCCGCGATGAACGGCAGAAACCGATCCTTTTTCAGCACGGCACGAATGCCGTTGACGTTCCATGAATAGATCTTCACGTTCCAACCTGGGTCGTATTAAGTGTTGTTAACACCGATAGCGTAACGTCCGGCCGCCGTGCATGCTATTGCCCGCTAAGGAATGCCCCGCCGGGCGGTGCCCATCATGGCTGCAGCAACCGTTGCCGACGAATCCGAGTACGCAAGAGCCGCGCGCAGGCAGCGCTTCCGGCGCATCGGCCTCATCATTGCCATCGTCGTTGCGCTGATCATCGTGGGCGTGATCTGGCACCGTCACGAGGCCAGCGCGGCCGCGGCCGCCGCCGCCAAGCGCGCCGCCGCCACGGGCATCAGCATCACCAGCACCACGGCCGAGACCGGCGACATCAATGTCTATCTCTTTGCCATCGGCACCGTAACGCCGGTGTTCACCGACTCGATCACCAGCCAGGTGAACGGACCGGTCATGGCAGTCAACTTCAGGGAAGGCCAACTGATCAAAAAGGGCGACTCGCTGATCGAGATCGACCCGCGGCCGTATCGCGCCACGCTGCTACAGGCTCAGGGCATCCTCGAGCGAGACCAGAACGTACTGGCGCAGGCCGAGATGGATCTGAAGCGCTACCAGGCGGCGCTGGCGCGCAACGCCATTGCGCAGCAGACCGTCGACGATCAGGGAAAACTCGTACTGCAGGACCAGGGCACGGTCAAGAACGATCAGGGCACGGTGCAGTTCGATGAGCTGCAGCTGCAGTACTGCCACATCACCGCGCCGATCGACGGCAAGATCGGCCTGCGGCTGGTCGATCCGGGCAACCTCGTGCAGGCCAATGGCAGCACCGCACTGGCGGTCATCACGCAGGTGCAGCCCATTACGGTCATCTTTACTTTATCCGAGGACAGCCTTGGGCCCGTGGTCGCACAACTGCGCGACGGCACCAGGCTGGCGGTCGACGTGTTCGATCGCACCGCGCAGACCCGGCTGGCGAGCGGCCAGCTACTGGCGCTCGATAACCAGATCGACACCACCACCGGCACGGTCAAGGTGCGCGCGATCTTCGATAACAAGGACAACGCACTGTTCCCCAACCAGTTCGTCAATACGCGCCTGCTGGTCAATACCGTGCACGGCGCCACGCTGGTCGACGCGGCAGCTGTACAGCAGAACGGCCAGTCCGCCTACGTCTATGTCATTCAGAACAATGTCGCGCACCTGCGCCCCGTGACGGTGGGCGTCACGGACTCCGGCAAGACTCAGGTCACCGGCATCAACCCGGGCGACGTGCTGGCCGACAGCAGCTTCGACAAGCTGCAGGACAACGCCCGCGTCACCGTGGTCGAAAAGCCCGCCGCCATCAAGGCGGCAACGGCGGGCACCCCCGGCAATAACAATGGCACGCCCACCGGCCCGGCGCGCGCGGGCTCGAGGCCAGCGGGGAGCAGCAGCGGCACCGGCGCGCCGTGAACCCTTCGCGACAATTCATTCTGCGGCCTGTGGCCACCTCGCTGCTGATGGCGGCCATCTTCCTGATCGGCTCGGTGGGCTATTCGCAACTCCCGGTATCGGCACTACCGCAGGTCGATTACCCGACCATCCAGATCGTGACCTTCTATCCGGGCGCCAGCCCGGACGTGATGGCGACCACCGTGACGGCGCCGCTCGAGCGTCAGTTCGGCCAGATCCAGGGGCTGAGCCAGATGACCTCGACCAGTTCGGGCGGCACCTCGGTGGTGGTGCTGCAGTTTAGCCTGAGCCTCGACATCGACGTGGCGGAACAGGAAGTGCAGGCCGCCATCAATGCATCGCAGAGCCTGCTGCCCTCGATCCTGCCAGCGCCACCGGTCTACAGCAAAACCAACCCCGCCGACGCGCCAGTGCTGACGCTGGCGATTACCGCAAGCTCGATGCCGCTGTCGAAAGTCGAGGACATCGTCGATACACGGCTGGCGCCCAAGATTTCGCAGCTCACCGGTGTCGGACTGGTCACCATCAGCGGCGGCCACAAGCCGGCAGTACGCATCCAGGCCAACCCCTCGGCGCTATCTTCCTACGGCATCAACCTCGAGGACCTGCGCACCGCGGCGACGCAGGCCAGCGTCAATGCAGCCAAAGGCAATTTCGATGGCCCACGGCAGGATTATCAGATCGACGCCAACGATCAGCTGATCACGAGCGCGGACTACCGCAAGGTCGTGGTCGCGTATCGCAACGGCGCGCCCGTCATGCTGACCGACGTCGCCAACATCGTCGACGGCATCGAGAACAGCAGCCAGGCGGCCTGGATGAACGACACCCCGGCCGTCATCCTCAATGTCCAGCGCCAGTCCGGCGCCAACACCATCAGCGTGGTCAAGAGCATCAAGCAGCTGCTGCCGCAGCTCGAAGCCAATCTACCGCGCGGTATCCAGGTGAGCGTGCTCACCGACCTCACCACGGGCATCAAGGCGTCGATCTCCGACGTCGAGTTCGAGCTGCTGCTGGCCATCGCGCTGGTGGTGCTGGTCATCTTCTTGTTTCTGCGCAGTATCAGCGCCACGATCATTCCAAGCGTCGCAGTGCCGCTATCGCTGATCGGCACGCTGGCGGTCATGTACGTGTTCGGCTACAGCCTCGACAACCTGTCGCTGATGGCGCTGACGATCGCCACGGGCTTCGTGGTCGACGACGCCATCGTCATGATCGAGAACATCTCTCGCTACATCGAGCACGGCGACCAGCCGTTGCAGGCGGCGCTCAAAGGCGCGGCGCAGATCGGCTTTACCATCCTGTCGCTGACCGTGGCGCTGATCGCGGTGTTGATCCCGCTGCTGTTCATGGGAGACGTGGTCGGGCGGTTGTTCCGCGAGTTCGCGGTCACCCTGGCCGTGACCATCGCCTTCTCGGCCATCGTCTCGCTGACGCTGACGCCGATGATGTGCGCGCGCATCCTGAAGCCGAAGGACGAGGCGCACCAGGGCCGGCTATTCCGGGCATCCGAGCGTGTGTTCGACAACATCATCCGCTTCTACGGGCGCACGCTCAAATTCGTGCTCGAGTACCAGACGCTGACCCTGCTGGTGGCAGTGGCGACGCTGCTGCTGACGGTGCTGCTCTACGTGGTGATCCCCAAGGGCTTCTTTCCGGTGCAGGACACGGGCGTCATCCAGGGCATTTCGCAGGCGCCGCCGACCGTCAGCGCGGCAGCCATGGCCGATCGACAGCAGCAGCTCGCGCGTGTCATCCTGGCCGATCCGGCGGTCGAGAGCCTGTCCTCGTTCATCGGCCCGGACGGCACCAACACCACGCTCAACAGCGGTCGCATGTCGATCAACCTCAAGCCGCTGTCGCAGCGGCCGCGGGCCTCCGCGGTGATCGACCGGCTGGCACCGAAGCTGGCCAAAGTGCAGGACATCCAGCTCTACCTGGAGCCGGTACAGAACATCACGGTCGATGACCGGGTCAGCCGCACGCAGTACCAGTACACGCTGGAGGATCCGGATGCCAACGAGCTCAATCTGTGGGCTGGCCGCTTCGTCGACCGACTGCGCCAGCTGAGCGAGATCAAGAACGTGGCCACCGATCAGCAGCCCGGCGGTCTGGCCGTGTACCTGGTCATCGATCGCATCACTGCCTCGCGGCTCGGCATCGCCCCCACGACCATCGACAACACGCTCTATGACGCCTTCGGCCAGCGCCAGATCAACACCATGTACACGCAGGTCAACCAGTACCACGTCATCCTGGAGGCCGATCCGCAGTTTCAGCTCGATCCCGACAAGCTCAGCCACATTTACATCCAGTCCAGCGCCTCCAGCGGCCAGAGTGGCGCCAGTGCCGCCTCCTCCTTCGCTTCCATCGGTGCCGCATCGGCGGGCTCGAACGCGCTGACCACGACCACGCTCTACACGCCGACAGCGAATGCGCTGACGCCGCCGCCGAACGCGCTGTCCCAGTCGCGGACCGGCACCACGGGGGCGGGCTCGGCCGGCACTCCGAGTTCGAACCTGGCCAATGCCGTGCCGCTCAGCACCTTTGCACATTTCGAGAAGACCACCGAGCCGCTGGCCATCATGCACCAGGGTCAGTTCCCCGCCATCACGATCTCATTCGACCTGAGTTCCGATGCCGCGCTCAGCGCAGCCATCAAGGCCGTGAAGCGTGTGCAACAGGAGCTGCACATGCCGGCGAGCCTGCAGGCCAGCTTCCAGGGCACCGCGGCATCCTTCACCAATTCGCTGTCGAACGAGCCGCTGCTGATTCTGGCAGCATTGGTAGCCGTCTACATCGTGCTCGGCGTGCTCTACGAGAGCTTCATCCACCCGGTGACGATCCTGTCGACCCTGCCGTCGGCGGGTGTCGGTGCGCTGCTGGCGCTGATCCTGTGTGGCCAGGGACTCAACGTTGTCGCGCTGATCGGCATCATCCTGCTGATCGGCATCGTCACCAAGAACGGCATCATGATGGTGGATTTCGCACTCGACGCGGAACGCACGCAGGGTAAGAACTCGACCGAAGCGATCTACCAGGCCTGCCTGCTGCGCTTCCGCCCCATCCTGATGACTACGATGGCCGCGCTGCTTGCGGGCCTGCCGCTGGCACTCGGTAGCGGTATCGGCTCCGAGCTGCGCCGCCCACTCGGCATCACCATGGTCGGCGGCCTGCTGCTGAGCCAGGCACTGACGCTCTACACCACACCGGTGATCTATATCTTTTTCGATCGGCTGGGGCAGCGCTTCGGGCACAGGAACTCGGGCGCCGATGCTGCGGAGGATGGCGAGCCCGACCAGTCGCTCGAACCGACCGGATTGCCCGAAGGCAGCGAGGGGTCCATCCCGCACTCGGCGCCGCCACCGGCGTCACCCGCAGTCCAGCCGTGAATATCTCCGCGCCCTTCATCCATCGACCGGTAGCGACCACGCTGATCACACTTGCCATCGTCATGGCCGGCGCGGTGGGATTCAGCGTGCTGCCGGTCTCACCGCTGCCGCGGGTGGATTTTCCAACCATCGCCGTGGGTGCCAGTCTGCCGGGCGGCAGCGCCGAGATCATGGCCGCCACGGTGGCAACGCCGCTGGAGCGACAGTTCGGTCATATCGCCGGTGTTACCGAGATGACCTCGGCCAGTTCGCTCGGCACCACTTCGATCACCATTCAGTTCGATCTTAGCCGGGACATCGACGGCGCGGCGCGTGACGTCGAGGCCGCCATCAACGCGGCACGCTCCTACCTGCCGGCCAACCTGCCGGGCAATCCAACCTATCGCAAGGTCAACCCCGCCGACGCGCCAATCATGATCATCGGCCTGACTTCGGACAAATTTGGGCCCGACGAGCTGTACGACGAGGCCTCCACCGTCATCCAGCAGAAATTGTCGCAGCTTCCGGGCGTAGGCCAGGTCACCGTCGGCGGCGGCGCGTTGCCTTCGGTACGCGTCGACGTCAATCCCAGTCAGCTGGCGAGCTACGGCCTGACACTCGCCAACGTGAAATCGGTGCTGAGCTTGCAGAACAGCGACATGCCCAAGGGCCAGTTGATCAACGGCGGCGTCACCGCCGACATCCTCGCCAACGACCAGATCTCGCACGCCGTCGACTACAAGCCTCTCGTCATCGGCTATTCCAACGGCTCCGCCGTGCACCTGTCCGACATTGCCCAGGTGAGCGACTCCGTGCAGAACACGCGCGCCGCGGGTTATCTCAACGGCAAGCGCGCCGTGATGCTGATCATCTTCCGCCAGCCTGGCGCCAACATCATCCAGACCAATGACAACATCCTGGCCGAACTGCCCTCGATCCGCGCCTCGATCCCGTCCGGCATAGACACCACCGTGGTGCTCGACCGCACCACCACGATCCGCGCCTCGGTGCACGACGTCGAACGCACGCTCATCATTTCCATCTGCCTGGTCATTGCAGTGGTATTCATATTCCTGCGCAACGGCCGCGTGACCATGATTCCGAGCGTCGCCATGCCAGCGGCGCTGATCGGCACCTTCGCCGTCATGTACCTGTTCGGCTACAGCATCGACAACCTCTCGCTGATGGCGCTGACCATCGCCACGGGGTTCGTGGTCGATGACGCCATCGTGGTCATGGAAAACATTTCGCGCCATCTCGAAGCCGGCATGAAGCCGATGGCGGCGGCGCTCAAGGGCGCGCAGGAAATCGGCTTCACGGTACTGACGATCAGCGTATCGCTGGTGGCCGTGTTCATCCCGCTGCTGTTCATGGGCGGCATCGTTGGCCGGCTGTTCCGCGAGTTCGCGGTCACACTCTCGACTGCCATCGTGGTGTCGATGATCGTCTCGCTGACCACGACGCCGATGATGTGCGCTTACCTGCTGCGGAACGAAAAGGAACAGCAGCACGGCCGCCTGTACCTGGGGGCCGAACGCGTTTTCGACCGAGTCCTCGACAGCTATCGCCGCAGCCTGAGCTGGGTGCTGGCGCATCCGCGGCTGACCATGATCGTGCTGCTGCTGACGGTGGCACTCAACGTGGCGCTGATCACGGTCATTCCGAAGGGCTTCTTCCCGCAGCAGGATACGGGCGCCATCGCCGGCGGCATGCAGGGCCCGCAGGACTCCTCGTTTCCGGCAATGAACGCATCGCTGCAGCGAATCGTCGGCGTCATCAAGGCCGATCCGGCGGTCGCCAATGTCATCGCCTTCACCGGCGGCGGCGGCGCGACCAACACCGGCTTCATCTACATTGCGCTGAAGCCACTGGCCGAGCGCAAAATCGATGCGGCGCACGTCATCGGCCGCATTCGGCCCAAGCTGAACAAGCTCCCAGTAGCCTCGGCCTTCCTGCAGGCGGCGCAGGACATCCGCATCGGCGGCCGTGGCAGCAACGCCATGTACCAGTACACGCTGCAGGCAGACAACGTCAAAGACCTGGCCAAGTGGGGCCCGCTGCTGCTCAAGCAGATGAAGCGGCTGCCCGGCTTTCAGGACGTCAACTCGGATCAGCAGAACGGCGGCCTCGATTTGATGCTGGACTACGATCGCGTTACCGCCGCCAGGCTCGGCGCCACGGTGCAGACACTGGATTCCAATCTGTACAGCGCCTTCGGTCAGTCGGAAGTGTCGGTCATATACACGCAGCTGAACCAGTACTACGTAGTGCTGGAAGTGGCCCCGCAGTACTGGCAGACGCCGGATGGGCTCAACGACATTTATTTGCAATCGTCGGCCGGAAACAAGGTGCCGCTGCTCGCCATGGCCAGCGCGCATGCCCAGACCACGCCGCTTGCCGTCAATCACACCGGCCTGTTTCCGTCGGTCACGACCTCGTTCAATCTTTCGCCCGGTGTCTCGCTGAGTGACGCGACCTTGCGCATCCGACAGCTGCAGCAGCGGCTCGGCATGCCGTCCTCGATCCAGGGATTCTTCGCCGGCACGCTGCTCGCGTACCAGCAGTCGCTGTCGAGCGAGCCCGTCCTGGTGCTGACCGCGCTGCTGTCCGTCTACATCGTGCTCGGCATCCTCTATGAGAGCCTGATACATCCGCTGACCATCATCTCCAGCCTGCCGCCCGCCAGCGTCGGCGCGCTGCTCGCGCTCATGCTGTTCGGCCAGGATCTCAACGTCATCTCCATCATCGGCATCGTGCTGCTGATCGGCATCGTCAAGAAGAACGCGATCATGATGATCGACTTTGCGCTGCAGGCCGAGCGCGAGGGCGGCAAGAATACTGCGGATGCGATCTTCGAAGCGTGCATGCTGCGCTTCCGGCCCATACTCATGACCACCATGGCGGCTCTGTTCGGCGCCGTACCGCTTGCCTTCGGCACCGGTACCGGCTCCGAGCTCAGGCGCCCGCTCGGCATCGCCATCATCGGCGGCCTGATCGTCAGTCAGTTGCTGACGCTGTACACGACGCCGGTCGTGTACCTCTACATGGATCGTTTCAGTCTCTGGTGGGCACGCCGCTCGCACGGCGACGCGCGCCACGCCACGCCTGGAGTTCTGCCGACATGAAGACACGCCGTCCCCCGCTGCTGCTGCCCGGGCTCGTGCTGCTGGCCGCGCTGCCGCCCGGCTGTTCCGTCGGGCCGCGCTACCAGCGGCCGGCCGTGCAATCGCCGCCGGCTTACAAGGAGCTCGAGGGCTGGAAAGTCGCCCAGCCCGCCGATGCTTCGCTGCACGGCAACTGGTGGGAGCTGTTCGGCGATCCGGATCTTAATGCGCTCGAACAACAGGTCGACGTTTCGAACCAGAATATCGCCTCGGCGTTTGCGAGCTTTCTGCAGGCGCGTGCCATGGTCAAGGAGGCCCGCGCGCAGTACTACCCCACGCTGACGGCCTCGCCGACTGTGACGCGCAGCCGCGCTTCGGCCAACCTGCAGGGCTTCAGCGGTACCAGCACCGGCGCAGCCGCAGGAGCCACGGGCGGTACCACGGTCGCCGGCTCGACGACCGGCAGCGGCGCCTTCAACGTGTTCGATCTGCCTTTCGATGCCTCCTGGACCCCGGATCTCTGGGGTCGCGTGCGCAACACCGTCAAGGGCAACGTCGCGGCCGCGCAAGCCAGCGCGGCGGATCTCGAGAACACCCGACTGACCGCGCAGGCGGAACTCGCAGTGGACTACTTCCAACTCCGAACCCAGGATTCGCTCAAGGCACTGCTCGATGCCGCTGTGTCTGCCTACCAGGAATCGCTCGACCTGACGCGCGCGCAGTTCGAGACTGGCATCGGCACCGAAGAATCCGTAGCGCAGGCACAGGTGCAGCTCGAGACCACGCGCGCCGAATCCACCAACTTAGGGATAGCACGCGCGCAGTACGAGCACGCCATCGCGCTGCTGGTCGGCCAGCCCGCCTCGACATTCGCCATACCAGTGCAGCCGCTCAACGCCGGACCGCCGGCAATTCCGGTGGGAGTGCCTTCGCAACTGCTCGAGCGACGGCCCGACGTGGCGGCCGACGAACGGCTCATGGCGCAGGCCAATGCGCAGATCGGCGTGGCCACGGCCGCCTACTTTCCCACGCTGACCCTGAGTGCGGCCGGCGGCTTCGAGAGCTCGCAGGCATCCAACTGGCTCACCTGGCCCAGCCGCTTCTGGTCGGTGGGGCCCGCGCTGGCCGAGACCCTGTTCGACGCCGGATTGCGGCGCGCGACCGTGCAACAGTACCAGGCGGCTTACCAGCAAACGGTCGCTGCCTACCGCCAGACCGTGCTGACGGCCTTCCAGCAGGTCGAAGACAATCTGGCGGCGCTGCGCATCCTTTCGGTCCAGGTCGGGCAGCAGGATGCGGCCGTGAAAGCCTCCCAGCATTACCTCGACATCGCCACCGATCGCTACAAGCTGGGACTCGATCCGTATCTCGACGTCATCACGGCGCAGACTTCGTTGTTGAGCAACCAGCAGACCGCCGCCTCGCTGCGCATGCAGCAGCTCACCGACAGCGTGCAGCTCATCGAGGCTCTCGGCGGCGGCTGGGACAGCAGCCAGTTGCCCTCGCAGCGCGACATCGCCGACGCATCACCCGCGGCATCACACTGAGCGCTGGGTGGAACGCGCACCGGGCCCAAATGGACAGCGGACGCGGCGAGGCACATGCTTGACGCCGTAGCACGCCGCGAGCCGCAGCACAAGGCGAAGCATGCCGGAGGAGACGGTTTACTCGAGTGACATTGCCTTTACGCCCACGGTAAAGGCAGTGCAGCAGCGCAAGGGCTCCCGCGATACCTACGCCAACATCGAGCACGAGGGCGGATGGGAGACCCGCATCGTGCCGCAACTGGCGCAGTTCATCGAAGCGCAGCGCAGCGTTTACCTCGGCACCGCCAGCGCCGATGGCCAGCCCTACATCCAGCACCGTGGCGGTCCGCCCGGGTTCCTGCACGTGCTCGACGACAAGACCATTGCGTTCGCAGACTTCCGCGGCAACCGCCAGTACGTCACGACCGGTAATCTGACCGACAACCCCAAAGCAATTTTATTTCTGATGGACTATACGCAGCGGCGCCGCGTCAAGATCTGGGGCACCGCACGCATCGTCGAAGGCGACGCGGAGCTCACCGAGCGATTGATGCCGCAAGGCTACCGTGCACGAGCGGAACAGGTCATCGTGTTTTCGGTACACGCCTGGGATATCAATTGCCAACAGCACATTCCGCAGCGCTACGAGGCCGCGGACGTTTCGGCCGCGCTCGCGGAACGCGATCGGAAGATCGCGGAGCTGGAGGCGGAAATCGCGAAACTGCGGTCAATGCATGGCGAAACAACGGGGTAAACCGCCGAGCCCCGTCCCGCGCACTCAAGGGCTTAGCCGAGAGCAGGAGACCGCACGCCGGGGATCGGCAAGCTGTACCGTGCCGAGAATCCTGGGGTCTGGCGTCGGTGACAGCGGATCGTCCAGCCCGGCAAAGCTCATCCAGACGTGATAGATGTCGCTGTGGGCAAGCGAACCTGCCGCGCGCAATTGCTGCAACCGCCGTACAGGATCTTCCGCCTTCAAGAAGGCGGAGTTCCAGAACACCATCGACGGCACGTAGGCAGCTTTGGCGCTGGTGCGCGCGCCGATGTGGTAGTGAAGACCGTTGTGGTCGATGAGCAGATTATCGCCGTGGTCCGAGACGTAGACCGCAAACGCAGGAGTTCGCTGCAAATCCAGCACTGCCGCAATCTCTTGCAGAACCAGCAGCGTATGATCATTGGCTCGCTGATATCGCAACAGTTCCAGCTGCTCGCGGTCGAGCCCTTCCGGCTCCGGCATCGGCGGATAACGACTCGCGTAGACGATGTGGCTATCGAACAGGTGTACCACCGCCGCCTTGTTTCTCGGGTCGGACCCGCCTAGAAACGCCGCCATCACCGGGATCAGGTCATCGTCCAGTGCTCCAGCGAATCCGTTCCTGCTCCAGACGAAATCCCGCGAATCATCCCGCTCGCCCTGATTGGAGATCCACGCAGTCAGATAACCGGCTGCGCTCAGACGGTCCAGTCCCGAGGGCGTAACGGCAACGTCAAGGTGGTGATCGGGCGGCACACCGGTCATCAGCATGGGAACGCTGACCGCCGTCGCGTCCGCCGAGGCGCAAACCTTCGGCAGCAGCACACCGAGCTGAGCGTCAAAGCGCCGCGCCAGTGGCTTCCAGTTGGCGTTATCGCCGGCAGCCCAGCGACCGTCGAAGCGAAACGACTCGCCGATTATGAATATTGCGTCGATATCGCGATCGACATGACGTTCGGCGGCAGCCCGGTGCCGCATCACGAACGCTGCCTCTCGGTGCAGCATGCCAGGGTCGGCAATTGCAGCGGCGACGACACGGCCCATTGACCCGTACGGAAAGTCATCCCAGTCTGCTCCGGCAGGCAGCGGTGGCCACGGCGAGCCGATCGGCTCCGCCATACAGTCCAATGTCAGCAGCAGCAACAGCGACAAGGCGAACAGCTGCATCGCGCGCGGTACCCGGGAAGCGCTGCCGCCGATGAATGACGCACCAAGCAATCCCAGTTGGAGCAAGCCGAGCATGATCGTCATTCGCTCGCTCATCAGCCGCAATGCTGTCGAGGCTTCCGGATAGTTAGTATTGATGATTGTGGCGAGCGCATCGGGGGCCGATGGACCGGTGCCGTTGAGCGCCGCGTATCCCATCCATAGCCAGCAAAGCGGAAACAACGCGGCGGTAACTATCCGGGCGGCCTGAAATGCACGCGGTGGCAGCGACGCCAGCACGATGCCGGTGCCAGCGGCCAGCATCGTCGCGGCCAGGATCCGGCTCAATTGCAGATCACCGCAGAGCAGCGCGATGGTTGGGCAGACCCAGGCGGCGACGAACAACGGTCGCGCCAAGCCGAAGTTACTCAGCGCCCGGCCGAATCGCATCGGGACCTCACTCGAAAACTGGAAAATGCGCAACGATTATGAGCACTTACTCTATGGTGGCAGCGTCAGGGCCGTCGGAAATGTGCGGTCGATAACACTTCGGTGCCCTCGCCACCGCGCAGCGGCGGCTCGTCGAACCGGCTTCTTACGTTCGAGGGTTCGAATCCCAAACCGCCATTCAACGGCAGGTGACCGAACTTTGCGTGGTGGTTTTGCGTGGGGAATCTGGCGGTGGGCTGAGTCAGATGCGAACTCCTCTCGGCGCAGAAACAGCCAATTTAACAGCGATCGCAGCTAAGGCCGCGCTCCAGAGCCGCAGCTAATTCTGCGCCGTTGGATCAGGCGACGTCATGGGGGGATTGCGATACCGGTTTCAGAGCCGGGCACCAACATCACGGAGTCGGCCTTGCCGCTCAACGTCGCCCCCCAGGTGAGGATCGAGGGAAAGGCGCGGATCAGCTGTGCGGCGGCGGCGCGACTGTAATCGTTCATTGCCAGCCACGCGAACAGAGAAGCGGCATGCAGGCGGACGGCGAATAGCCGCTTCCAGGCGCGCGCATGGTTGAGGCCAGCGGCGGGACCGTCAGCGACCAAACGTTGCACGAGCAGCCAGGAGGACTGAACCGCCATGCTGATGCCTTCGGCGATGATGGGGTGGGCCTCGCCTGCGGCATTGCCCGCAAAGAATACGCCGTCGCAAAAAGGAGCCCGGATACCCGGCCGAATCGGGCCGGTGGCGAGGATCGCGTCCTCGACCATTGCGCCCTGCAGGGCGCGCCGCACGCCTGCTGTGCTCGCCAGGATATGGCGAATCACCGCCTCGCCCGCCTTACCGCCGTGAATTTCGCGGGCCCGCCCGAGCGCGTCGCGGCGGACGCAGCAGGACAGGGTGATGCGGCCACGATCGCTGCGCACCAGACCGCCATAGCCGCCGGGAAAGGCAAGGAGTGGCATGACGCCATTTGCCAGCGCCCCGCCGCGGAAATGGGCCTTGAAGGCGAAGAGGTCGGATGGCCGAGACGTCGCAGTCACGGCAAAGGCGCCTCTGGTGTTCCAGGAACCGCAAGCCGCGATCACTACCCGCGCGCAAATCTCATCGGCGGCGTCCGCGCGCCGAAGCGCGAGTATGTATCGGTCCGCCTGCCTGCTCAGAGCGACAACTTCGGCGGGCTGAAACAGCCTCGCTCCGGCGACGACGGCGGCGTTGCGTAGCAATACATCCAGATGTTCCCGGCCCAGCGCCCGGCCCCATCCCGCCTTCGCATGGGGCAACGGCGCCTCCACTACCGTGTCGCCGGCATACGCGGCGACCTTGTGCACCGGCGGTCCGGCCTGGGCAAGGAAGTCCCCGGCCACTCCGCAGGCCTCCAGCACCGGCATGGTCGCCGCCGAGATGAATTCGCCGCACACCTTGCGGCGGGGAAATCCGGTGCGCTCGATCAACGCCACCGACCAACCCAGCTGCGCCAGCAGTCGCGCCGCCGTGGCGCCCGCCGGGCCGCTGCCGATCACCCCTGCGTCAAACTGCATCGCGCGTGGCCAAGAAGGCATGCGTGAAGGGAAACGCCGATCCTTCCCGCAGTCGCCAGTCATCGCCGGGCCACAGGCGCGATAGCTCGCGTCCGTTAAATCCGGCGCGCACACTGGCGACGGCGTCATGCCGTGTGACGTCATTGCAGGCAAGCGCGAATACCATCCGGCTGGCCAGCAGGGCTGCCGGCGACCGGCGCGGCTCGCAGGCAACGAAGCCGCACGCGTTTTGCTCGGCCAGAATCAGCAGCCGCCTCAGGTCCCTGTCATCGAGGTGATGCAGGAAGAGATTTGCGGTGATCATTTCGGCATCCAGATGCGGCATCGCCTCGAAGATATCGCCGGTGATGCTTTCGCATTTCCAGCCCAATGCGGCAAAGCCGGCGCACGTCTGCGCGCTCACGATATCCTGTCGATCCACGAGCAGCGCCGTCACCGCTGGCCAGCGCGGCGCGATCCGCCGCGCCAAGCCCAGCAGGAAACGCCCGTCGCCGGAGCCGAGATCGGCCAGCCGTCGAGGCGCTGCAAGGGGCCGCAGCAGCCCCGCCATGATTGTCTGCTGCCGCATAACGAAGTTGATCCTCACCAGATCGCGGCGCGAGGCACGCGCCCGCGGATCGTCCGCCGCGAGCAGGTCCAGCAATTCCGGTTCGAGGCTGCGCGAAAACCCCACTCACGCCGCCATGCGAAACCGCATCGTCTCCGCCACCAGGCCGGGTCCGAATGCCATAGCGCAGCCGCTGGTGCCAGGGGCGGCGTCACGCATGAGCCGATCGATCACGAACATCACTGTGCTCGACGACATGTTGCCGAAATCATTGAGCACACCGCGCGACACTGCCAGCGCCGGCGACGGCAATTCCAGGGCCACTTCCACCGCATCCAGTATGCTGCGTCCGCCCGGATGCACCGCCCATAGATCGATCGGCGCCTCGTCATCGAGGAAGGCGGAGCGCGCCTGGGCAAGACCGCTGCGGATGGCGCAGGGTACCCCGCCGGAGAGCACCATGTCGAAACCCTGCTCGCGGATATTCCAGCGGATCAAATCGGCGGTGTCCGGCAACAGAGCCGCCTTGAACGAATCCATCCGCACGCCCACCGGATCGGCGGAAATGAGCGCCGCAGCGCAACCGTCGCCAAACAGTAGGAAAGAAAGGATTTCCTCCAGGTTGGTGGTCTCGTGCAAGTGCAAAGTGCAAACTTCCAGATTCATCGCCAGCACTCGCGCGCCGGGTTCGGAGCGCACGATATGGCGCGCCAGCTTCAACCCGTTGATCGCGGCGTAGCAACCCATGAAACCAACAAATGTACGCTCGATATCGGGATTGAGTCCGCAGCGCTCCACCAGCTGCAGGTCGATGCCCGGCGCGAAAAATCCCGTGCAACAAGTAACGATCAGATGGGTTATGCGGCTGCGGTCCTCGCCCGCCAGCAGGCGTTCCGCCGCTTCCGTGGCGAGAAGAGGTGCGAATTTCTCGAATAGCTTCATGCGCGCGCCGGTGCCGGGAAAGGCGCCGGGCCGGTAGAATCGAGCGGCATCGCCTTCGCCCTCCGGCTCAAAGATGGAATAGCGGTGCGAAATGCCCGAGCGTTCCGCCATGCGGTTGAACAAGGCGAGGCGGCGATTGTCGCTCTTCAGCATCCGACGCCCGAAGTCGAGAAAGCCCTCGTGCACGTCATGGGGCGGCAGCGCGGTCGCGATACGATTGATGAAGACGTCGGTCATGTGGCGCTACCCTGGTCGCTTGCGAGATTCAGTCCAACCAGCGTCGCTCGCCTCGATTTTGGAGGTCATTTCCAGCCAGCGCGCGGCCCGCAGACACCCTTCGCTCGTCGCGTTTCCGCGGCTCAACTCGGCGACTTGGTGAACTAACTTGCGCCTAAAGTCCTGCGATGCGCAGCCAGATAACAGCGCTGGTACACGTAAGCGCGCACTCACAGGCCGGGCGACTGAGAAATATTTGAACGCCCACAAGGCGCCGCCTCGGGCTTGAGGCCGATACCTCCATCAGGACTCCCGTTCTTTGTTCTACTCATCGGGCTGCCCCCTGCTCATGGCCAATCTCCTTCTGGAAGGGATCTCGTGGCGGCGCTGCGTGCCGGGCGCCGCGCACACATTCCAATCGGGAAGGTGTGGTCGAGTCCGACCTATCGTGCCTTGCAAACCATAAGGCTCGCGCGCCTTGGGCTCCCGACGACGTTTGAGGAACTTGGGGACGGGGGTCAGAGCATGCGGGCGGACATGAGTGGGGCGCGTGCCAGCTGGCTGAAAACCAAATCATCAGCGCCCCCGGTCCGCACGAGAACACGCTCATCGTGACGCAGTTCCCGAATATCTCGGAGACTTATCCTCACGACGCCGTTGGTCTTGCAGACGGGGAGGCATTGATCCTGCACTCAGACGGACGCGGCGCGGCGGCGATCGTCGCGCGCGTCAAAATCGATGAATGGGCGACCATGACGGCCGCTCCCTGACGGCGGATCCGCAGTCTATTCGCCCGATATTTCGACCACGTAGTGGACTCGTTTGAGGAATCTGGCGGAGAGAGAGGGATTGTTCGCGGCTACGCCGCTCATCCCTCGCTGATCGCTCGGGACCGTCGGCGCCAG
>JBAUYT010000065.1:0-36167 GCA_049584935.1 Steroidobacteraceae bacterium
GTCCAGCCCAGGCGGCCGGATAGATCTCACGTACGATGTCCAGCAGGCGTTCCGCTTCTTCCTGACTGTCGAAGTAGCCCATGTGCAGGCGAAAGCGCTCGCGACCTTCCTCGCGGCGGCGCGATACGAAGAACGTGAATCGTTTGAGGCCGGCGTGATCCGGCGGCGCCAGCGACGACGGCGTGGTCGAGCCGCACAGGTTGATGACGAAGCGGTTTCGCAGCAAAGCGTGGCGCGCGCCGGCATCTGGCGCGGATTCGTTCGGCGGCTTCGCTGTGGTTGCCTGCTGCATTCGCTTCCCCTGTCTTTGAATTCAACTCGGTCGGGAAGGGCAGCCGGGGCGACACGGACATAACTCGCACGCATGCGCGGTGCAAATCAGGTCCCGTGGCAACCCCGCTATCCCTACTTACCCTGGGACCGGTGGCTTTGCGTCCCTGTCTCACGACAGGTTTGCTCTTTAAGTCACGCGGATCAGTGTGCCACTTTGAGACAGCACGTCAAGGTCAAAGTTTCGAGGGAAATCACACTGACGCACGAAGTGCAGTGCAATGAAATTATTTTGTAAAATTCTGCCGGATCAGTGCGAGACTCAGCTCGCAGCGGTCTGCAACCAGGGCTCCGCCGGCTGGCGCGCCGCCAGCACGTCACTGACTTCGTGCACCGTCGCCGGATGCGCCAGCACGAATCCCTGCGCAAAGTCGCAGCCGTGCTCACGCAGGAAATCCAGCTGATCCATGGTCTCAACGCCTTCGGCGATCACCTGCCTGTCGAGTGCGTGCGCGGTCTGAATGATGTTGATCACCAGCGCCGCCGCCTGCCGGCTCTCCGGCACGCCCTGCATGAACTTATGATCGATCTTGATGGCGTGCACCGGATACTGACGCAGGTAACCGAGCGATGCCTCGCTGCTGGAGAACTGGTCGAGCGCCAGCCGCACACCGAGCGCCGCGAGCTGTCGCAACGAAAGCCTGGCTTCTTCTTCGGCAAAGGCCGCTTCGCCGATCTCGAGCTCGATCTGCTGCGGCTGGAGCGCGTGTCGCTGCAAGGTCGTGCCGACGAGCTCGGCGAAATCGGAGGTGCGCAGCTGCTGCACCGACACGTTCAGCGCCAGCCGCGGCGGCGCAACGCCCTGCTGCCGCCAGACACTGAGCTGATGGCAGGCACTCTCGAGCGCCCAGGCGCCGATGTCGACGATCAGCCCGCTCTCCTCGGCGGCGGGCACGAAATCCTTCGGCAGGCGCAAGCCGTCGCGCGGCGTCTGCCAGCGCAGGAAACCCTCGAGCCCGACCAGCTCGCCGGTGCGCAGCAGATACTGCGGCTGGTAGTAAAGCGAGAATTCGCGCCGTCGTAGCGCGCGGAACAGGCCGCTGCGGGCCAGCGGCACCTGGGCGCGCGCCATCATGCGGTCGAAGAACACGGCGCGTGAGCGCCCGCCGTCCTTGGCCTGGTACATGGCCAGATCGGCATTGCGCATCAGGTCTTCGATGGTGCTGCCGTCGTCCGGGAACTGCGTGATGCCGATGCTGGCACGCACGAAGTGGTCATGCCCGGCGATGCTGACCGGACGCTGCACCGCTTCGATGATGCGTTGCGCGATCTCGCTGGCCGCATCGGCCGACACCAGGTGACGCAGGATGACGGTGAATTCGTCGCCGCCCAGGCGCGCGACCGTGTCGCCGTCCTTGACGCAGGATCGCAGGCGCTGCGCCACGATCGTCAGCAGCTGATCGCCGGCGGCGTGACCGACCGTGTCGTTGACGCGCTTGAAGTGATCGAGATCGATATACAGCACTGCACCACGCTGCGAGCCGTCGGCTGTATTGGCGAGCTCCTGCGACAGGCGATCCCGGAACAGCAGGCGGTTGGGCAGTGCGGTCAGCGAATCGAAATGCGCCTGGCGGTACAGCTGCTCGTCACGCGCGCGATTCGACAGCGCTATGCGCAGCCGCTCCGCGCACTCCGTGCCAAAGGTGATCTGCGCCGCGGCCAGACCGCTCTGGCCGCGCAGGCCCACCGACAGGATGGCAGTCACCTGCTCGCCCACGACTATGGGCCAGACGTGAAAATGCCGGGCGCCCATGGCATGCAGCGGCGCCAGGAAGTCGTGACTTTCGGCCTGCTCGGTATCCATCGCCAGTCCGCTGGTGTCGCGCCCCAAGGCCGCGATCAGCTCGGGCTGCAGCGGAATGCGCGTAACTGGATAGTCGGCACCATCGGCACCGCCGACGAACGAGCGTGCATAGCCCGGCGCATCCCGGTCTATCAGCAACAGGGCGGCCACGTGCGTTGCGGTCACGGCACAGATGCGCGGCAGCACGGCATCGAGCGCCTGCTCCGCGTCTATGTTCTCGAGCAGCAGCCGGTCGATCTGCGCCAGGCGCAGCTGTGCGCCGATGCGCTGCTCGACCGCGCCCAGTGCCAGATTGAAGCTCTGCGCGACGGCGCGCGGCGAGTCGACCGCCCCTTCTGTATCGACACGTTGAAATCTGCCCTCCAGCATGGCCGTGAGCGAAGAGTTCAGTCGCGCCAGCACGGGCTCCCAGCGACGCCCGAGAAACCAGCTGACAAATCCGGCGCAGGCAACCGCCAGCAACAGCATCGGCAGCATCAGCAGCACGAATGAGCCCAGCATGGGCCGCGCATCACTCAGACGGACGTAGCAGACGACATTCCAGGGCATCGCCTGGAGGTGCGTGGTGCTGGCGAAGTCCAGCCGTACCACGGCCGCCCGCCAGCTGGTGTCGTCCTGCAGCCAGTCCCGCTGCACGGCGTGCAGCGGATCGTGCTCGTCCACCGGCATGACGGCAAACTTGCGAAAGGCTTCGAGTGGCAGCTCGCCGCCCCGGTAGATGATCCGGCCGGCGGTGTCGACCACGGCGATGGCGGTCTGGCTGGCGGTATTGTCGGCACTCTGGTCGGCGCCCTGCCAGAACCAGTTGGGTGCCAGCTCGAAGTAGGCCACCTGGCGCAGCCCAGCGGTATTGACCATGTGCGCCAGATAGATCGACATGCCGCCGGTTGCCTTGGGCACCACCCGCAGCAAGCTCTGTCCGCCGCTCAGCGTCAGCCGCTCGCTGGTCGAGAATCCGGGCACGCTGGCGTCGCTGACGAGGCTCGGATCGTCAGTGTCCTCGGCATCGGGCACGTTGGGCAGCCAGGGTACGAGCAGAACGCCGCCGAACGTATCCGAGGCCAGCACGCGCTGGCGCAGCGCCGCGCCGTCGCCGCCCGCATCGCCGGCGGAGAGGTATTGCACCATGGCATTCGCCATCTGCAACCGGGACTGCAACTGACGCGCGAACGCAGGTGCCAGGCCGCCGACACGTCCGGCCAGGTCCGTGTCCCGATCGGTAGTGATCACCAGCACCGCGATCCAGCTGGCCGCGCCCAGCGCCAGCAGCACGCTGATGGTGACCACCCATACGATCCGGCGACGCATGGATGCGAATGAAACCGATCCTGTCTGCATAGTTATCGTGCCGTGCGGCACACGGCGTGACCTGAAGCTCCTGGAACTCCCCTAGATTAAACGCCAGCCGCCCAATGCGCATGAAGCGCGTACGCCCACATTCGGTGAAAAGGGCGTCCCGGGACTGCCGACTGCGTCACAGTCGCGCGTGCTCGGGCGCTGCGGCGGCGGCCAGCGAGCTCATCTCCCGGTACGTGTAGCGATTGACACCACGCCTGCCGCTGCGCGCCGCCCCGAGCATAGCGGCAGCGAGTGCCCCCGCCGCGATGCCCCGGTAGCGCGCGAGGCCGCCGAGCAGCAGCGGGTTGACCGTCCAGAGCAGGCCCTGCGCCAGCATTTCCAGCGGCCGCAGCTCGCGCCGCGAACCGAGTAGCACGGACGGCTGCATGATATCGAGAGCGGCGAACGACAGCGAGACCAATGCGCGCTCTGTCTCCCCCTTGACACGCAGGTAGAAGCTGCGCGAGTGCTCGCTGGCGCCGACCGCCGAGATGACGACCAGGCGCGCGGCGCCGGCGGCCAGCGCCAAGCGCCCCACCTGCAGCACCAGATCGTGATCCACGGCGCGGAAGGCCTGCTGGCTGCCCGCCTCGCCAATCGTAGTGCCGAGGCAGCAGAACGCATCCTGGCACTGCACGCCGCCGAGCTGCGTGCCGAGAGCCGCGTCGAACCGCAGCACGCGGTTGGCGAGCCGCGGGTGATCGAGCGGCAACGGCCGTCGGGACAGTGCCAGCACGCGCGAATACTCGCCGGCGTCCAGCAGTAGCGGCAGCAGGCGCGAGCCCACCAGGCCGCTGCCGCCGGCCACGAGCGCGGTTCTCCCTGCGGGTTCTGCCATGGCGCAATCGTAGCAGCAGCGATGCCCGCGGCGGCACGTTATATCCCCAGCGTCAGCTGGCCGCCCTGGCCGGGCGGCCGGAAGTGTTCGCAGGAGAGCTCCCGCGCGCGGCCAGCGTTGATGCCGTGACGCTTGCAGGCCAGTGCAAAGCGGTCCTTGAGCAGCTGCGCCCACGGTCCGGTGCCACGCATGCGGCTGCCGAAGTGCGGATCGTTGTCACGGCCGTCGCGCGTACTGCGCACCAGCGACATGACGTGCTCGGCCCGCTCGGGGTAGTGCTCCTCCAGCCACTCGCGGAACAGGTCCTTGATCTCGTGCGGCAACCGCAGCAGCACGTAGCCCGCCCGGAATGCGCCGGCGGCGGCGGCCGCGGCAACGATGCGCTCCAGTTCGGAGTCGTTGATGGCCGGGATAATCGGTGCGACCAGCACGCCGGTCGGAATGCCCGCGGCGCTGAGCTCCCGCACCACGCGCAGCCGCGCCGCCGGGGCGGCGGCCCGCGGCTCGAGGATGCGCTTCAGCTCCGGCTCGAGCGAGGTGATGCTGACGAACACGTTGATCAGCCGGTCGCGGCTCAGGCTGGTCAGCAGATCCAGATCCCGCAGGATCATGCTGCCCTTGGTAACGATGCTGACCGGGTGGCGCACGCGCTCCAGCACCTCGAGCAGCGAGCGCGTCACGCGCAGTTCGCGCTCGACCGGCTGGTAGGGATCGGTATTGGCGCCGATCGTGATGGGTTTGACGACATAGGAGCGCTTGGAGAGCTCCTGCTCGAGCAGCCTGGCTGCGTCGGCCTTGTAGAAGATCTTGGTTTCGAAGTCGATGCCGGGGGAGAGATCGACGTAGGCGTGCGACGGACGCGCGTAACAGTTGTGGCTGACGACGCCGTTGGCGATGAAATCTTCCGTGCCGGTGGTGATGTCGTACAGGCGCATGGCACCGGGCAAGGGCTCAATGGACATGACCTTGAGCTTGGCGCTGCTCTTGACGGCCTGGCCCTCGATATCCCGCTTGCGCATGATGGCGGGGTTAACGCTGTGGAAGAACCGCAGCTGTTCACGGAGACCGCCGATAAGGCGCGCAACACGAATCGGCTTGTTAGCGTAGTGGCGCCGATGCTCGATCGCAAATTTAAAGCCCAAGATAGTCAGCGATCCGACTATGTGATCTATGATTTGGTCATCCGAATTCGGAATTCGCAATATGCCGTCGCTGTAACTACCTTCGGCGTCAAATATCCCGGCAAGAAAACCCATGCTCCACGAGCGGGACCGACATGCGGGACGTGGCCACCAAGTAAGTTCGCGCATGCGGTCTACTCGTACGCGTCCCGTGGCACGGATGGCCTGCGCGGGGCGTCGATCATCGGAACCGGCACTGAATTGAAAGCGACTTGTGGGAACATCAGCCTGCAACAGCCAGGCCTCGGCGCGCCGCAGCGCCTCATCGTCACACAACGCCAGCCGAAAATATTGGTCCACGCGACCGATACCTTCGTTGTTCCGCAAGTCTGGTCCCATATTCGCGTCGCCGCGAATCATTCCACAGAGGTAACCGCGCCGGTAATCGTCATCATGCTCAGGCGTCTTGGCGAATTGCCCGACGCCCATGAGTTTGTTGTTGGTCGTCAGATGTGGCCGGCACAACGGGCCCTCCCCAGTACCCGTCACATGCTTCCAGCCCCGCTCCGTGAAAAAACGATGATCGCCGCTGGCGACGATTTCGGTACCATCCTCGAGCGTGATGCGATGCGCGGGCTTGATGGCGCTCCAGTGCGCGAGTACGGTGGTTCTGACATAGCGCCTGTACCAGCCGTCGCGAGTCGTACCATAAATGGAATCACCGAGGCGTAGTTCAGCGATAGGGTGCGTCGAACCATCCCCCATCAGAATCGGCGTATCAGCGCCCAGGCAATAACTACACCCATGCTCACATCCCCTGTAAGGATTGATTGATTGCTCGAACGGAATGTCGGGCGAGTCGTTGTGCGAGATGATCGAGCGCGCAGGCTCCGGCCGCACCTGCGTGGCGATCGAAGCCGGAGTTTCTTGCTGGTACCAGCCGTCGTCGACGCGCTCGCTGCCGTTGTCGACAAAGCGAGGCTGCGGGTTGCTGAGGGCGCCACGCCCGATATAGCGCCTGCGGTCTTGCGGAGCGTCCGACATGCGCGTACTGTACATCCATACAGTATCATTGTAAACGCGCTTTTTGCCGTAAAACGTAGTATTAGCGCAGACGATCGAGGCGCCGGAGCTGAGGAAATATCAGCATCCAGGCGCCCACTACGGCGAGGGTCATCACGCCGCCGAGCAGCACTGCCGGCACGGCGCCGAACCAGCGCGCGGTCACGCCCGATTCGAATTCACCCAGCTCATTGGAGCCGCCGATGAACATGGAGTTGATGGCGCTGACGCGACCACGGATGTGATCGGGGGTGTTGAGCTGCACCAGAATGCCGCGCACGTACACGCTGAACATGTCGCCGCTGCCGAGCAGCAGCAGCGCCAGCACCGACAGCGGCACGCTGCGCGACAGGCCAAAGATGATGGTGCAGACCCCGAACGCCGCCACGCCGCTGAACATCACCGGGCCGCCGTGGCGGTTGATCGGTCTCAGCGTGATCAGCGCAGCGGTGATCGCGGCGCCGACGCCCGGCGCGGTGCGCAGGATGCCGAGCCCCACGGGACCGATGTGCAGTACTTCGGCGGCGAAGATCGGCAGCAGCGCAGTGGCTCCGCCGAACAGCACCGCGAACAGATCCAGCGAGATGACACCGAGTACGACGCGCTGGTGCATCACATAGCGAATGCCTTCCAGCAGCTCGTGGCCGCGTGCAGCGGGCACTTCTCCGGGCTCGCGTTGCGCGCGATGCGGACCGAGCGAGGCGGTCACGAGCACCGCGATGATGAAGAGCCCCAGGCAGACGCCATAGACCACTGCCGGTCCCAGAAGATACAGCACACCGCCCAGCGACGGACCGGTGATGACCGCGATCTGGAACAGCGACGAATTGACCGAGACCGCGCGCGGAAAGTCCTCGCGCGGTATCAAGGTCGGAACCAGTGCCTGCATCGCCGGCGCATAAAAGGCCCGGGTGCTGCCGAACAAGGCGATGACCGCGTAGATCGGCCAGACGATGCGGCCCTCGGCCAGCGCCAGCCACAACAGCACGCCGATGCAGAGCGCCTCGATGCTCCAGGCGATTACCAGCACATTGCGACGATCGGCCTGGTCCGCGACGTGGCCGCCGATGATGACCAGGCACAGGAACGGCAGGAACTCACTCAACCCTACGACGCCGAGCGCCAGCGGATCGTGCGTCAGCGAATACACCTGCCAGCCCACCGCGACCGCCAGCATCTGCCAGCTCAGGGTCACCAGAAAGCGGCAGATCGCAAACCGCGCAAAGACCGGGTGGCGCAGCACGGCCAGCCCCGGAAAGCGCGCCGCGATCGCAGCTCCTGCCATCAGGCGTGCAGGAACATGCGATAGGCGTTGTTGCCGGTCTCGTCGGTGAAGGGGTAGTGCAGCTCGTTCAGATGCAGCAGAAATTCCTCGCGCTGGGCCTTGGGTACCTCGATGCCCGCAAGCACGCGGCCGTGGTCCGAACCGTGATTGCGGTAGTGGAACAGACTGATGTTCCAGCGCGAACCCACGGATTGCAGAAAGCGCAGCAGCGCACCGGGGCGCTCCGGGAATTCGAAGCGATACAGCAGCTCGTCATGGCCGTGATCGGCCTGCGTGCGGCCCTGGCCGCCAATCATGTAGCGCACGTGCAGCTTGGCGATCTCGTTGCCGCTCATGTCGGTGACCGCGTAGCCCGCCGCGCGCAGCAGCGCAATCAGTGCCACCCGCTCCTCGTGACCACCGTGCAGCCCGAGGCCCACGAGAATATGGGCTCGCTCGTTGCCCTGGCCGCGGTAGTTGAACTCGGTAACGTTGCGCTGCTCGAGCGTCTGGCAGAACTTGAGGAAGCTGCCCGGGTGCTCGGGTATCTCGACTGCGAGCAGAGCCTCCCGCTCGGCGCCGATGTCGGCGCGCTCCGCCACGTGTCGCAGACTGTCGAAATTGAGATTGGCGCCACTGTTGACGGCGACCACGCGCTGCTCCTTCCAGCTTCGCTTCGGCAGCACGTGCTTGATCCCGGCGACCGCCAGGGCACCGGCGGGCTCGCAGATCGAGCGCGTGTCCTCGAAGATGTCCTGGATGGCGGCGCAGATCTCGTCGTTGTTGACCAGCACGATCTCGTCGACGAAGCGCTTCGCCAGGGCGAAGGTCTCCTCGCCTACGCGCCTGACCGCGACGCCGTCCGCAAACAGACCGACGCGCTCGAGCGTAACGCGCTTGCCGGCCTGCAGCGAGTCGTACATGGCCGCCGAATCTTCGGGCTCGACACCGATGATCTTGACGCGCGGATAGACCTGCTTGATGAATGCGGCAATGCCGGCAATCAGGCCACCGCCGCCGACCGGCACGAACACGGCGTCGATCTCGCCCGCGGTCTGCCGCACGATTTCCAGGCCGACCGTGCCTTGCCCGGCAATGACGTCGACGTCGTCGAACGGATGCACGAACACCAGGTGGCGCTCGCGCGTGATCGTGAGCGCGTGCTCGTAGGCGGCGTCGTAGCCGTCTCCATACAGCACGATTTCCGCGCCGAGTTCGGACACGGCGCGTATTTTGATCTCGGGAGTGGTGCGCGGCATCACCACCACGGCCGGGATGCCGCGCTGGCGTGCGGCCAGCGCCATGCCCTGGGCGTGGTTGCCCGCGGACGCACAGATGACACCGTGCGCAGCGATCGTCGATGACAGGTGCGCGATCTTGTTGTAGGCACCGCGCAGCTTGAACGAGAACACCGGCTGCAGGTCTTCGCGCTTGAACAGGATGCGATTGCCCAGCCGCTGCGACAGCCGCGGCGCCAGCTCCAGCGGCGACTCGATCGCTACGTCGTAGACCCGCGCCTTGAGGATACGCTGCAGGTAATCATCGCTGCTCATCGGCGCCAAGCTTAAGCGATCGGCGGCTCCGCGCGCAGCCCCGCGCGCTCAGACCGGCAGTGCCTTGACGCTGAATCGGAACTCGGTCTTGCCGAGCATGACCAGGTCACCGTCCTTGAGGGTGCGGCGGCTGATGCGCTGGCCGTTGACGTAGGTGCCGTTGGTGCTGTTGAGGTCCTCGATGACCGTCTTGCCGCCGGCTCGCAATGCCACGGCATGGTGCCGGCTGATGAACTCGGCATCGATGTGGACGTCGTTGTCGGGCGTCCGGCCGAGCGTGGTGCGCCGACCGAGCAGATGCACGATTCCCGTGCTGCCGTCCATCCGGGTGAGCAGGTGCGGCTGGTCCTCGGCACCCAGGTGTTCGAGATTCTGCTGGATGTTCCCGAGCATGGCGACGCTGCTGGCCGCCTCGACTTCGACGCGCTCGATCAGCGCGTTGCGCTGCGCCAGCGAATCGCGCACAGCGCCGAGCTGTACCCTGAGATCGCGTGCGTTCTCGGTCTGCTGCTGGATCTCGGCCTCGAGCGCCGCGATGCGCTCGCCAGCCTGCGCGCCCTCAGCTTCGGCCCGAGCACGAGCCGCAGCGGCGTCGGCCTCGAGCTCGCGCCGCGCGCTCTCCAACACTTCATTACGCTGCCGCGCCACACTTAGGGACAGGTTCATTTCCTGCAGCGCCGTCTGCGAGTCCTGTGCCTGCTGATCCATCTGCCGGCGCAACTCGCTCAACTGCTCGGCCTGCTGGCGAATCTCGCCGCCGAGTGCCTCGAGGCGCGCCTGAGCCGCGCCGGCTTCGGTCTCGGCATGCGTTCGCGCCGCAATACTGGAGTTCTCGAACTCGCGGTGGGCGCGTTCCAGCTCGCTGAATTGCTGGCGTTGCGCTTCCAGCGCCGCCTTCGCTTCCTGCTCCCGGGTCTGCAACTGCCCGCGCAGCGCCGCCAGGCTCTCAGTCTGCTGGCGGGTCTCGCCGATGAGCGCCTCGATGCGGGCCTGGGCGCTGGCGGCTGCGGTCTTGGCCTGGGTGCGTTCAGCCGTGCTGCTGCTCTCGAGTTCGCGTCGGGCAGCTTCCAGCTCGAGCCGGGCGGCCTCGAGTTCGCTGTTGCGCTGCTGCTGGCCAGTCAGCGCCGCCGACAGCTCCTGATCACGCGCCTGAGCCTGTGCGCGCTGCTCACGCAGCGCCTGTTCGGACTTTGCCTTGAGCTCGTGCAACTGGCGCTCGGCCTCGGCGCGTTGCTCGCGCAGCGCCTGCTCGGATTTGGCCATGAGCTCGCTCAGCTGGCGCTCGGCCTCGGCGCGCTGCTCGCGCAGCGTCTGCTCGGCCTGCGACAGATGTTCGCGCTGGCTCTTGTCGGCCTGCTTCTCGTATTCGCGTAGCGCCCGCTCCGCCTGCTTCTGCTGCTCAAGTCGGGACTGTTCGCGCTGGCGACTCTCGGCTTCGAGCGCGGCGACGCGTTCGGCGGCCGCAGCCGCGTCGGCTTCGGCCTTGGCGCGTGCGGCATTGCCGCTGCTCTCGAGCTCGCGCCGGATCTTCTCGAGTGCACTGTTTGCCGCTTCGAGTCCGCGCACGCGTTGTTCGTGCGTATGCAGCGAGGCTCGCAGCTCACCCAGCCGTCCGTCCGAGCTGCGCGCCTGCTCGGCCGACTGCTGCTCGACCACGGAAATGCGCGCCTCGGACTCGGCGATCATGCCGTCGTAGAGTTGCCGGCGCCCTTCCTGGCTCTGCAGCGTCTCCCGATAGTGCTCGGTACGCCGCCTGGCCTGCTCCAGATCCTGCTCGGCGTGGCGGTAGCGCGCCTCGAGCTGCGTGCGTTCGGTCTGCAGGGTCGTCAGTTCGGCGGCCTGCTTGCCGGCACGCGTAGTCAATGTCTCGATCTGGGTGCGAGCCGCGCTCAACTGCTGCTGCAGCTGGCTGCGCTCTGCATTGACACCGGCAAAATCCTGGTCGAACTGAGCCTGTCGCGAACCCACTTCGATCTCGTGCCGCGCCTGACGCTCGGCCAGATCCTGATCGAGCTGCGCCGCGCGCGCCTCCAGTTCGGCGATGCGCCGGTCGCGCTGCCCGACTTCTCGCTCGAATACCGACAACTGCTCGCTCTTGCGATTGAGCATTGCCTCGAGCTCGCGCAGATTGCCGCCGAGATTCTGCAGATCGTGCTCGAGCTGGCTGCGGCTCTCGTTGACCGACGCCAGATCGGAGCGCAACGCGCCGATCTCGGCTTCGTGCCAGTTTGCGGTCGGCGACTCGGCATCGCCGCGCACGCCGCGCACGCGCTGCGAGGCCGTCAGCGTTGGCAGGCTACCGGTACTGGCGGTATCCGCGTGGCTCGGCCATGCATCCGTGGCCGAAAGCGGATCGCCGGATGCAGTCAATTGCGGCAGCTCGGCGGTCTCTTCGAGATCGGGCGACTGCGGCGGGTTGCTCTTAACTTTGCTGGACAAGGAACCTTTTCCTCGGCGTGATCAGGCTCAGGCGAGCCCCAGGAATTCGCGCAACTGCGCAGCCTGCTGCTCCGGCTCGCCGCCACCGCGCACGCGCTCATCGGCGGCGCGCAAATCGATCACCAGCGACGGATGCCGCAGATTGCGCGCTTCGCCGTGCACCACCTCGGTGTCCGGTGACAGCACCACACGGCCGATCTGCGCCGGCCGTTGTTGCAGCAATGCCGTTGCCACTGCTACTCCGTTCGCGTGCGCCAGCAGGTCGACGTGGCGCACGTGCATTGAATCCAGAAAATCACCCAGCGCCTCAGCAGTCGCAGCGACCGTCATGCCCTCGGCACCGTCCGACTCACCACAGCCCGGCAGATCGGGTGCGTACACCGATCGATCCCGTCCGAGCGGCAGCAGCAGCGGCGCGAAGAACCGGCCCGTACCGGGTGCACCCGGTATACACAATAAAGTGGTGGCCTCGTCGAAGCCACCCCCGCCGGGGATCGCGTAGCGCATGTGCAATTGACCACAGCGGCAATCGAAGTAGGCGCGGCGCAGGCGCGGCTCCGTCTGCAGGAATTGGGTGGCACGACGGGCTTTGGTCATGGATGTCATTGACCTTACTTGAGGCGACTGACGGATTATTCCTCAACCGAAATCGCCGCTTTGCGACGCAGTACCCAAAAAAGCAGGGTCGGTTGACCCGCCGTTTTCTTTGACATAACAAAACCGCGGCGCAGCAACGGCCGCAGCGGAAGGTCAGGGGCCACAGGTCAAGAATCGGGTCAAGCCCGGGGAGGTCAAAGACCCTTTAGAACATGCCGGACGGGTCGACCTCGCCGGGCGCTGCGACCTGCGACCGCGCCGCGATGAACTCGCCCGTAATCATGGCATCGTACCCTAAGCCCGGGCCGACCATCGGGTAGACGCCGGCGTCCGGGTCGATGATGACCTCGAGGAAGGCGGGACCGGGATAGTTGAGGAACTCCTCGACCACGGCGGCCACGTCCTGTTTGCGATCGAGACGCTTGGCCCACTGGAAGCCATCGGCGCTGGCCGCTCGCACGAAATTCTTCTTGTGCAGCGACTTGTCGCTGCCCGAGAGCCGGCCTTTGAAGAACAGCTTCTGCCACTGCTTGACCATGCCGTCGCCGAAATTGTTGAGCACGATCACCTTGATCGGCAGATCGTAGGTAGTGACGGTCTCGAGTTCGCCGATGTTCATGCGAATGCTGGCATCGCCATCGAAGTCGATGACCAGGCGGCCCGGGTTGGCCACCTGGGCACCGATCGCGGCCGGCAGCCCGAATCCCATGGTTCCCATGCTGCCGGATGTGAGCCACAGGCGCGGGTGACGAAAATCGAACATCTGCGCCGCCCACATCTGGTGCTGGCCAACGCCGGTACTGATGATGGCCTCGCCACGCGTATGGCGATTGATCTCCTCGATGACGTAATGCGGCTGAACCAGCTCGCTGCCACGGTCGTAGTTCATCGCATGCGTCTGCCGGAGCTGGTCGAGCGCGCGCTGCCACGACACGAAGTCGCAGGCGATTCCGGCACGCCTGCCGTAGGCCGTCAGAGCACGCAGTGCCTCGGGCAGCAGCCCGACGTGGCTCCATTGCGAATGCTTGACCTTGTTGATCTCCGCCTGGTCGATATCCAGGTGCGCAATGCGGCGCGCATTACGGGCGAACTTGCGCGGATCGCCGGCGACGCGGTCATCGAAGCGCGCGCCGACCGCGATCAGAAAATCGCAATCGTCGGCGGCATAGTTGGCATAGGCCGCACCGTGCATGCCGAGCATGCGCATCGACAGCGGGTGGGTCGTATCGACGGCACCGATGCCCATGAGCGTGGTGACCACCGGTATGCCGAACTGCTGGGCAAACTCAGCCAGGGGCTCGGCCGCACCCCCGTTGATGACGCCGCCGCCGGCGTACAGCAGCGGGCGCTGCGATTCCGCCAGCAACGCGAAGAAAGCAGCCGCCTGCGTCTCGCCGAGCGTGCTGGCGGTCCATTCATCGAGGCGCTGGCGGTATCCGGGCACGGGCAAGGCGCCCTCGCCAGCGAATATGCCGGCCGCGGTCTGCACGTCCTTGGGGATGTCGATCACCACCGGTCCGGGGCGCCCGGTGCGCGCGATCTCGAAGGCGGTGCGCATGGTGGCTTCGAGCCGCGCAGGATCGGTAACCAGGAACACATGCTTGGCCAGCGAGCCCATCATGGCCACGACCGGCGCCTCCTGGAAAGCGTCGGTGCCGATGGCCGCCCGCGACACCTGGCCGCAGATGACGACGATGGGCACCGAGTCCGCCATGCAATCCCGCACCGGCGTCACCGTATTGGTGGCACCCGGGCCGGAGGTAACCAGGCAGACTCCCACGCGTCCGCTCGCGCGGGCATAGCCGGCGGCCATGAATCCTGCGCCCTGCTCGTTGGCCGGCACTATGAGCGAAACCTCCTTACCGCCGGTGCGCCGCTGCTCTTCATTGAATGTGAAGATCGCATCATAAGTCGGCAGGATGGCGCCGCCGCTGTAGCCGAAGATGGCGTCGGCACCTTCGTCAGCGATGACCTGCACGACTATCTGTGCGCCGGTCATGGAATGGCCGGCCAGCGGATGGGCGCGGGGCTGAACGGCGTGGGCACCTTCGGTCATGCGACCGATTATTACCGACCGCGCCCGCAATTGGCTATTCTGCGGCCATATGCGTCATATCATCGGCATCCTGCTGCAGAACGAGGCTGGTGCGCTCACGCGCGTGGCCAGCATGTTCTCGAGTCGCGGTTACAACATCGAGTCGCTGTCGGTCGCGCCCACCGACGATCCGACCCTGTCACGTCTGACCTTGGTCACGAGCGGCTCGGAAGCCGTCATGCTCCAGATCGTCAATCAGTGCAAGAAACTCATCGACGTCGTCAGTGTCGAGGACATGACGCGCGGTGAGCACCTCGAACGCGAGCTGGTACTGATCAAGCTGCAGCTCGATGCGGACCGGCGCGACACCGTGCGCGGCTACGTCATCCGCACCGGCGGCCGGGTGCTCGATCCTTCCAGTGACTGTTTCATCGTCGAGCTGCTCGGCAGTGAGTCCGAGATCAACGGCTTCATGCGCAATCTCGCCGCGCATGCCGAGTTGGTCGAGGTCGTGCGTAGCGGCGCGCTCGGCATCAGCCGCGAGACACGCACGCTGCGGTTGGTGGAATAGCGGCCGACGTTCAGCCGGTCGCGCTCGGCAGCAACACCGATGCGCCGACGGTGCGCCGCATCTCCAGGTCCCGGTGCGCCTGGGCGGCATCCTGCAGCGCGTAGCGCTGACCGATGGCTACCTTGATCTTGCCGCTTTTGACCTGCGCGAACAGCGCGCGCGCCGCTGCAGACAACTCCTCCGGTTTGGCAATGTAATCGAACAGCGACGGCCGTGTCAGGAACAGCGAGCCGCGACGCGTGAGTTCGAGCGGCGCCACCGCCGGCACCGGCCCGGAGGCGTTGCCGAAGCTCACCATCATGCCGCGCGGCCGCAGGCTGTCGAGCGATTCCATGAAGGTGTCCTTGCCCACCGAATCGTAGACCACGTTCGCCATCGCGCCGCGCGTGTACTTGCGCACTGACGCCACGATTTCGTCCCGGCCGGCGACGAATACCTGGTGGCAGCCCTGGCGCCTGGCGCTGACCGCCTTCGCCTCCGTGCCGACGATGCCCATGACCCGTGCGCCCAGCCGGCGCGCCCACTGCGTCAGCAGCGAACCGACGCCGCCGGCGGCAGCGTGCACCAGCACGTAGTCACCAGGCTGCACCCGGTAGGTACGGCGCAGCAGGTACTCGGCGGTGAGCCCCTTGAGCATCAGCGCCGCCGCCTGTTCGTCGCTGATGGCGGCCGGCAGTTTGACCAGCCGCGCCGCCGCGATGTTGCGATACTCGGCATAGGCGCCGGCGGCACTCAGCACATAGGCCACACGCTGGCCCAGTTTGAGCCCACGCACTCCGGCACCGAGTGCTACCACCACACCGGCCGCCTCGCGGCCCGGCACTTCGGGCAGCGGCCGCGGGTACAGGCCGCTGCGATCGTAGATATCGATGAAGTTGACGCCGATGGCCGTGTGCCGGAGCTGTACCTCGCCGCGGCTAGGCGCCTCGACCGGCTTCGGTTCCCACTTGAGAACCTCGGCGCCGCCGTGCCGGTGAAATACGATGGCGTTGGAAGACACGCTGGCCACGGATTTCTCAAAGAGCCGCGTTGTCGGTCTCGCCGGTGCGGATGCGCACGACGCGGTTGATATCCGTGATGAAAATCTTGCCGTCGCCCACCTTGCCGGTCTTGGCCGCCTTGAGCACCGCCTCGACCACCTGGTCGACGAGGTCGGTACGCACCGCGACTTCGACGCGCGTCTTGGGCACGAAATCGACCACGTACTCGGCGCCGCGATACAGCTCGGTATGCCCCCGCTGACGCCCGAATCCTTTGACTTCCGTAACGGTCATGCCGGATACGCCGATCTCCGAGAGCGCGGCGCGGACGTCATCGAGCTTGAAAGGTTTGATGATTGCCGTTACGAGTTTCATGCGAGAATTTTCGCCTCCATTCTTGTTAGTTGGCCACTTCCCCGTTCCGGGCGGGTGCACCTTTCGTGCCACGCTCAGGCGCGGTAATTGCGCCCTGCCAGTGGGCGTCCACACCGGCCAGTGGATACCCTAGCACCAATCGGGAGCAATGGATGGCTGCCGATGCCCGTTTATAACGCTAATTTATTGCGCGAATCGGGCGGCGTTGGCGCCTCCGCCTCCCGACTACCGCAGCACCACCAGCAGGTCCTTGGCGTCGACCATGACCCCCGGCTGTACCAGCACCTCGGCCACCTGCCCGTCGGCCTCGGCCCGGACCGCCGCCTCCATCTTCATGGCCTCCAGCGTGACGATGACGTCGCCGCGCGCCACCTGCTGGCCGACGATGACCTTGATGGTGGTAACGGTGCCGGGCATCGGCGCACCAATCTGGCGCGAATTGCCGGCGTCCACCTTGCGCTGCGGCGGCCGCTTCGGCTTCTGGCTGCGATCGGTCACACGCACCGAGCGCGGCTGGCCGTTGAGTTCGAAGAACACCGTACGCGTGCCGTCCTCGTGCGGCTCGCTCTGGGTGATGTAGCGCACGATGAGCGTCTTGCCGCGCTCGAGATCGACGCTGAGTTCCTGCCCTGGCTGCATGCCGTAAAAGAACACCGGCGTCGGCAGGATCGCCACGTCACTGAAGCGCCGGCGATCGGCGGCGTACTCGGCGAATACCGTCGGGTACATCAGGTAGGACGCAAACTGCTGGTCGGTGAGCGCTCGGCCGGTGCGTGTCTCCGCCTGAAGGCGCAGCTGCGCAAAGTCCGCCGGCGGCAGCTCCTCGCCGGCGCGGCGCCGGCGCGGCGCTGCCCCCTTGAGTACCTTGCGCTGCAGGGCCTGCGGAAATCCCCCATACGGCTGGCCGACGTCGCCGCGGAACAGGCTCACCACCGATTCGGGAAAGGCCACTTCGGTATCCGGATCGAGCACCGCGGCACGCGATAGTCCGCTGGTCACCATGAGCAGCGTCAGATCTCCGATCACCTTCGAGGTCGGAGTCACCTTGATGACGTCACCGAACATGTCGTTGACGTCGGCATAGGTGCGCGCCACCTCGGGCCAGCGTGTGTCATCGATGCCGAGCGCGCGCGCCTGTTCGCGCAGATTGGTGTACTGGCCGCCGGGCATGCCGTGCACGTAGACCTCGGATGCCCCGGCGCGATTGTCACTCTCGAACGCGGCGTAGCCCTTACGCACTTGACCCCAGTAGTGCGAGATGGTGCGGATGTGATCCGGATCCAGCCCCGAATCGCGCGGTCCATGGCGCAATGCTTCCACGATCGAACCCAGGTTGGGCTGCGAGGTCAGTCCGCTCATCGAATCGACCGCGGCATCGACCGCATCCGCCCCCGCGGCGATGGCCGCGAACACACTCGCAGCCGCAATGCCGCTGGTATCGTGAGTATGGAAGTGGACCGGCAGGCCGGTTTCTTGCTTCAGCGCCGTCACCAGGTCATGGGCGGCGCGCGGCTGGCACAGCCCCGCCATGTCCTTGATACCCAGAATATGCGTGCCGGCCGCCTGCAGCTCCCGCGCCAGGGTCAGGTAGTAATCGAGCGTGTACTTGCGCTCGTTCGGACTGCTCAGGTTGCCGCTGTAGCAGATTGCGGCCTCGCACAGCTTGCCGCTCTCGAGTACCGCATCCATGGCGACGCGCATGTTCGGGACCCAGTTGAGCGAGTCGAACACGCGGAACAGATCGATGCCGGCCGCGGCCGACTGCTGCACGAAGTAGCGCACCACGTTGTCGGGATAGTTGCTGTAGCCCACCGCGTTGGCCGAGCGCAGCAGCATCTGCAGCAGCAGGTTGGGCATGGCCTCGCGCAGTGCCGCCAGCCGTTCCCACGGATCCTCCCTGAGGAAGCGCATGGCGACGTCGAACGTGGCGCCGCCCCAGCATTCGATCGAGAATAGTCCGGGCAATAGCGCCGCATAGGCCGGCGCGATCGCGATCATGTCGATGCTGCGCATGCGCGTCGCCAGCAGCGACTGATGCGCATCCCGCATGGTGGTGTCGGTGAACAACACGCGCTGCTGGCTGCACATCCAACGTGCGAAGCCCGCAGGTCCCAGCTGCTCGAGCCGCTGCCTGCTGCCAGGCGGCGCCTGCTGCGGCGGGTCCGCGCCCTCGGGCAACCCCGGCGGCCGCACCACCGTCAGCCGTTCGGGGCGGGCGCGGCCGGTGACTTCGGCGTTGCCGTTGACGACCGTCTCCGCCAGGTAAGTGAGGATGCGCGTGGCGCGGTCGCGGCGCGCCGGCATCGCGAACAGCTCCGGCGTATCGTCGATGAAGCGCGTGGTATATTCGCCATGCGCAAAGCGCGGATGCGAAATGATCTGGTCGAGGAAGCGCAGGTTGGTGGCCACGCCGCGCACGCGGAATTCCCACAGCGCGCGGTGCATCCGCGCAATGCTCTCCTCGGGGCTCGCCGCCCAGGTGGTCACCTTCACCAGCAGCGAGTCATAGGAGCGCGTGATCAGCGCGCCGGCATAGGCCGTACCGGCGTCGAGCCGCACGCCAAAACCCGCAGGACTGCGGTAGGCGGTCATGCGGCCGTAGTCCGGCACAAAATTGTTGAATGGATCCTCGGTAGTGACACGGCACTGCAGTGCGTGCGAAATCAGGTGGATTTCGGCCTGCGCCGGCACGCCACTGGCGGCATCGCCGATGCGCGCGCCATCGGCAATGCGGATCTGCGCCTTGACCAGATCGATGCCGGTGGCGCACTCGGTGACCGTGTGCTCCACCTGGATGCGCGGATTGACTTCGATGAAGTAGAACGCGCCGCTATCGGCGTCCTGCAGGAACTCCACGGTACCGGCATTGACATACTGCGCCGTGCGTCCGATCTTGAGGGCCGCCTGGCACAGCGCTGCGCGCTGCGCGTCAGCCAGGAACACCGCCGGCGCACGCTCCACCACCTTCTGGTTGCGCCGCTGCACGGTACAGTCGCGCTCGAACAGGTGCACCAGGTTGCCGTGCGAGTCGCCGATGATCTGCACCTCCAGGTGGCGCGCGCGGCGCACCAGCTTTTCTAGATAGACCTCGTCGTTGCCGAAGGCTGCCTTGGCCTCGCGTCGCGCCACCGGCAACAGCTCGGCCAGCTGCGCGTCGTCTTCGATGACGCGCATGCCGCGGCCGCCACCGCCCCAGCTGGCCTTGAGCATGACGGGATAGCCCACGGCCGCCGCCGCGGCGGCGCACTCCGCCGGCGCCGCCGGCAATGGCGCTGTGGCAGGCATCACCGCCACCCCCGCGGAAACCGCCAGATTGCGTGCCGCCACCTTGTTGCCCAGCACGCGCATGGTGTGCGGACTGGGCCCTACGAACAGCACGCCGGCGGCGGCGCAGCGTTCCGCAAATTCGGGATTCTCGGCCAGGAAGCCGTAGCCCGGGTGAACTGCGTCGACCCGCGCCTCGCGCGCAACGCGCAGGATGTCGGCGATGTCGAGATAGGCCTCGATGGCGCCCTTGCCCTCGCCCACCAGGTAGGCCTCATCGGCCTTGGTGCGATGCAGTCCGAACCGGTCCTCCTGCGAATAGATCGCCACCGTCTCGACGTCGAGTTCGTTCGCGGCGCGCATCACGCGTATGGCGATCTCGCCGCGATTGGCGATCAGCAACCGGCGAATCCTCTGCAGCACGGAGCAACCTCGGAGCGGACGGGGTCGGATCGATTCTAGTCGGCTAGATACTTGCCGAGATAGTCCTTGAAGCTGCCGCGCCGCGAGGCCTCGACGCCGGCAAATTCCTGCAGCGATTGCTGCGCCTCGGCCGCGAATTCGCGGGCGCGCTCGGCCGCGAACGGCACACGGTGCAGGCAGTACTCCTGGTGTTCGCGCGAGAATCGCAGCGCCAGCGCCTGAAAGCTCTGCTCGCGCGTACGCAGCTCGTGCAACAGCCGCGCCGACGGCGTGCGCTCGACATCCTCGAGCTTGAGCTTCTGATCGCGCAGCGCCGACACGTACGGGCGTTGCGGATCGACGCTGTCGAGCAGCTCGCAGATGCCCTGCATCGAATCGAGCAGTTCCGCGCTCCAGTCGCCGAGCGCCACGCGCCGGCCATCGCGCTCGAGCATGAGCCCAGGCTCGCGCCCGCGACGCGCCACCAGCAGATGGTTGCGCTCTATGGCCTCCTCCTCGCCGTTGTCGATCGGCGGGCTGGCACGAAACAGCAGCATGATCACGAACGCCTCGAGAAAGTGCAGCTTGCAGGCGTTGACACCTAGCGGGTCGAAGGCGCTGTTGTCGAGCGCGCGTACCTCGACGTACTCGACGCCGGCGCGTGCCAGTGCATGCGTGGTGCGCTCGCCGGCCCGCAAGGTGCGCTTCGGGCGGATGTAGCTGTAATACTCGTTCTCGATCTGCAGCACGTTGCCGGAGAGCTGCTGATACTCGCCGTCGCGCTCGACTCCGAGCGCAGCGAACGGCGCGTGCGGCTGGCGGATCGAGCGTCCGAGATCGCGCAGATACTCCTGCAGACTGTTGACCGAGACCGTGGTCGCCGCCTGATTGCGGTTGCGATAGCCGATGTCGCTCATGCGCAGTGAAGTGGCATGCGGCCCGATCAGTGTGTCGCTACCCAGCAGCTCGAGACCGTCGTCGCTGCGCCCCTGCAGGAACGAGCGGCACAGCGCCGGCGATACGCCGAACAGGTACGAGATGATCCAGCCGTGGCGGCGGTAGTTGCGCAGCAGGTCGAAGTAGCGCGCGCTGCGAAACTCCTGGCCGGAATCGCGGCTCTGGCAGAACTCCGCGTACAGCGGCCAGAAGGACACTGGCAGCGAATAATTGAAATGCACGCCGGAGATGGCCTGCATCATGCCGCCGTAGCGGATCTTGAGTCCGTGGCGGTAGACGTACTTGAGGAGCCCCTGGTGCGAGCTGCCGTAGCGGGCAATCGGCACCTCGTCGTCGCCGCCCAGCTCGCAGGGCATGGAGCTGGCCCAGAGCAGCTCCTCGCCAATGTGGCGATAGACGAACTGATGCAGATCCTGGAGATACCCCAGCAGCGACTCGTTGTCGGGAAAGGTTGGCGTCACCAGCTCGGTCAGCGCTTCGGAGTAGTCGGTGGTGATATGCGGGTTGGTCAGGGCCGAACCCAGGGCCGCCGGGTGCGGCGTCTGCGCGATGCGCCCGTCCGGCGTCACCCGCAGCGACTCGCGCTCGAGCCCGCGGCTGCCACGGGCCAGCAGCCGCTGCTCGCGGCTGTTGCTCAAAGCCGCCAGCCGTCGCTCGAAAACGCGATCGACCCCCGACTCGGGCATCCTTCCTCCACCTGTTCCTGCGGGCGTGGCATCCTAGCAGTCTCGTTGCGAAAAAAGAGCGTGGGTCGCCGGAGGCACACATGTTGGTTCGAGACAGTATTCGGCGTGTAGCAATTCTGGGCGGGGTGCGCACGCCGTTCGCACGCTCGCACACGGCCTACGCCGGCACCGACAACCAGGAACTTCTGACGGCGGCGCTGCGCGCGATGGTGGAACGCTATCGCCTGCAGGGCCAGCGCCTCGGAGATGTCATCGCCGGTGCCGTCATCAAGCACCCGAAGGATTTCAATCTGACGCGGGAGTCGTTGCTGTCGACCGGCCTGGACCCCGAGACGCCGGGCCTGGACGTGCAGCGCGCCTGCGGCACCAGCCTCGAGGCAGCCATCCTGGTCGCCAACAAGATTGCCCTGGGCCAGATCGAGGCCGGCATCGCCGCCGGCGTCGACGATCTGAGCGATCCGCCGGTGGTATACCCCAAGTCCTACCAGCGCCGGCTGCTCGCCAGTTTCCGCGGCCGCAGCTTCGGCCAGCGCCTCAAGCCCTGGCTTGGCATCAAGCGCGCCGACCTCAAGCCGGTGCTGCCGGCGGTCGTCGAGCCGCGCACCGGTCTGTCCATGGGGCAAAGCTGCGAACTGATGGTGAAGAACTGGCAGATCACGCGCGAGCAGCAGGACCAGCTCGCTTATGAAAGCCACGTCAAGGCGGCGGCGGCCTGGCAGCAGGGCTTCTACGACGACCTGGTGGTGCCATTCCGGGATCTCAAGGGCGACAACAATGTGCGCGCGGATGCCTCGCTCGACAAGCTTGCCAAACTCAAGCCGGTGTTCGATCTATCCGGCAGCGGCACCATGACCGCCGGCAACAGCACTCCCCTGACGGACGGTGCGGCTGTGCTGCTGCTGGCCTCGGAGTCCTGGGCAGCCGCGCAGGGGCTGCCGGTGCTGGCGTACCTGCGCGCGGGCAAGACCTGGGCGGTCGATTTCGCCAGCGGCAAGGAAGGCCTGCTGATGGCGCCTGCCTATGCGGTGGCGGCCATCCTGCGCGATACCGGCCTGACCCTGCAGCAGTTCGACTACTACGAGATCCACGAAGCATTTGCCGCCGTGCCGCTGTGCCTGCTCAAGGCTTGGGAGTCGGCTGACTACTGCCGCGGGCGGCTGGGGGCCACGGGGGCGCTGGGATCCATCGATACCACGCGCATGAACGTCAAGGGCGGCAGCGTTGCCATCGGGCATCCGTTTGCGGCCACCGGCGCGCGCATTCTCGGAACGCTTGCCAAGCTGCTGGCGGGCGACGCCAATGCCCGGCTCGGCCTGGCATCGGCCTGCACGGCCGGCGGCATGGGGGTGACGGCGATCCTGGAGCGCGCGTGAGCCAATCCGAGACCCTGATGGCGCGCGACGGTCATACCTTCGGCGCCTACATCGCCAAGCCGCCCGGCAAGGCACGCGGTGGCATCGTCGTCGTGCAGGAGATCTTCGGCGTGGCGCCACATGTGCGGCGGGTGGCGGACGACTATGCCGCCCAGGGTTACCTGGCGGTGGCTCCGTCGCTGTTCGATCGCGTGGCGCGCGGCATCGTGCTCGGCTACTCCCCCGCCGAGGTCGAGCAGGGCCTGGGCTATCGCAAACAGATCCCGACCCCCAAGGCGGTACTGGACATTGCCGCGGCCGCGGCCATCTGCCGGCATGCCGGGCGCGTGGCCGTGCTGGGTTTCTGCTGGGGAGGACGCCTGGCCTGGGCGGCTGCCAGCGAGGTGCCGCTGGGCGCCGCCGTCATCTATTACGGCGGCGGCATTCCGGAGGAGCTGCCGAAGGCGCCGCATTGTCCGACAATCCTGCACTTCGGCACCCGCGATAAGTCCATTCCCGCAAGCGACATCGAACAGTTGCGCGCGGCCCTGCCCACGGGCGAGTTCCATCTCTACGATGCCGGGCACGCATTCAACAACGACGACCGGCCGCAGAGTTTCGATGCCGCGGCCAGCGCGCTCGCACGCGAGCGCACCCTCGCGTTCCTGGCGCAGCGCCTCGGCTAGGAAGCGTGCCGATGGCGAGCGCCGCTACCGCCGCCCTGATCGTCAACACGGGCACGCCGGCAGCGCCGCGCGCCGCTGCCGTGTTCGGCTTTCTGCGCCGATTTCTGTCCGACCGCCGCGTCGTCGGCCTGCCGCCGCTGTTATGGCGGCCGCTGCTCTACGGCCTGGTGCTGCCATTGCGCTCGCCGCGCAGCGCCGCCAAGTACCGCGAAATCTGGCGCGAGGAAGGCTCGCCGCTGCTCTATCACGCCACACGGCTGCGTGCAGCACTGGCACGCGAACTCGGCAACGCGCGCGGCGATTTCCGCGTGGAGCAGGCATTCCTCTATTCGTCGCCATCGGTTGGCGCCACACTCGAGCGGCTGCGGCACGACGGTATCGCTCGCCTGATCGTGCTGCCGCTGTATCCGCAGAGCAGCGGCAGCACCACCGGCGCGGTCTACGACCAGGTGTCAGCGGCGTTGCGCAACTGGCAGGGGCTGCCGGCGCTGCGTTTCATCGACAACTACTGCGACGATGTCGACTACATCGCGGCACTTGCAGCCAGCGTGCGCGAGCACTGGAGCCGGCACGGCCGCAACGGTCACCTGCTGCTGTCGTTTCACGGTATTCCGCAGGCGTTCATCGCACGCGGCGATCGCTATGCCGACGAATGCCAGCAGACCGCGGCACTGCTGGCCGCCGCGCTTGAGCTCGAGCCGCAGCAGTGGAGCCTTTGCTACCAATCGCGCTTCGGCGCCAATCGCTGGCTGACACCGGCCACCGACCGGACCCTGACCGAGCTGCCGCGGCGCGGGCACACGGCGGTCACCGTGGTCTGTCCGGGCTTCGCGGCGGATTGCCTCGAGACCCTGGAGGAGATCGCGCTGCGCGGACGCCAGACCTTTCTGCACGCAGGCGGCGAGCGCTTCGAGTACGTCGCCGCGCTCAATGCCCGCGCCGATCATGCGCGCGCGCTGGCGCAGGTGATCCTGCGTGCCAGCGACGACTGGCACTGAGCGGGCCATGTTCGGACGGTTCCTGGAGCTGGCGATCGCCACTGCCGACATCGCCGCGTCGGTGCAGTTCTACGAGCGGCTTGGCTTCACGCAGCTGATCACCAACGACGCCTGGCCGCACCGTTACGGTGTGGTTACCGACGGCCGCATTCATATTGGGCTGCACGAGCGGGTCATGCCTTCGCCGGCCGTCACGTTCGTGCTGCCCGGCCTGCGCGAAGCACGCTCACGCCTGCTGGCGGCGGAATTCGAACCCGAGTTCGAACGCTTGGGCGAGGAGGATCTGCACCAGTTGCGACTGGGGGATCCGGGCGGCATGGCGGTCATGCTGCTCGAGGCGCGCACCTATTCACCGGGCGCCGCAACGGCGCGCCGCGATTCCGCCTGCGGCTACTTCCTGCACCTGGGACTGGCGCAGCGGGATTTCGCGCGTGCGCGCGGTTTCTGGGAGCGCGGCGGTTTCGTTGCGTTGCCGGAACTCGATGAACCCTATGCGCACCTGCCGCTGACCAGCGACGCACTGGACCTCGGCTTTCACCGCCCACGGTTGCTGGACGTGCCGGTGCTGGTATTCGAATGCGATGACCCGGCACAGCAGCGCGCGCAACTCGCAGCGCGCAATGTGCCCGTGTCCGACGAGCTGCCGCGCGGCATGACGGCGGCAGCGGTGACCGTGATCGAGGCGCCTGAAGGCACCCTGCTATGGTGTCTGCGGACCAGCGTCTGAGGCGTCGTTGCGGGCCACCAGGCGGAAGCGCACATGCATGGTTTCGGCCACGCGCAGCGCGCCGTGTCCGACGCTGTAGGGCGTAAGTCCGAGCTGCGCATGCGTCAGATCGAACTGGCCGCTGGCGGTCAGCGCGGCGGGGGTCATCGTGAGCATCACCGGCACTTCCACCGCACTGACGTGGCCGTGCACGGAGATGTTCAGCGTGACGATCCAGTGATCGCCTTCGCTGCGCAGCGGACCGGACTCCAGCTTGATCATCGGAAACTGCAATGCGTTCAGCAGCTTCTCGCCCAGCATGTGTTCGCGCGTGCCCGCGATGCTATTGGCATCGACCGGGCCCTTGAAGTCATCGCCAAGATCGGCCCGCAGCGCGCGATCATCGACCGACATCCCGGCCACCGGAAATGAGAGCGTGAAGCTGCCGTTGGCAATGTCCTTCGGGATCAGCACCTCGCCCGTCAGCTGATGCACGGCGATGACGTGGTTGTGTCCCAGCTTGGCCATGGGCCCGTCGCGGTACACCAGCACCAGCACCTGTGAGGCATCGGCATCGACGACATAGTGATCGATGCGCTCCGGCACCACTTCGGGCGCCGGTGGCGCAGGCGGCGGCTGGGGGGGTGGCGGGGGTGGCGGCGTGCGGCAGGCCGCCAGCCACGCGCCGGCAAGCAGACAGATGAGCGCAACCCGGCGGCCCGAGCCGATCGAGCGCACTCGCCTCACCGCGCGCGGCGACGAACGCGAGAGCGCCGCGTCGGACGGCTGCGCGTCAGCCGCTTGGCAGCGCGTTTGACGGCGGTGGCGATGCTGCCGGCGCGTTTGGCAGCGCGCTTGACCGCGCGTTTGACGGCACGTTTGAGCGTTCGTTTAGCCGGCCTGGCCGTCCTGCCGCCGCTGCGGCTGGTCTTGCCCTGCTGGCGGGTCGCGCTGCCTCCGCGGGCCTTCTTCTTTTTGGTCGCGACCCGGCGCGCGGATGCCTTGCTCGCCGGCGCTTTGACAGCAGCCGCGCTGCGGGGCGCGCTGGCCGCGCGCTGGCTCTCCTCGCCGCGCAGCTGGGCGACGATGGCGGGATTCTCCAGCGTCGATACGTCCTGCGAAACTTCCTCGCCGCGTGCGATCGCCCGCAACAGGCGCCGCATGATCTTGCCCGAGCGCGTCTTCGGCAGTGCGTCGGCAAAACGGATCTCGTCGGGCTTGGCGATCGGGCTCAGCTGCTGTGCCACCCAGGCGCGCAGCTCTTCGATGAGCAGGCCGGCTTCGGCCGTGGGACGCTCGCCACGACAGACGACATAGGCAAACACGGACTCGCCCTTGATCTCGTGTGGGCGTCCAACCACGGCGGCCTCGGCCACCTTGGGATGGGCCACCAGCGCCGATTCGATCTCCATGGTGCCGAGCCTGTGACCCGCGACGTTGAGCACATCGTCGATGCGACCCACGATCCAGAAATAGCCATCGGCGTCCCGATGCGCGCCGTCACCCGCGACGTAGAAGCGGTTCTGGAACCGCTCCCAGTAGGTCTTGAGATAGCGATCATTGTCGCCCCAGATGGTGCGCGCCAGCGACGGCCACGGCTTGCGGATCACCAGGTAGCCGCCGGCGCCGGGCCGCGTCACCGACTCGCCCTTGTCGTCGACGATGTCGGCGAATATGCCGGGCAGGGGCTGCGTGCAGGAGCCGGGCTTGGTGGTCGTGACTCCGGGTAACGGCGAGATCATGATTGCGCCCGTCTCGGTCTGCCACCAGGTGTCGACGATCGGGCAGTGTTGCTGCCCGATGACACGCTGAAACCACATCCAGGCTTCCGGATTGATCGGCTCGCCGACACTGCCGAGCAGCCGGATGCGCGACAGATCGTACTTGGCCGGTATGGCATCGCCGAGCTTCATGAGCGCGCGAATTGCAGTCGGCGCGGTATAGAAGATGGTGACGCCGTGGTTCTGGCACAGCTTCCAGAAGCGGCCCGCGTCGGGAAAAGTGGGTGCACCTTCATAAATGAGCACGGTGGCACCGGCCGCCAGCGGTCCGTAGGCAACGTAGCTGTGACCGGTCACCCAGCCGACGTCGGCCGTGCACCAGTAGACGTCGTCGTCGCGCAGATCGAATACCCACTCGAAGCTCAGGCGCGCATTCAGCAGATAGCCGGCGCTCGAGTGCTGAATGCCCTTGGGCTTGCCGGTGGAACCCGAGGTGTACAGCAGATAGAGCGGATGCTCGGCATCGACCCATTCCGGCTCGCAGTTTGGCGACGCACTGTCGATGAGTTCGTGCCACCAGCGGTCGCGCTGGTCCTGCATGGTGATGGCAGCGCCGGTGCGGCGCACGACCACGACGTTGCCGACTGTCGGACAGCCGGAGGTTAATGCCTGGTCGACCGCGGCCTTCAGCGGCACCGATTGACCACCGCGCCAGCCGCCATCAGCCGTGATCACCAGCGTTGCGCCCGCGTCTTCGATGCGATCGCGCAGCGACACGGCCGAAAAGCCGCCGAACACGACCGAGTGGATGGCGCCGATACGCGCGCATGCCAGCATCGCGACGATGGTTTCTGGAATCATCGGCATATAGATGACGACGCGATCGCCGCGGCGCGCGCCGAGATCCTTGAGCACGTTGGCGAAGCGGCAGACCTGAGCGTGCAGTTCGCGATAACTGAGCGTGCGCGTATCGCCTGGCTCACCCTCGAATATCAGCGCGCGCTTGTCGCCGTGCCGCTCCAGGTTGGCGTCGAGACAGTTGTGGCAGACGTTGAGCTGGCCGTCGCTGAACCAGCGATAATTGGGAGCGGCGCTGTCGTCGAGCACCTGGGTGAAGGGCCGATGCCAATGCAGATGAGCGCGCGCCAGCTCGGCCCAGAAGCCGGCGTAGTCGGCTGCGGCGCGGCGCCGCAGCCGTTCGACGTCGCGGGGCTTGAGCCGCGCAGCGGCGGCAAACTTGGCCGGCGGCCCGAAGCGGCGCTGTTCGCGCAGCACCGACTCGATGTCCTTGTTGGCTTTCTCCTGCGCTTTCACAGGCACCCCAGCTGGTTATTGGGATTCATTCGCATCTACGCGTGCGGGTCGGCGATTTCCCGCCAAAGGATACCTCAAAGGCTGACTTCAAAGCCCATGCCACGCGCCACGCCGCCGCGTTAGAATTCCGCTCCAAGCCATCTCCGGCTCGAGCTCTATTGCCTTAAGGGGAACACGATGTCCGTCTCACGTCGCGACGCATTGAAGCAGGTCATGTTGCTCATGGGCGCAGCCGCAGCGGTTCGCTCTGTCGACGGTGCGCATGCCGCGGACCTGCCGCACCTGGATCCCAGCGATCCGACCGCCAAGGCGCTCGGTTACACGGACAACGCCAAAGGGGTCGATGCCAAGGCATTCCCGATGTACAAGCCGGGCTCCGCCTGCAGCAACTGCATGCAGTTCCAGGGCAAGGCCGGCGATGCCTGGGGTCCCTGTGCCATCTTTGCCGGCAAGCAGGTCAACGCCAACGGCTGGTGCCAGGTCTACGTCAAGAAGGCCTGATCGCACCTGCACCGTTGCACGCCGTCAGGCCGAGGCGCTCGGCTTGACGGTGCAGCAGCGTGCCAAACCCATGGCTGTTGCAGAAATCGCGGATCAACTGCAGGTCCGGCGAGCGGCGTTGCAGGTCGGAGTGACGCGCGCTCATGGGTACATCGCAGACAATGCGTGTCAACGAGCGTGCAAGATAGGCCGCTTCGCGATGTTCGCGCAGCCGGTGCTGCAGTCGGGCGGCACCTCGTAGCGGCAGCTGGGCCACGGCATCGAGCCGCTCGAACAGCTGGTCGAGCGACTCGCAGTGGCTCATCAGAATGGCTGCGGTCTTCGCACCCACACCCGGTACGCCGGGTACGTTGTCGACGCTGTCTCCGCGCAGCGCCAGGTAGTCCGCCATGCGCTCGGGACACACGCCAAAACGCGCGGCGATCTCGTGGTAGCGATACTCGGCCGCATCGCTGTAATCCCAGAACACGTCGTCCGGCCCGATGAGCTGCGCCAGATCCTTGTCGCGCGATACCAGCGTCACCGGCAGACCCGCGTCCCGGCAATGTGCCGCCAGCGTGCCGATCAGATCGTCTGCCTCGTAGCCATCGTCGGCGAATTCCGCCACGCCCAGGTGCCGGCAGTACTGGCGGCAGAGCGCAAACTGCCGCACCAGATCCGGCGGCGTCGGCTCCCGGTTGGCCTTGTACGGCGGATAGAGCGTGTTGCGGAAACAGCGGCCATGGCTTTCGTCGAAGGCGACGGCGACATGGGTCGGCTGCTTGCGCTCCAGCAGATCGCTCAGGAATCGCGCAAACCCGTAGAGCGCGTGAGTCGGCTGGCCGCAGCAGTCGACCAGGTCCGGCGGCAACGAGTGCCAGGCGCGAAACACATAGACGGAAGCGTCGATGAGGTAGACGCGCGGATCGGCGGCAATGATTGCGCAATCCCTCAGCAGCGCCAGCGCGCAAGCCGGTCGTGCAGCGGACTGCTGCGCGGGAAATGTGCCAGCAGGTACTCCATCTGGTCCGCCAGCACGCGCCTGCCCTTGAGGAAGATGTATTCGGCGTAGGTCGGCGTGAACGGCACCGCGATCAGCTGCATCTTGGCCTGCTCGGGCGTGCGCCAGGCCTTCTCATTGTTGCAGCGACGGCAGGCCGCGACCACGTTGGTCCAGACATCCTGCCCCCCCTGGCTGAACGGCCGGACGTGATCGCGCGAGAGCTCGCGGCTGGGAAAACGCTGCGCACAGTACATGCACAGGTAAGCATCGCGCCGGAACAGGGTTTCGTTGTTGAGCGGCGGCACGTAGTCGTGACGCGTGTTGCCGGGATTGCCGGTATGGCCGACGGTGGCGACGATGGAGCTAACCTCGAGCACCGTGCGCAGCCCGCTGCGGGCATTGACCCCACCGTACAGGCGGTGCAGCAGCGAGCCGCAGGTGTAGGCCACCTGGTCCTGGTGGTACAGGCGTGCTGCCTCGCGGTAATCGACCCATTCGAGCGGCATGCCGGCCACGTCAGTTCGCAACACCATCTGCGAAAGGCCGTGGCTGCTGGCACCGACCACCAGCTCGAACTCCCCCTCCTGTTGTTCTGATCCAACGTTCATAAATAGTAAGATACGGCACTGTTATGCGAGAATTCAACGCTTAGGGTCTCGTTGAAGAAACCCCGGCGCCGCCGCCTGCGGCAGCCATAGAGGAGAATGATATGCCGGTCACGATCGGTGCGCTCCGTGAGCGCGCGCCTGGAGAGACGCGCGTCAGCCTCGTTCCGGAGATTGCCGATAAGCTGGCCGCCAGCAACGTCCGCGTCCTGCTCGAGCGCGGCGCCGGCGTGAGCGCGCAGTTTCCGGACGCGGGCTTCAAGAAGGTCGAATGGGCAGACAGCCCGGAGGCCGTTCTGACGGCCGCCGACGTGGTGCTGGCAGTGCAACCGCTGGGCGTCGAGCAGATTCAGCAACTCAAGCCCGGCGCCGTGGTGGTCGGCTTCATGCAGCCGCACGCGCGCGCCAAGGAAGTACAGGCGTTGCGCGATCGCAAGATCACCAGCTTCGCGATGGAACTGATTCCGCGCATCTCACGCGCGCAGTCGATGGATGCGCTGTCGTCGCAGGCAGCCATTGCGGGCTACAAGGCCGTTCTGATTGCGGCCGACACGCTCGATCGCTTCCTGCCGATGCTGACCACCGCCGCGGGCACCATTCGCCCGGCGTCGGTGCTGATCGTCGGCGTGGGCGTGGCAGGGCTGCAGGCGATCGCCACGGCCAAGCGTCTCGGCGCCGTGGTCGAGGCGTATGACGTGCGCAGCGCCACGCGCGAGCAGGTCAAATCGCTGGGGGCCAAGTTCGTCGAGACCGGCGTCTCGGCCGAGGGCACCGGCGGCTATGCGCGCGAGCTGACGGAGGACGAGAAGCGTAAGCAGCAGGAAGTACTCGACTCGCGCATCGCCGTCGCCCACGCCGTCATCACCACTGCCTCCATCCCCGGACGCCGCGCGCCGCGCATCATCTCGCGCGCCGCGGTCGAGCGCATGCAGCCAGGCGCCGTCATCGTCGACATCGCGGCCGAATCCGGCGGCAACTGCGAGCTCACGCAGCCGGGCCAGATCGTGGAGCATCAGGGCGTGCGGATCGTCGGCCCGGTGAACCTGGCGGCACAGCTGGCGTTTCATGCCAGTGAAATGTACTCCCGCAACCTTTACAACTTCTTGAAAAGCGCGATCACCAAGGACGGCTCGCTCAACATCGACTGGCAGGACGAGGTGTTCGCGCAGTCCTGCCTGACGCACGCGGGCGAAATCAAACACGAACCGACGCGCAAACTGGTGGAGGCATCGACATGACCGGCATCGTCGCGCTGTACATCTTCATGCTGGCCGCGTTCACCGGCTACGAGGTCATCGCCAAGGTGCCGGTGATCCTGCACACGCCGTTGATGTCCGGCTCCAATTTCGTTCACGGCATCGTGCTGGTCGGCGCCATGGTGGCGCTCGGTTCGGCCACGACGCCGCTCGAGAAAATCATCGGCTTCATCGGCGTGCTGCTGGCCGCGGGCAACGCCGTCGGCGGCTACGCGGTCACCGAGCGCATGCTCGAGATGTTCAAGTCCAGCGGCGCCAGGAAGCCAGGCGCCGCGGCGGGGAAGCACTGATGAGCGACTACATCAGCGCCGCGGGTCTTATCGAGGTCAGCTACCTGGTCACCGCGTTCCTGTTCATCATGGGGCTCAAGCGCATGAGCTCGCCGGTGACGGCGCGCAGCGGCATCCTCTGGGCCGGCGCCGGCATGCTGGTGGCGACACTCGCCACCTTCTTCTACCCGGGCATGACCAACTACCCGCTGATCATCATCGCAGTGGCGATCGGCGGCGCCATCGCCTGGATCAGCGGCAGGCGTGTCGCCATGACCGACATGCCGCAGATGATTGCGCTCTACAACGGCATGGGTGGCGGCGCGGCCGCGGCCATCGCCGCGGTGGAACTCTATCGCGGCGGCGAGATGTCACACGTCGAGGCGACACTCGCGGTAGTCGGCGCCATCATCGGCGCGGTGTCCTTCAGCGGCAGCCTGATTGCGTTCTGCAAGCTGCAGGGACTGATCAGGAAGTCGCTGCGCTTCGGCGGGCAACAGATCCTGAACCTGCTGATCCTGGCCGGCGCCATCCTCTGCGCGGCCCTGATCGCATCGGGCTATGACAACGCGCCGGCCGTCATCAGCGGGCTGTTCGCCTGCGCGCTGGTACTCGGCCTGAGCATGACACTGCCGATCGGCGGCGCGGACATGCCGGTCGTGATCTCGCTGTACAACGCCCTCACGGGTCTGGCCGTGGCCTTCGAAGGCTTCGTGCTCGGCAATGCCGCCATGATCATCGCCGGCACCGTGGTCGGTTCCGCAGGCACGCTGCTGACTCAGCTCATGGCCAGGGCCATGAACCGCTCGCTCGGCAACGTGCTGTTCTCGGGCTTCGGCGACACCGGCGCCGCCGCCCCGCAGGGCACCGTCACCGGCAGCCTGAAGCCGATCGAGGCCTCGGATGTCGGGGTCATGATGGCGTTTGCGCAGAAGGTCATCATCGTGCCCGGCTACGGCATGGCCGTGGCGCAGGCGCAGCACAAGGTGTGGGAGTTGTGCCAGCTGCTGATCGACCGCGGCGTCAATATCCGCTTTGCGATCCACCCGGTCGCGGGACGCATGCCCGGGCACATGAACGTGCTGCTGGCCGAGGCAGGCGTGCCTTACGACCTGATCGCCGATCTCGACGAAGTGAACTCGGAATTCGAGACTGCAGACGTGGCGCTGATCATCGGCGCCAACGACGTCGTCAACCCGGTGGCGCGCAACGACAAGTCGAGCCCGATCTACGGCATGCCGATCCTGAACGCCGACAAGGCCAAGAACGTGGTGGTCATCAAGCGCGGCCAGGGCGCGGGGTTCTCCGGAATCGAGAATGCGCTGTTCTACCTCGACAACACACGCATGCTCTATGGCGACGGCCAGGCCGCAGTGTCGCAGCTCATCGCTGCCGTCAAAGCCGTCTGAGCTCGCCGCTCAGCGCCCGCGCGGTGGCGACGCGCGCAGTCCGCCGCCTCGTTGCAGGTGCAACTGCCGCTGCCGCTGCAGCATCTGCGAGCGCTCCTGCGGCGTGGCGTTGCGCCAGCGCTCGCGCAGCATTTGTCGCTGCTCCGGCGGCAGCTGTGAGAAGGCACGGAAGTTCTGCCGCACGGCCTGCTGCTGCTCCGGTGGCAGCTGCTGGAAGCGCTGCCAGCGCTGCCTGATCACGGCGCGCTGCTCCGGCGGCAGCTGCTGCCAGCTCTGGAAGCGGCCGCGCGCGGCCGTGCGCTGTTCCGGGGTCATCGACAGCCAGCGCTCAGCGCCAGTCGCCAGCGCCTGTTGCCGCTCGGGCGGCAGGCTGCCCCACTGCCCCTGAAACTTGCCCAAGGCCTGCTGCTGCGGTGCCGACAGCGACGACCAGGTCACGCCTGCGGGCGGCGTCCCAGCCGAAGCCGGCGGTGGTAGGGGTGCGGCGGCAGGCTCACCGGCCCGTACCGGCGGGCATAGCGCCAGCAGCAGCACGATAATCACCAGGCCGATCGTGGCGGTGGTGGTGCGCATCATGGTGGCGTCACCGGCTTGGCCGCCATGGGCGGTGAAGACAGGGGCGGTGGCGACGGCGCTGGATTGGGCGGCGGGTCATCGCCCGGAACTCCCGAGGAGTCACCAGGCTTGGGGCGCGCAGGCGCAGCCGCGCCGCCCGGGGGACCTGCACCGTTGCCCGCACGGCGCGCGATCTTGTCGATATCGGTGCGCGCCAGATAGTCATGCCAATCCTTGTCCTCGGTATCCACCGAGCCCAGAAACTCGAGCAGCCCCTCGTCGGGCGCTTCGGCCGCCTGCACCGTGGTGGTTACCGATCCTCCCAAAGACAGCCACGCGATGAGCAGCCAGCAGCCACTCCTCACGTACCCATGGAGGGTGCGTTGGCACCCTTTGCTTCGTCGACTGCCCATTCGTAGAAATCGTAATCTACATCTTCTTCGCGTCCGAGCTGCACTGCATCACTGTCCGCGAGCATCTCGATGTCCTCGGGCGTGGCGTTCGCGAGCACGTTGGCTGCCGGATTCTCGCCACGCGGCCCGACCAGGAAGACCACCGCCAGCACTGCCACCGCCAGCGCACTCGCCCCTGCGGGCATCCAATGGCGCATCAGGCTGCTGGACCACGAAGGCCGCGACGACAAAGCCGCGTAGCGGGCGCGCGTCAGTCGCGAACGCGTCTGCGCCGGCAATGACGCGACGCTGTCGAGCAGCAGCTGCCGCGCACGCTGCTCGAATCGAACGGCCACCTCGTCCAGCGGAGCCTGCTTGCGGTCCGACGTCATGGCGCAAACTCCGTAAGCTTGGTCCGCAACGCCTGCAAGGCGCGGAAATAATGTGTCTTGACGCTTCCCTGGGAGCACTTCATGGCCGCTGCGGTCTCGGCCACGTCCAGACCCTCGATATTGCGCAGCAGGAATGCCTGACGCTGGCGGCCCGGAAGCTGCGCCAACGCCTGTTCCAGTGACTGCATCATCTGGTCCGATTCGATCTGCGCCGGCGGCAGGGGACCGGCATCGGCCGCCTGATCGATCGGATCGGGCGGCTCGTCTTCGTCATCTGCGCGCCACGGCATGAAACTCATGACGCGCTGGCGCACGATGCGCCGGCGTTGCATGTCGCGAATGCGGTTTTCGAGGATGCGATAGAACAGCGGCCGCCATTCTTGGGCAGGCCGGGACGCGTAACGATGCGCCAGCTGCATCATGGCGTCCTGCACCACGTCGAGAGCGTCGGATTCGTGGCGCAGCGCAATCTGTGCGATCCTGAAGGCCTTTCGCTCGACCTCCGCCAGAAACGATTCGAGGGCGCGCGCACCATCCTGGGCAGATTCACGCAAATGTGCTTTCCCGAGCGGGACCAGATCGGATGTCTGAGCGGCAAGAGTAACAAACGCGAGCATTTGCAGGGCACCTGCGGCGCATTCGAGGGATGACTTATGGGGGCACAACGGCGCAAGAAGGCCTTTGGTTGACAGGTATTGCATAAGCGGAACGCCACCAAAATCATCCACTTAATCGATGCATGTAAGACCACTGTCACGGCCGCTAGCGGCAGTCCGCGCCGCGGCGCAACGCCAGGGCTTCAAAGCCTTGATCCTGAAAGGAAATGAAGGTTGGTCAGATTTTCATCAATTTGACATGAAAGCCTTAAATCACAGGTGATTGCGGCGGTGCCGAGCGAGCTGTCCACAGACTTATCCACATCGATTGTGGAAAACGTCGCCGCGGCTGCGGCAGCGCGGGACCTCGAGGTTCCGGCGGTGCTGCGCGTGGCGCTCGACATGCCGCGCGCGACGCTGTTCGACTACCTGCCGCCGTGCGGCGTCGATGCGGCGCAGGTGCCAATCGGCGCGCGGGTGCGGGTGCCGGTGGGCCGGCGCGAACGGGTCGGCATAGTGGTCGCGTTTGCCGCACACGCCAGTGTCGCGGCGGCCAGCCTGAAGCCGATCCACGCGCTCCTCGACGAGCAACCGCTGTTCGATGCCGCCGCGTTGCAGCTGCTGCGCTGGACCGCGCAGTACTACCACCATCCGCTGGGCGAGGTGCTGGCGGCTGCCATCCCGAAGGCGCTGCGCCAGGGCGCTCCGGCGCTGCCGCTGTGCGAGCTGTGGCGACTGCGTCCGCTCGCCGCGGACGACGCCCCCCGGCGAGCACCGCGCCAGCAGGCGCTGCTCTCGGTGCTCGCGGCACATCCCC
>JBAUYT010000066.1:0-57139 GCA_049584935.1 Steroidobacteraceae bacterium
TTGAGCGCCGGCAGATCGAGATCACACCGGCCAACTATGCCGAGCCCGAGGAGTCGGCAGCGGAACGAAGGTATGTATCGAAATAAGAAGCCCCGCGCTCGGCCGGGCGTAGTTCAAGGAGAAAGAGACACTGTCAGTCACTACTCTGGGCTCATCCACATTGGCTTCGCAGGGATGCCCGTCACGCTTCGGCCGTAATCGGAATCCGCACCGCGCTTGCGATCCGGGGGCATGGGGCCCGGTCATTGCGATGGTGGACAGGCAGCTCCTGGGCCAAGCGGGGTAGAAATAGGCGAAATTCGGATTGGCAATCCGTATGCGCGTCCGTACGGAGCGTTACCGGGCAGGATTGGGCATCTAACTTATTGATATTATGGTGGGCGGTACTGGGATCGAACCAGTGACCCCTGCCGTGTGAAGGCAGTGCTCTACCGCTGAGCTAACCGCCCCGCCTGTGGCGGCGAAAGTGTAAGCGGGCGATATCCGCGGCGCAACGGCAATGGCGCAGCCGCGCCGCCGCCGGTAGGATGCGCGCCCCATATGAACGTCGTCACCCGCTTTGCCCCCAGTCCGACCGGCCTGCTGCATATCGGCGGCGTACGTACGGCGCTGTTCTCGTGGCTGTACGCGCGCCACGCCGGCGGCAAATTCATTCTGCGCATCGAGGATACGGATCGGGAGCGATCCACCGATGCGGCGGTCCAGGTCATTCTCGATGGCATGCGGTGGCTGGGCCTGGAGGCGGATGAGGGGCCCTATTACCAGACGCACCGTTACGAGCGCTACCGCGCAGTACTGGCGCAGATGCTCGAGCAGGGGCAGGCCTACCGCTGCTACTGCACCAAGGCGGAACTGGAGATGATGCGCGAGCAGCAGCTCGCGCGCCGGGAGAAGCCCCGTTACGACGGTCGTTGCCGCGGGCGCACCGAGCCGCGTGCGGACGTGGAGCCGGCGATTCGATTCAAGAATCCACTCGACGGCCAGGTCGTGGTCGACGACCAGGTGCACGGCAGAGTGGTATTCGATAATGCCGAACTCGACGATCTGGTGATCGCGCGTTCCGACGGCAATCCCACCTACAACTTCTGCGTCGTGGTGGACGACCTGGACATGGGAATCACGCATGTGATCCGCGGCGACGATCATCTCAATAACACGCCGCGGCAGATGAACATGCTGTTCGCGCTCGGCGCCACGCCACCGGTATACGCGCACGTACCGATGATCCTGGGTCCCGACGGCGCCAAACTGTCGAAGCGTCACGGCGCGGTCAGTGTGCTGCAGTATCAACAGGACGGCTATCTTCCCGACGCGCTGCTGAACTATCTGGTGCGTCTCGGCTGGTCACACGGCGATCAGGAAGTTTTTTCGCGCCAGCAGATGATCGCGGCTTTCGATATCAAAGACGTCAACAAGGCCGCATCGGCTTTCAATCCCGAGAAACTGCTGTGGCTCAATCAGCAGCACATGGTGCGGACATCGGCCAATGAGCTGGCGGCAGCGCTGCAGGCGCAGCTGGCGCTGCTCGGTGTCACCGCGACCGATGAGCGCTTGCTCGAGGGAGTGGTCGAGGCGCAGCGCGAGCGTGCCAAAACCCTGAAGGAGATGGCACAGAACAGTCTGTATTTCTTCCGTGAGTTCGAGCAATTCGACGACAAGGCCGCCAGGAAGCACCTGACGGCGGACGCAGCGCCACTGCTGCAGGAGCTGGCTCTCGGGTTCGCTGCCATCGAGGTGTGGAACGCTGCCGCCGTGCACGCGGTCATCGAAGCGGTGGCCGCGCGGCATGGGCTCGGTCTCGGAAAAGTGGCACAGCCGCTGCGCGTGGCGGTCAGCGGCGGCGCCGTGTCGCCTCCCATCGACGTCACCGTTGCACTGCTGGGACGGGAAAGGGTGGCCGGCCGTATACGCAGAGCTTTGCATTACAAAGCAGATCCGGCGGGCGCCCGTTGAATAGAGCCTGCGAACCAGCAATATTTCGCGACATTCTCCGGCTCTGCTACAGTCGCCAGAATATGTACCTACCCGCGCGGGGGAGTTCATGACGGTCGTATTCACGGATGATCTTGCGGACGACGATGCCCGGCGCGTGCGCATCTATGCTGGCAATCTGTGCCTGCACGCCCCCACCAGCAAGGCGCTGGAAATGTGCGAATTCGCCGCCGGCATGGTGCGCGAGGCATTTCCGGGTATGGATCCGGAATACGCGCAATTCGAACTGCCGGTGGAACGATATGCGCAGATTCTTGCCGCGCTGAAGCCCCAGTTTATCCACCACCCGGAGTCCAAACGGCTGATCCGGGAGTTACTGGTGGAGCTCAATTGTGACCCGGAGGAAATCTACTTCGACGTGCCGCGTCTGCGCACCGCGACCAGCAACGATTATCTCACCACCGGGATCGCCTACGCATTCCATCCGCACCGCGACACCTGGTATTCGGCGCCGATGTCGCAGATCAACTTCTGGTTTCCGGTATTCAAGCTCGAGGAAACCAACGCCATGGCCTTTCATCCGCGCTATTTCAACAGGGGGCTGCAGAACAGCTCCGCCGACTTCGACTACCAGCGCTGGAATGCCACCAGCCGCTTCAATGCAGTGCAGCATGTCAAGTCGGACACGCGCGTGCAACCGCGCGCATTGGAGCCGATCGAGCTGGAACCGAACATCTGTGTGCTGCCACCCGTGGGTGGATTACTGATGTTCTCCGGCGCACAACTGCATTCGACCATTCCCAACAACAGCGGCCGGACGCGCTTCAGTATCGATTTCAGAGTCGTCCACCGCGGTGACCTGGAATCATTGCGTGGCGCCAGGAATGTCGATTCGCACTGCACCGGCTCGGCATTGCCCGATTTCCTGCGATTGTCGGATTTGTCCCGGCTGCCGGATGAGTTGATCCGGCACTACCTGCCGGGCCATCCGACCGAGCCGCTGACGCAGGATCTGCTGCGTTTTGCGACCTGATCTGCGGCCGCAGTCGCGCGGCCACGGCTCGTGAGCCAAGACTCCGCACCGATCCCGGTGTGATGCCGCGCATCTATTTCTGCATTGATGACGCAGTTATGCCGTCTCGACAGACAACCTGACCTGCATTGCATAATTCGATCCCCGCCTGGCTGCTTCCACCGTCGCAAGTTGGAGACGTGTAGTCCAAATCCGACACGTTGTCGGCGGACGTTTAAGGCGTTTCACTAGGGCCGTAATCGACAGGGCTCTCTGCTCACAGCGGAGATTGCAGACCCCGACGCTTCGGCACCGGGCGTTTTGCCTGATCAAAATAGAAAGCGAGGCGAGGCATGGTATCGACTGCGGATAGGGCGTTGGCCCGTGTTCTGATTTTAATTGCTAGTGCAACTATCATTTCGGGTTGTGGCGGAGTCGACGTTACCCAGTCGGATGGCACGGCAAATTCCGCGACAGCCAGTTCCAACAGTAGCGGCGCGGCCACCATCGCTTTGTCCGAGTCCAACTACGAAGCGCTGCCGGCTTCGACCCTGGTAGTGACCATCTATCGCAGCGGCTCTTCCACGGGATCGGTGAGTGTGAGTTATGCCACCGTGGATGGCACAGCCGCCGCCGGCACGGACTACACGGCCACACGCGGCAGCGTTACCTGGCCGGACGGCGACGACTCGCCCAGATCGGTGGAAGTGCCGGTGACGGCAGACGCGAGTGGCAAGGGCTTCAACTTTGCGCTCACCGATGTCAGCGGCAGCGCGGCTTTCGGGTCACCGGCCACCGCCACCATCACTGTGCCCAACGCCAGCAGCACCACCAACGCGGTGACGCTTTCCTGGCTAGCACCTACCGAGAATACCGACGGCACGGCGCTCACCAATCTGGCGGGTTTTCACATCTATTACGGCACCAGTGAGAGCAACCTGACGGAGGAGATCAGCATCGGCACCATCGGCCAGCTCACCTGCGTAATCGACGAGCTGAGTTCGGGCACCTGGTATTTCGAGGTGGTGGCAGTCAATTCCTCCGGCAATCAGAGCGGTCCTTCGACCACGGTCAGCGCCACCATCTGATCCAGCGGTCCGGCGGGGCCCCGGCGGCTTCCCTCGGCCCCCCGGCCCCGTGGTGGGACGTTGACGCCTCCTGGCGCGCCTGCGGCCGTATCCCGCCACCGGCCTCGCGCGCTGGCGGCACATCCGCTAGGCTGGCGGTCTTCTGGCACCAGGGTTGGATTAATGAAGGTCACCATATTCGGCTCGGGGTACGTCGGGTTGGTCTCCGGCGCCTGCCTTGCAGACGCCGGCAATCATGTGCTGTGCACCGACATCGATCCGGAACGGATCCAGAGCCTCAACAACGGCGGAGTTCCGATCCATGAGCCCGGGCTGGACGCGCTGATTCGCCGCAATCGGGAGGCCGGACGGCTCGAGTTCAGCACCGACCAGGAGCGCGCCGTGGAGCACGGCCTGTTTCAGCTGATTGCCGTGGGCACTCCGCCGGATGAAGACGGCTCGGCGGATTTGCGCCACGTACTCGACGTCGCCCGCGCCATCGGCGGCCGTCTGACGCGTTACGCGATCGTCGTCACCAAATCGACCGTGCCGGTGGGCACCGCCGACCGGGTGCGCGAGGAAGTGCAGGCAGCCATGAATGCGCGCCGCGCCACTGTCGAGTTCGACGTGGTGTCGAATCCAGAATTTCTCAAGGAAGGCGCCGCAATCGAAGATTTCATGCGGCCTGACCGCGTGGTCGTCGGTACCGACAACCCGCGTACCACCGAACTGATTCGCGCGCTGTACGAGCCCTTTACGCGCCAGCATGATCGCCTGGTGGTCATGGACATCCGCTCCGCGGAACTGACCAAGTATGCCGCCAACGCCATGCTCGCCACCAAGATCAGCTTCATGAACGAATTGGCCGCGGTCGCCGAGCGCTTCGGCGCGGATATCGAGAAAGTTCGCATCGGCATCGGCTCGGATCCGCGCATTGGCTACAGCTTCATTTACCCGGGCCTGGGCTATGGTGGCTCGTGCTTCCCGAAGGATGTAAAGGCGCTGATTCGCTCGGCCGCGAGTGCCGGCCATTCAGCCGAGCTGCTGCGCTCGGTGGAGAAGGTCAACGAGCGGCAAAAGACCGTACTGGTCGGCAAGATGCGCAGCTACTTCGACGGCGCGCTGGCCGGCAAGACCTTTGCGTTATGGGGACTGGCATTCAAGCCCAATACCGACGACATGCGGGAGGCACCGAGCCGTGTGATCATCGATGCGCTGCTGGCTGACGGCGCCAGGGTGCGCGCCTACGATCCGGTCGCGAGTGATGCCACGCGTCAGCTGTACGCCCATCATGCCAGGCGAGAGCACTTGCATTTCTGCAATGACGCCTACGATGCGGTGCAGGGCGCAGAAGCGCTGCTGATTGCCACCGAGTGGAAGGAGTTCCGCAGCCCCGATTACGATCGGCTCAAGTCGTCGTTGCGCCAGCCGCTCATATTCGATGGCCGCAACCTGTATGACCCCGGGCTCATGCTGCGGCTCGGCTTCCAATATTTCGCGGTCGGTCGCGGCCAGCAGTTGCGCGCCCCGGCGAGCGTACATACCTACACCGCGCAGTCCGGCGGTTAGCGCTCTTTGCCGTTCACGTTGTCGCATATAGCCGCGGCGCTGCCGGTCCATCGGCCGCTGTCGCGGCTGCGCCTGTTCACCCCGGCGGTTATCGGCACCATGGTGCCGGATTTCCACCTGCTGCTGCCGGATGCACCCGACCGGCTTCAGACACACAGCTACTGGCCCGGCTTGCTGAGCTTCTCCCTGCCGATGGGCTTGATCTGCCTGGCGCTGACGCTGCTGCTGATCAAGCCGGCACTGCTCGAGGTGGTCCCCGACGGTCCCTATGTGCGCTTGCAGGAGTCGCAGCGACAGCCGGCTATCGCCGGCCCTCTGCGTTGGCTGCTGGTGATCGCGGCCTTACTCGCCGGCGCGGTATCGCACCTGGTCTGGGACGGCTTCACCCACGAGAGCGCCGCCGGCGTGCGCATGTTCCCGGTGCTCGACAGCTACGCCCCCGAGGTCAACGGACACTCGCTGCAGCTCTACCGCTGGCTGCAGTACGGCAGCAGCGCAGGTGGATTGCTGCTGCTGCTGGTGGGCATTGCCATCTGGTTGTGGCACGCCCGGACATCCTTCGAGCGGCCGCAGCGCACGCTGTCTGCGCTCGAGCGCGGCTGCTGGCTCGCCCTGTACCTGCTGTTGCCCTTGCTCGCGATTGGCCTGACATTCTGGTGGGTCCATCTGTCGCAGCACGCTTTCCCGGCGCTCGGCAGCAAGCTCGAGCTCGTCGGTGTGGCCGGCATGCGTGCCAGCGCATTCACGCTGGTGGCGGTGAGCCTGCTGGTGCGGGCGCGCGTCGCGCTCGCCGGCAAGGGCCGCCGTTGTTGACAGAAATCGCCCGCTTGCCTTAACGTCGCGCGCTTCCCGCACGGTCCCCATCGTCTAGAGGCCCAGGACATCGCCCTTTCACGGCGGTAACAGGGGTTCGAATCCCCTTGGGGACGCCATCAATCCTGGCAGTCGGCGCTGCAGCAAAGGTGCTGCAGCGCCGATCCGCTCGGGTCATTTATTGTTGCTGAAGGAGTGCGGAACGCTGGACATACCGGTGAACGGCGCCTGCGTACACGCCTGCGCCCCCGAGTTGTTGTTCAGCGACGTTTGCGCCCATTCGACGTAACCGAATACGTAAACGCCGCTGGCCGGAAAGAAGTTTGCAAGTATCGGAGCGCACACATCCGTATTCATGTTGCCCGTACCGGTCGCCCAGGTGGAGGCGAAGAACACCGGCTTGGTGTTGGTGCCGCTATTTGCGGCAATACCGGCAAAGGTCTGCTGCAGCGAGCTCAGATTGCTGTTGATACTGTTGGTCATCGCCGAGTCGTCATCGATGCCTATGACGTCGACGTAGGCACTGCCCGGATAAAACCCATTGAGGGTATTGGTAATGTCGCCGCCGTCACCACCACCGAGATCAAAGACCCAAAGAATCTTGTTCTTCAGCTGTGCGGCGTAGGGGCCACTCACCATCATACGATTGTAGGTCTGCTTCCAGAGGGCCACATAATTCGCTGCCGCAGCCATGCTAGGAGTGTTCGAACCGGGTATCGAACTCGTGGTCGTTGGCTGATCGAACCAATCGTTGGTCCCGTATTGCCAGGAGACTTCTCCATAGGGGGCAAACAGGAATGGTCCGTTGATCTGGGCCAGCAGGGCGCTCAACTGATCGATGTTCGCCTGCCAGGCGTTGTAAACCGCAGTACCGGGGGTAATTACCGCCGGCCACGGGTTGTTGGGATTGATAGTGTTGTACTGGGTGCCACTGACCGAGTAGGTGAATGGACCGATCTGCGAGACGTTGGCAAAGTTGCCGTCGCTGTAGCTGCCCGCCCAGGCGCAATCACTATTGTACAGCCAGCCGGTGCTCGAACTGCTGCAGGGACTGCCGGCGCCGGAGCCGCCGCCGCTGGAATTTGAGCCCGCATTTGGATTGGCGGGGTTCACGACTTCCGTGGTCACGTAAAGTATGCCGCCAGCAGCAATCCAGGCGTTGGACGAATTGACGAAACTGTTGGAGCCCTGCAGGTTCTGCATCGTCGGTGAGCCGCCGTTGTCCGGCCCCTGAACGAAGTTGTTGAAGATGGCGGCCTGGACATTGCCGTTCGTGCCGCCGATGTACCAATTCGGCGCCGATCCCGAGAATACGTCGAAGGGTGAACCGCTATACGGGTCGCCAGTCTGACCCGACAGTATCTTGCTGCCCTTCAGCGACTGCAGGTACGCCAGCAGCGTCTGCGAAGAACCTGAGCAATTAGCGGCAGGCGCCTGACCGTTGATCGATAAGCATGATGGCGGGTCAGGCACAGTGGCCGAGACAGCTTGCGCCGCCGGCAGGCTTATCAGGAAGAGTCCGCAACACCCAGCCGCTAATCGGATCATTTCTGTACGCTCCTCGAAAAATGTAAATTCGCGCAATGCCGCACTTGACGTCTGCCAAACCTTCATCCCAATCCGATCAGGGGTTGGCGTAGTGCGAAGAGATTTGCGTCAATCTCCTACATCCCAGATGAGCGTTCACCGGATCGGCCCTTGTCTCGACTGAGAGATTACCCACTCTATCGCCGAGACTTATACAGCCCGCGGATAATATTGAGACGCTGATCACATCCATCCGGTTGCTCATCTGCGCGCTAAAGATCGTCGTAGGATTTGCTGGACGCAACGGGTTGCCGCGCAGCGACAGAAGCCGATTTTAGAGGCCTCCGCTATGCGTCGGCGCAGCCATTTTTGCGCTGATAGCGTAGTTTTGTCGGTGTCTCGCGACGCACCGTCCTGCGCGCCCGGATCCACTTTTTTAATTGTAAAACGTCGATGCGCTTCGAATCTGCGGCAGGCCGTCCAACTGCGCGCACCGATGTGTGGCTGCTGGCGCTGATTACCGACGCTGGCGTTGGATGACGACGGTTTGATTTCCTGGAAGAACGACAAATGCGCAGATGTTGAGTCGCTGTTCGGCGACGTGTGAGTTGCCGCTGACACGTTGTCGTCTCTCCGAAATAGCGATTAACTGCCTCTCACTGTAAAGGGCAAACCCGCCGCGAGGCGGGGACGCAAAGCCTCCGGTCTGGAGTTCGACTCGAGATAGCGGGGTTGCCGGAACCGAGGTCGAAGCATCATCGCTTCGCCGAGGCACCGTCACACCTGCGCTCTGCCGATCGATTCCACGCCGCCCGCTTCGCCGCCCTTCGTGCAACTCGGCTTAAGGGGCAACGGCACATGAGCGGCAACGTACTCGGCAAGATCATCGGCAGGACATTGGGGATGCTTTGCCTGACCGCGGCACTCGCGGCCTGTAACGACGGCTCCAGTGGCAGTTCCACGGCAGACGCGGCCAGCGCACAGACCGTTACAGTTGCGGCGAATACTGCCTACAGCTTTCAACCGCAGGTCGCTTCGTCGGCGGGCTCGTACAGCATCGTGCACAAGCCGGCGTGGGCCAACTTCAACACCATCACCGGCGAGCTCTCCGGTACTCCGACCAGCGCCGACGCCGGTCAGTATTCAAACATCATCATCTCTGCCGATGCCAATGGCAGTTCGTTGCCACTGCCACCCTTGTCGATCATCGTGACGCCGGCCGCCACCCCCACCGCCGATCCGGTGGCCAGCACCGGACCGAATCCCACCGGGCCGAGCACGCCGACTTCGAATCAATCCAGCAGCTCGGGTGGTGCGGGCAGTTCGAGCAGCGGCAATGCGGTCGCCTCGGGCAGCAGCAGCAGCAGCAGCAGTAGCGGTACCTCGTCGGGTGCCACCGCCTCGAACGGCGGCTCCAGCAGCTCCGGCAGCAGCGGCTCGGGCAGCTCATCGGGATCGAGTACCACCGCCAGCAGTTCGATTACGCTTGCCTGGGACGCGCCGACCGAAAACACCAACGGCAGCGCACTGACGAACCTTGCCGGTTTCCAGATCCTCTACGGCACCAGTTCAACGTCACTGACCCAGACGATCTCGATCAATTCGGTGGGTATCCTGAGCTACGTGGTGGAAAACCTGACTCCCGGCACCTGGTACTTCGAGGTCGTGGCAGTGAATTCGGCGGGCGAGATCAGCGGCCCGTCGACTGTAGTCAGCGCTACGATCTGATCGCAGCAGCCGGCGGTTCAGCCAGCGGCAGTCGGGGCAGCGGCGCGCAATTGCTCGATCGTATCGTGCAGCGCGGCCATTACTTCGTCACTGTGACGGCCCAGCGAGCAGGCCTCCGCTACCCGCTCGGGTCGCGCAGTCGAGAACAGCACAATACCGTCCGGATTTTCCGCCACCGCGTCCGTTAGCAAAAGACGCGCGATGCTGGCGCGATCGTCGGCGGCAATTCCCGTGCGCTGGCGCCAACGTGACGCAGCGGCCGCGTCGTTGGCGAAGTAGGCTGTCAGCCGCGGCAATATCTGTTTGATGGCCGTATGGGTAACCACCAGGTCCGCCTTGCCGGCGGGCAGGCGGCGGATGTTGCGGTTTGAGGCATCGCTGGCGAACTGTGCGATCTGCGCCACGAGCGGTGCCTCTTCCAGGATTCGGCAGGTGTCGGGGAAATGCGTGGCTATGCCGAAGGCGCGAATCTTTCCCTGAGCCCGCAAGCGTTCGAGAAAATCGATCACTTCCGGCCGCACGGCATCCGCGACAGTGCACTCGTGCAGCAGCAGCACGTCGAGATGGCCGGTTCTCAGGTCGCTCAGGCTTCGGTGCACGCTTCGCCTGAGATCGCGCAATCCGAAGGCGCCGAAGCGCGCGGCGGAGGGGGGAGGCGTGGCCACCAGCGCGCGCCCGATGGGGCCGAGCAGACGGATGGCTTTGCGCGCACGCGCCTTGAACTTGACCGCGTGCAGCATGCTATAGGGCAGGATGCCCGCCTTGCTGGTAATGATCACGCGGGATCGAAACCGCGGCAGGATGCTGCCCATGACTGCCTCGGCCGAGCCGTTGCCGTAGAGCCGCGCCAGATCGAAATACTGTATGCCCTGGTCGAGAGCGGTTTCGATCAACCGTACCGACTGTGCGCGCGAGGCGCCCCCGTAGAGATCGCCGCAGCCGAACCCGAGGCGGCGCATGCCGGGCAGCAGCAGGTGCATGGCATCGTCGGGATGGCTTGCAGTCACAGGCAGGCTGCGCTTCTCAGGCAGCACGCCGGCCGTGGTGTTCGGACAGCTGCACTGCGTGGTCACAGGCGCGTGCCGTCAGGGCCAGGATCGTCAGGGTGGGGTTTTGCATGCCCTGGGAGGGAAACGCCGCCGCATCGGTGACGTAGAGCCCGCGGGCATCCCAGCATTCATTGTGGGCGTCCAGCACCGAATTGGCGGGGCTTTCGCCCATGCGCGCGGTGCCGCACTCGTGAATGGCGGTACCGGGCGGCGCTGGCTGGTCGTCGACCCGGTGGATCCGCACGCCCAGCTGCGCGCTGATCTCGCGCAGCGCGGCACTCTGCCGGGCAGCCAGCCTGAGTTCTTCCTCGCTGTGGCGGCACTGGATCCGCAGCACCGGCATGCCCCAGGCGTCGCGCCGCTGCGCGTCGAGCAACACGCGATTCTCTGCTCGTGGCGTCATCTCGGCAAACGAGACGGCGGTGAAGTGTGACCTGCCGGGGTCGGCCGACCAGCGATAGACCTGCACGCCGTACCCGCGTCTGTCCGTAGCGGTGCTGTCGCGGAGATCAAATCGCGGCAGGTAGACGCAGCGGCCGGGCTCGTTGGCGACCGGCTCACCGGGCAGCGCGCCAGCCGAGCCGGTGGCCGAGAGCAGAATGTGGTCCATCAGGTTGCGGCCTAGTGCGCCAGATGCGGCTCCTATGCCCTCGGGCAGCGCGGACGAACGGGAGCACAGCAGGATCCGGGTGGTCGCCAGGCTGGAAGCGCACAGAAACACGATGCGCGCGTGCGCGTCGATCATCCGGCCGAGCGCACGGTCGTACCAACGTACGCCGGCGACATGTCCGTCGCCGTCCACATCGACATTGCTGGCTATCGCTCCGGTACGACAGAACAGCCGCCCCGATTTGGCCGCTGCGAATATGGAGGCCAATGGCTGTGCGGCGCGTCCGAGAATCGGCTGCGCGTCCGGCCAGCGCTCGCGGACGAGCCGGATGGTCTGGAGCTCCGCGGGCGAGGGCTCGCGCACCCGCGCCAGAGCGCTGTCCGGTACCCACGAGGAATGCTCATTGCCGCCGGCCAGTCCGAGCTTGCCCTCGACCAGCTCGTACCAGGGGTCAAGCTCGCCCGGACCGAATCCCCACCCGGGACTGAGACCATCGTCTGGCAGGAAGTCACTGCGGCCGAATCGGTAATACTGTTGGCCGTGGCCAGGAATAATCATGCGCCCGCCGATCTGGTGGGCGCGAAACCAGTTGAACCGGGTCCCGGGCTCGGTGACGTACGGGTTTTCGCGGTCGTCGACAAAGCAGTGCGGTGCCATTTCCCAGGCAAAGCAGCGTGCCTGGACCGGCTGATGAATCCGGCCGGCCACGCGCAACGCGCGGCGGCCCAGATCGATAATGCGGGGCGGGAGTGCGTTGTGCAGACGAGGATCGGCGATGGTACGTACAACACTGGAAATGGTTCGTCGCAGGGGGGAATGGAAGAAGTTGCCCCGCCAGCCGGCATCCAGCAGCAGCACCGACAGGCCGGCCTGTGTCAGCTGCTGGGCGGCAAGTCCGCCGGCAGCCCCGGCGCCGACCACGATGGCATCGAACCCCCGCGGATCATGTATTCGCTCGTTGGTGGTCGCGGCGATGGCCGCCGCGAGCTCGGGATTTTCTGGCACGAAAGTCATGTGCGCATGTGGGTTTACGCAAGATTACCGTTCGGGCGCGCCCGTCGCTGTGACCTGTGCACGTGAACCTCCGGCGCGCCGGGGATCTAATATGTCATCTCGCCGCATCCTTCTCCAGAGCAGGGAGCCTGGCCTGTGACGCCAAAGTACGACGTAATCATTGTCGGCACTAGCTTTGCCGCTTCCTTCTTTCTGATGCGTTACCTCCGGCGCGCGCCGGCACAGACCCGGGTGCTGGTGCTCGAGCGCGGCGGCACGGACACTAAGGCCTGGCAGCTGCAGAACAAACGCACCAGTAGCATTGCGCCGGCCGAGGTGTACTACAACGCTACTCCCGAGAAGCAGTGGTATACGAGCCCTGGCTTCGGCGGCAATTCCAAGTGCTGGCTTGGCGGCACGGTGCGCATGATGCCCGGCGACTTCCAGCTCAAATCACGCTATGGCGTCGGCTGGGACTGGCCGATGACTTACGACGACCTCGAACAGCACTATTGCACGGCCGAGGAGGTCATGCAGGTGTCGGGGCCCCCCGACAGCCCGATGCCGCGCTCGCGCCCCTTCCAGCTGCCGCCGCACCAGCTGTCGGATCCGGAGGTGCTTCTGAAGCAGCACTTTCCGGACGGCTGGTTCACCGTCGCCACCTCGCGGGCCAGCGCTGCCACCGGCAAGCGTGGCATCTGCTGCGCCAGCGGCATCTGCGAGTATTGCCCGGTGGATGCAAAGTTCACCATCCAGAACGGCCTGGCGGAGATCTACCAGGACCCACGCGTGACGCTGCAGTTGCACAGCTGGGTCAACACGGTCGAGACCGCAGGCGGGATCGCGCGCAGTGTGAACTACACGCGTGACGGCAAGGACGAAACCGTGTCGGCGGATCTGATCGTGCTGGCGGCAAGCGCGCTGTTCAACCCGCACATCATGCTGCGTTCGGGGTTCGATCACCCGTTGTTAGGCAAGCGCCTGCACGAACAGCTGGGTATCGACGTTACCCTGGATCTCAAGGGCGTGAAGTCGTACAACGGCAGCTCGATGCTCACCGGACTGGGTTACATGTTCTACGAAGGTGAGCACCGGCGCGATTACGCTGCCTGCATGATCGAAAGCTGGAACGTGCCGTTTGCCTCGAAGATGGGGGCGCTGCGTTCCGAGAACGGTCGCTGGACCGAGCGCTTCATCGTGCGTTTCATCTTCGACGACCTGCCGCGGGATGACAATACCGTTACGATCTACCGCAAGGATCCGCGACTGGCGGAGACCACCTTCCACGGCTACTCCGACTATGCCGAGCGCGGCGTGGCCCGGATTCCGCAGATGGTCGACGTATTGTCGCGCGCGCTGCCAATCGAGCGCATCTCGCGCATCGAGCGGGGCGATACCGACGCTCACATCCAGGGCACCGTCGTCATGGGCAACGACCCGAAGACCAGCATCGTCGATCGATATCTGGTGCATCACCGCTACCGCAATCTGCTGGTACTCGGATCCAGCGCCAACCCTACTGCGTCACCCGCTTATCCGACGCTGACTGTGTCGGCACTGTCGCTGTGGGCAGCGGATCACCTGCTGGGCAGTGCCAGCTAAGCGGCGCAGCAGCGACGGATCACCGCTCAGGCCGTCGCATGGCACAGTCCGGCGACAACCTGTTCGAGCTGCTGATCGCTGAGATCCGCACTGAAGGGCAGGCTGATCACGCGCCGCGACAGCTCCTCGCTGACCGGAAAGTGGCCAGCGCCGCAGTGCGCCGCATAGGCCGGTTGCTGATGAATCCCCCGCGGGTAATGCACCGCGGTCGGAATGCCCAGCTGCCGTAACCGGAGCTGGACGCCGTCGCGATCGTCCACGAGCACCGTGTACTGTGCCCAGGCGCTGGTGCGATCGGAGCGTAGCGATAGCGGCTGCGCGCGCGCACCGCTGGCTCGGATGTGCTCACCGTAGCGCTGGCCGAGTTCACCCCGGCGCGCCAGCTCCCAGGAAAATCTCTCCAGCTTGGCCAGCAGCACGGCACACTGGATGGTATCCATGCGACCGCCGACGCCGATTCGGGTATGGAGATAGCGGCCACTCTGCCCGTGCACCCGGATCTCGCGGCAGGCTTGGTCGATCCTGGGGTCATCCGTAAAGATTGCGCCGCCATCGCCGTAGCACCCGAGCGGCTTACTGGGGAAGAAGCTGGTGCAGCCGATGCCGGACAGGTGACAGCTGCGCCGCCCGCGATACTCGGCACCGAAGCTCTGCGCGGCATCCTCTATGACCGCGATCCCGCGCGCCGAGGCGATGGCGTTGATGGCATCCATATCCGCCGGCTGGCCATACAGGCTCACCGGCATGATGGCACGCGTCCGGTCCGTCAACGCCGCCTCGAGCTTGCTGGCGTCCATGTTGCCGGTATCCGGTTCCACGTCCACGAGCACTGGGCGCGCTCCGACCAGCACGATGACTTCCACCGAGGCGATAAAGGTGAAGGGTGTGGTGACGACCTCGTCGCCGGGTCCGATGCCAAGTGCCATCAGAGCGATCAACAGCGCCTCGGTGCCGCTCGCCACGCTGACGCAATGGTGCGCCCCGGTGAACGACGCCAGCTGGGTTTCGAGCTCTGCCACTTCCGGCCCCAGGACATATTGTCCGTGCTCCAGCACCCGGGTGATGTGCGCGTCGATACTGCTGCGCAGCGCGCGGTACTGGGCTTTCAGATCGATGAATTCCATGTGATTCGCCACGGCTCCTGACATTCCATCTTGAGGATCAACGCCGGTGCCCATCATATTCGCGTCGAACCTGAAGTGGCATATGTCAAAACCCGCTGTGACGCAGTTCACACTCAAGTACCTTGCGGCTGCAGCCCGGTGCCTCGACCGGCGCCGGCTGACATGGCGGACAAACACCCCGGGCGATGGGCGCGCCATGTCACTCGAAGACAGGGAGCAGTTCTTGAAAAATTCATGGACACAACGTCCGCGCGTCGCGGGAGCGATACTGGGTCTGCTTCTGACGGGCGCCGTCCAGGCGCAGGTCAGCGTCACTACCTTCCATAACGACAACGCGCGCACTGGGCAGAACACCCAGGAAACGGTACTGACCCCCGCCAACGTCAACAGCCAGCAGTTCGGCAAGCTGTTTTCGGTGACCATGGACGGACAGGTTTATGCGCAACCCCTGTACGTGCCCGGGGTCAGCATAGGTGGTAGCACACACAACGTTGTCTACGTGGTGACCGAGAACGACAGTCTGTACGCCATCGACGGCGACAGCGGCCAGGTCCTCAATCAGGTCAGCCTGATCCCCGCCGGCGGCAGTGCTGGCAGCTTCCCCTGCTCGGACCTGACGCCGGTTGTTGGCATCACCGGCACACCCGTCATCGATCCGCCGCCCGGCAACACGATCTACCTGATCACGAACGTCAACATCGCCGGCGGCATCGCGCAGTTCCTGCACGCGCTGGATATCACCACCCTGACGGAAAAATTCAACGGCCCGGTGGAGATCGGCGGCACGGTGGCGGGCACCGGTACGGACGGCAATGGCAGTAGCATCAGCTTCGACGCCAAGCAGGAGAATCAGCGTCCCGGACTGTTGCTCGAAAACGGCCACGTCATCATTGCCTGGGGCTCGCACTGCGACTATCAGCCCTGGCATGGCTGGCTCATGTCCTACGGGGCGGGCTCGCTGGCTCAGGAGGCAATTTACAACGTGTCGCCCAACGGTACCGAGGGCGGTATCTGGATGTCCGGTGGCGGTGTGGCAACGGACGGCAACGGCAACATCTTCGTAGTTACGGGTAACGGCGACTGGAATGGTACAACCGACTTCGGCGACAGCGTTCTCAAGTTCGGGTCACCCGCCAATGATACCTTCCCGCTGCTCGACTACTTTACGCCGTGGAACCAGGCCATGCTCGACGCCAATGACCTGGATCTGTCCTCCGGGGCGCTGGTGCTGCTGCCGCCGTTGCCCTCCGGGCAGGCAATGCTGGCGCAGCAGGGCAAGTACGGCACCATCGTGCTGCTCGATCAGAGCAATCTCGGCAAATACTGTCCCAACCAGTCACCGGCCTGCAGCAGCAGCGACACCAACGTGGTGCAGGAGCTGACGGGTACGAGCCAGGGTATCTGGGGTTCGCCGGCGTATTGGAATGGCAGCGTCTATTTTGCCGGCAACCAAGGTCCGATTAAGGCGTATTCATTCAACGCCAACGGCAGCGGCAAGCTGTCGACGTCACCCACGTCGCAAACCCCGCAGACCTTTGCGTTTGCTGCGCCGACGCCGGTGATCTCTGCCAACGGCAACAGCAACGGCATCCTCTGGGCCGTGGACGGCAGTTCCGACACTTCCGGCTGCGGCAGCACCAACTGCCTCGGATTGTTCGCCTACGATGCCACCAACCTGGCGACCCTGCTCTACAGCAGTAATCAGACGGCCAACAGTTCCAGCGGTGCAACCGTGAAGTTTGCCTCGCCCACGGTCGCCAACGGCAAGGTCTACGTCGGTACCCAGGCTGCACTGCTCGGTTACGGTCTCCTCAGCACTACGCCGACGGCGGCGACGCCGGGGTTCTCACCGACACCGGGCACGTACGGCTCGACGCAGACGGTGAGTCTCTCGGACAGCACGCCGGGGGCGGTGATTTATTACACCACCAACGGCCAGCAGCCCACGAGCGGCTCGACGCAGTATGTGAGCGGCTCACCGCTCTCTATCAGCACGACCACGACGATCCAGGCGATCGCGGTGGCCAGTGGCTACAACAACAGCGGCATAGGCACCGCGACCTACACCATCAGCACGGGCGGTGGCGGCACCGGCACACCGGTGAGCGTGGCTTTAGGCGGCTCGGCCAATCTCAGCGGCATCGTGGCCAACGGCACGGCGGTGCCGAACGGTGGGCTGGATGGCGGGGGCTATGCGTACTCGGCAACGCTGCTGGGGACCTCGCTGACCTGGTCGGGCTCGAGCTTCACACTCGGGGCTTCGGGCGCGAGCAATGCGGTGTGGGGCAAAACCATCGCGCTGCCGGCGGGCAACTACAGCACGATCAAGCTGCTGGGCTCGGGTGTCAACGGGGCCCAGGCCAACCAGACCTTTGTGGTCAGCTACACGGATGGGACCACCAGCAGCTTCACGCAATCGATGAGCGACTGGTTCTACCCTCAAGGCAACAACGGCGAGTCGTCAGCATTGACGATGGCCTATCGGCTCAACCCGAGCGGCGCCACCGGCAGCGGGCCCTGCTATCTCTACGGCTATGCCTTCTCCCTCAACAGCGCCAAGACGGTGGCCAGCATCACCTTGCCGAATAACCGCAACGCCGTCTTCCTCGCAGCCGATCTGAGTCCCTAGTAGCAGAGCAGCCGGACGAGGATCAGACGGGGCGCGACTCGACGAAGGTGAAGCGACGCTTGAGGCTCAGGAACGGCGACTCGATTAGCCGGTAGGACAAGGCCGAGACGGCTACGGTCAGCGTTAGTACTACCAGCAGTCGCAGCAACGCGTGCGGCAATCCCGGATCGCCGGGCAGAAACCTGTCCGTGATCAGCACGCAGGCCTGATGGTAGACGTACAGTCCGTACGAGATCTTGCCCAGGTACCGCAAGGCAGGGGAGCGCATCGGCAGCCCAATGAAGGCCATCAGGATTGCGGCGCACCCAAGCATCACCGCCGGATATCCAAACAGCGTTCCAAGCACCGATAACCGGTCGCCGTCGGGCAACATGATGAAATACCCGCGCATGCTGAAGCTCGCCAGCCCGAGCGCGATCATGACGCTGCGCGTGCGCAGGCTCAGTTCGGGCACCTCGCCGCGCAGCCAGGTCGCCAGCATGATGCCGACGGCAATGGTGTCGAGGTGCGCGAAGGTGTTAGCCCAGAGATGCTCCTTGCCTCCACCCATCGCGGCCGCGGATATGCGCGCTACGTTGGCAATCACGATCATTGCCAGTGAGGTGTAGAAAATCCCCCGGCGTGTCAGCCTGGCGACCAGCGGCGGCCAGAGCAGGTAGAACTGCTCCTCGATCGACACGCTCCAGAGCGGGTCGGCGGGAGTGATGGGCCAGCCGTACCAGACGAAGCTCCAGTTGCCGAAAAACAGCAGGAATGGGATCACGTAGCGGCTGTCGAACTGTCCCCCCGGATTGAAAAACGGTACGCAGGCGGCCACCATGACGGCAAGGTAGTACAGCGGCCAGATGCGCAACATGCGGCGCAGATAGAACGCCGGCACATCGAGACGGCCAAAGCGGGCTTTCTCCCGTAGCAGCAGCTCGGTAATGAGGTAGGCGCTCAACGTAAAGAAGACGTCGACCCCGTAGGCACCGCCGCGCACGATTCCCATCAGCATCTCCGCCAGCGCCCGCGGAATGTGGCGCTCCTCGAGATACTCGATCGGGTAATTGCCGACGTGGACTGCGAACACGCCGAGGAAAGCGAAGAACCGCAGCGCATCCAGTTCCGGGCGATAGAACCGATTGCGGGCGGGAGCGGTCTGGACCCACGGGGCCCTGGCATGTGGTTCTGCGGATCTTGCCGCCGGGGGTCGCAGTGCGGTGACGGACACTCCAGGTTCCTTTGCAATTATTGGCTGCAAAACCTCCCCGCCGGCGGACTTCCCGGGCCAGAGCGCGAGAGCAGTAATCAGCTTATCGGCCGGCTGCGGCCACGATGTGAGGGGGGTCACAAAACAGACAAAGCTGACGAGACTTCGCACAGGCCCCTCGCACCAAGGGCTCGCGCTTGCCGATAGCCAGCCCGCGCCGCGGCGTGCTAGCAAACGGTGCAATTGAGATCGGTGTCACGCGCCGGGACCCGTTCTCGACATGCTTGCAACGGCGGTGTTAGCCTTCTATCCACCGCTTGGTTTCAGGTACTTACGTTCGCCAGTCCAGCAGGGTGATCGCAGATAATGAAAGAGTTGAGCTATGCGATCGTCACCCCCAGCTTCCGATTGGATTTTCAACGCTGCCAGTTCCTGGTCGAGAGCGTGGCGCGCTGGGTTGAACCGCACGTCAAGCATTACCTGATCATCGATCGTCGGGATGTGCCCATGTTCCGGTCGCTGGCAACCGGGCGCACCGAATTGATCGTGGTCGAAGAGATCATCCCTGCCTGGCTGATGCGCATCCCCGGATTCAGGCGCTTCTGGTTCAGTCTGCTGACGCGGCCGGTGAAGAACTGGATTTTGCAACAGATCGTCAAGCTATCGGTACCCGCGGCCGTGGCAGATGACGTACTCATGTACGCCGACTCCGATATGTTCTTCGTTGCTCCGTTCGACCCGCGCAGCTTCGAGCGGGATGGACAGGTACCGCTGCTGTTCGAGGCCGGGCAGCGCGGATTGATTCCCTCAAACGATCACTGGCAGGCAGTGGCGGCGAAGCTGCTGGGTCTGCCAGCAGAACAGGACTCGGACATCAACTACGTGGGCAATGTCATCTGGTGGCGGCGCGCAAATGCGCTCAAGGCGCTGCAGCGGGTAAACGAAGTCCAGGGCAAGAGCTGGCAGCGTGCAATCGCGCCGCTGGCAGGCTTCTCCGAATACATTCTCTACGGCGTCTATTGCCACCGTGTGCTCGGTAAGGATTCCGGGCACTGGTACGAAGGTGTCGATCACACGCTGACCTATTGGGGCACGACGCCGCTGAACGGCGCGGCGCTGGAGCAGCTCAAAGCGAGGCGTGCGGCGCAGCATCACTCGGTCATGATATCGGCCAAGTCACACACTCCGATCGCAGAAATCCGCCGCGTGTTTGCAGGCTGAGCGCGCGACGCGCATATCACGTGCCGGCGGGAGGCCACGGGTAAAAATTACCCAGCACGAGAGTTAAGTTGCGTGAAGACGCAAGTAACTCGCGCCCGGCACACGATAAGTTCATCGGAAAAAACGGACAATTAACTTAACCACAGCGCGCACACGCCAGCGTGATGAACCACGCATAACGCTTGCGAGGTTTGGCCGTTGCCACTAGATTACTCGGCATTCCAAAGAGGACAGGGCACGTGCGACTGGTGACACTCTCGCGCTTCAATCATCTCCCGATACTGAGCGCCGCGGCGCTAACGCTGTTATTGGCCGCCTGCGGAGGTGGCTCGTCATCCAGCAGCGGATCGGGATCCAGTGGCTCATCGTCTTCCAGCAGCTCGAGTTCCAGCAGCTCGAGCTCCAGCAGCTCGAGTTCCAGCGGCTCGAGCTCCAGCAGCTCGAGTTCCAGCGGCTCGAGTTCCGCCGCCTGCAGCAGTTCCAGCGGCAGCTCGGGCTCCAATTCGGGTTCGAGCGGCGGCGCCACGGGAACGATCACGCCAAGGAATGCAGCGTTGACGCTGTGTCAAACCCAGCAGTTCATCGCCAACACCACAGCTGGGACCACCGTGGTCTGGCAGGTGGATGGAGTGACCGGTGGCAGCAGTTCGGTCGGTACGGTTACGACCGCAGGCCTGTATACGCCGCCGTCGACTCCGGGAACGCACGTGGTTTCCGCGGTCAGCTCCAACAACTCGAGCTTCAGCGCCCAAGCCGCAATTGCGGTGACCGATCTGGCAGGCGTAACGACCTACCACAATGATGCCGCGCGAACCGGCCAGAACCTGCAGGAATATGCGCTTACGCCGAGCACGGTTTCCAGCGGGCAGTTCGGCAAGCGTTGGAGCTGCGCCGTCGATGGCGCGGTATATGCGCAACCGCTGTATATGGCGAACCTGGCGATTGCCGGCGGCGTTCATAATGTGCTGTTCGTGGCGACCGCGAAGGATTCGGTGTATGCCTTCAACGCCGATGACCCTGGCTGCAGCACCTATTGGCAGATCAGCTTCACCAATCCTGCCAATGGTGTTACGAATTCGACGCAGGGGTCGAGCTGCCAGAACATGGCGGAATACGGCGTCACTCCCACTCCGGTGATCGATCCGGTGGCAGGGACCATGTACGTGCTGGCCGCGACCACCGAAAACGGCACTTTCGTGCAGCGACTGCACGCGCTCAACCTCGCCACCGGCGCGGATCGCACCAGCCCTATGCAGATCCAGGCAACCGTGGCAGGTAGTCCAGGTAACCAGCTAACCGACAGCTTCGACGCCTCGATAGAAAATCCCAGGCCAGCCATGGTGCTCTCGGGCGGCAACGTCTTCATGGGATGGTCTTCGTTCTGTGATAATTACCCGTGGCAAGGCTGGTTCATAAGCTACAACGCGACGACGCTGAACCAAACTGCGGTCTTCAACGCTACGCCGAACGCCGAACTTGGCGGCATCTGGCTGTCGGCGGGCGCGCCGGCGGTCGATTCCAGTGGCAACATCTATCTGTCCACGGGCAATGGCGCCTTTGACGACACCAGCAACCTGCTTCCGCCAGTGGCGCCCAACAACGATTTTGGCATGAGCATGCTGAATCTGAATCCGTCGACACTGGTGGTGCAGGATTTCTTCACACCGGCGCAGAATGCCCCGTGGTCCACTCTCGATTACGATATCTCAGCGGCGGGAATCGTGGTGCTACCCGACGGCTCGGGTCCGTCGGCTCATCCGAATCTACTGATAGGCGGCGACAAGCAGGGCCATCTGTACGTCATCGACCGCGCGAGCATGGGGGAATTCAGCTCCACCAATAATGTGGTACAGATGCTGACGCTGCCGAATATCCTTTCGAGTTGCTTCACCACCGCCAACAATGGCGAATGTCTCTATTCGACACCGAGCTTCTACAACGGAACAGTCTACGTAGGCAGTATTTTCGGGCCCCTGCTGGCATTGCCGCTCACCAACGGACTGTTGCCAGCCAGCGGCTCCAATTCCGTGCTGCCGGCTTCGCAGAGTGCCGAGAGCTACGGCTTTCCCAATCCGACCGCCACGATTTCGGCTTCACCGTCCGGTGGCGGCATCGTCTGGGTGCTCGACAATAGCGATTGCGGTACCGATGACTGCGCGAACGCCGGGAACCCCGCGGGCCCCTCGATTCTGCGCGCCTACGACGCCACTAATTTGGGCAACACGCTATATTCAAGCTCGACGCTGGCGGCCGACCAGGGCGGACTGGCCATCAAGTTCACGGTGCCGGTAGTGGCCAACGGCCATGTCTACATCGGCGGCAGCGGCATGGTGACGGTCTACGGCCTGGCGCCGTAGACGATCACCTTCCGACTGCCCGCAAGTACTAAGGCAACGGTGTGGGCGACGCGAAGTACTGGCCGCTGAGCTGCTGGAACTGCCCACCGTCGGTAGAAATGTCGGTCTGATTCGCCCCGCCGTTTCCGAAAACGACGCCGAGGCCACCGACCGCAGTGAGCTCCGACGGGTGCGTCAGGAAGTAGCTCACCCGATTGTCCCGATAGTGATACGGGGTACCGCCCGGAGAGGAGGAGGGCACACCCTCGGGCGTTTGCCACCAGACGACCGGTAGATTGCCGATGCCGGTATGGTAGGCCTGGACCTGGGTCAGATGATCCTGAAAGTTCGGGTGCGTCTGATTGCTCTCGTCCCAGTACCACGGGCCGTTGCTGGCGGTGCAATCCGAGGCCTGCACCTCGTCACAGCCGGCGTCGCGGTCTAATGTCTGTGCCACGATGAAATCCGCATTCTGCGCACCGATCGTATTCATGTAGGCGACGACCTGTGCGGTGGTGTTGCCCCAGTCGGACGGCGGAAAGCCGACATAAGCCTTGGGCGCATATTTCCGCGCCATTTCGATTACGCAGCCGGCGATGCCGATTACGTTGTTCGGCTGGTCGGAGCAGTCAGAATTGCTGTTGACGTAGGCGAACATCTGCGCCGGCTGTCCGTTCGACTGTCCTTCCGTATAGCCCCAGAAATCAGGTTCGACGTTGACCAGAGCGGGTTTGCCGGAGACGGCGATCTGCTGATACATCAACTTGACGTTGGCCCAGTAGGTGTTCATAAACGACTGGCTGCTGAGTCCGGATAGGTTACCCTCGCCGTTCTGCGCCATTCCATAAAGGGTGTACATGGGAATGGCACCCACTGACTCCGCCTTCTGCGCCACAATCTGCACGTAGTAGCCGGACGGGGAGTTATAGGTCGTCCAGTCGCCCGAACCGGCGCCCGACAGATAGGCCTCGACGATGTCGGGCTTGATGTTCTCGGACACAGCCTCCGAGACCGTATCACCGTTGCTCTGGCCACCCAGGCCAATCAGCAGCCGCGACGACTTGCCCAACTTGGCGGCGAGTCGGGCCGCCGGGCCCGCGCCGGCACTGGAGCTGCTGCCGCTGCTGGAGCTGCTGGAGGAGCTACCCGAAGAGGAGGTGGAGCTGGGGGATCCGCCTGAAGAGCTGCTACTGCTACTACTACTGCTGGAGCTGCTGGTCGAGGAACCGGCGCCCGCCTGGGCGGTGGACGCATCAACCGAGGTATCCGAAGCGTTGCCGCTACCGCCGCACGCGGCGAGGGTGAAGCACAACAGGGCAGGCACAGCTATTTTTGCATTCATCGCCGATTTATCTTGGGTTGCTGGTGGGTCGAAGGGCCGGCATGGTAAGTGGCACTATTCGTTATGCCTAACTGTCGCGCTTGAGCGACCTGTCGCCGAAAGAAGTCATTCAGGCGACCGCCACGGCGCAGAAGGTGCCTGTCATTACGTTCCAGCCGAGATTGGCAACGGTTGACAGATCGGGCGGTCTTAAGTAGCGTCGCGCCGCTTTCGTGGGGCTATAGCTCAGCTGGGAGAGCGCTTGCATGGCATGCAAGAGGTCGGCGGTTCGATCCCGCCTAGCTCCACCACCCCATCGATCACCTGTAGCTCCGTCGTCCGTGGCTCGACGCGTGCCGATTCGTTTTACTTAATCAGATTCGTTCAGGAGAGCTAACGACATGATCCGACTGGCAATTGCGTGTAGCGGCCTGTTGCTGCTGACAAATCTTGCAGTGGCCCAGACATCGAACAAGACCCCGGATGCGCCCACATGCGTGACCATCAACGGTAAGGCCACTCCGTCGAGCTGCGACTCCGCTATCACGCTTTTGGCATACATACAGACGCTAGGGGCGAACAAGGGCGGCGTGCTTTCCGGCCAGACAGCCGACCCCTACAGCCAGAATCCAATGGACGTATTTGTCGGGTATGGACCCAACTGGACGGTCGGGGCTCCAGGACCCGCTACCAATCTCACCCCGGCCATACTGAATTTATTCGTGCAGGGCCCGGACAACGGCGGTTCACCCACCATGCAAACCCTGACCGGCTCCGAGTCCTTCGTAAGCATCGCCAATGCCTGGATCGCGGCGGGCGGCATCCTGCACATCAGCATGGCGATGGGTAATCCGGCCAGTCCGAACGCAGGCGGCTCCTGGCTCTCGAACCCGGCTCTCGCAGGGTGCTGTGGCAACAACACGATCTCCGCATCCGGCAACCCATGGCCGGACGTGCTCAATTCCGGTACCGCCACCAACAAGAACTTCATGGCGAATCTGGCGCAAATCGCCGCGCTGCTCAAGCAGATCAACGGGGCGTTCCTGTTCGTACCGTGGGGCGAGATCAGCAGCGGCAACAGGCAGGTCGATTGGTACGATAATCCCCAGCAGCCGGCGCAGTACGTACAGCTGTGGCACATGACGTACAACTATCTGATGGCAGATGCGGGCCTAGCCAGCAAGATGCTTTGGGGCTGGGACGTTGGCAGTGGGGCAACCGGAATGAGCGCCTGGTTTCCGGGCGATCAGTACGTGGATTTCACCGCCATCGACAGCCTGTCGCCGCCGCTCGGCGACAGCTCCGGGGATCCAGTTGCAACCGCCACCTACAACGAGCTACTGAGCCACAATAAGCCGGTATTTTTCGCATCGGTCGGCATGTCGTACAAGCTGCCTCGAGCAATGTCGGCAGACAACTACCAGAGTATCTGCCAGGAGATTGCTAATTCCTTTCCTGCTGCCTTCGGCTATTCGATGTGGGCGCAAACGGACGCGCTCAGTTCGCAGAACGGCGCGGCGAATTGTCTGAGCGGGCCGCATATGCTCAATCGCTCGAACCTGCCGAAGTTCAACGGCAAGAACAAGTAAGCGGGAGCGCTCGCTCCGGCTCCAGAGAGTGCAAAAGGCAGCCCGCGAAGCAAGCTTCGAGGGCTGAATGCGCAACATCAAATCGCGTGCGAATGGTGGGCGTCCCGGCAGCCCCGCAAGGCAGGATGCGCGCCCGATCTCACCCGTCGTCCTTGACCGACATCTGTGATCGAAGTCACGGTTGCGCCGATAGCGGGCATGCACAATCCCGTGAGGCAGGGCTTTTTCGCAGATTTGCACGCTCCGTGCGGTCCGCCTCGGCAGGTAACCAGGCGCAGGGACGCTGAAGCATTGAAGTTGAAGCATTGAAGATGTCACCGACCCAGATTTCGAGCGCCGCCGGCGGCAAATTTGCGGTGGCATTGCTGTTACTGTCGACCATGCTGCTGGCGGGGTGTGGAGACGACAGCGTCACTCAGACCCCCGCATACGAGGTGGGTGGCATCGTCACGGGCCTGGTCGGGTCGGGCCTGGTGCTCGCAAACAACGGCACCAACAATCTGCCGGTCTCGGAGAATGGTGCATTCCACTTCACCTCCGACCTGACCAACGGTTCCTCCTACGCAGTGACGGTAGCAACCCAGCCGAGCAATCCGTCGCAGAACTGCATCATCACCAGCGGTACCGGCAGCATCAGCAGCAGCGCCGTCACCACCGTGCAGGTAATCTGCAGCACCAATGGTTACACCATCGGAGGCAACGTCAGTGGGCTTACCGGTACCGGCCTGCTGCTCGAGAATAATGGTGGCGACGATCTGACGATCAATCAGTCGGGACCGTTCACGTTTGCGCAGACCATCGGCAGTGGCGTTGGCTATGCGGTGACGGTCAAGACCCAGCCGACCAATCCGACGCAGATGTGCTCGGTCAGTAACGGCTCGGGTACGGTCAGCAGCGCCAACGTAGACAGCGTTGCCGTCAGCTGTTCGACCAATACCCTCAGTGTCAGCGGCACCATCACCGGCCTGCTCGGCACCGGCCTGGCGCTGCAGACCAACGGCATCAGCATACCAATCAGCAGCAGCAGCTTCAGCGTGTCGCTGCCCAGTGGAACCGCCTACAACATCATGGTGACAACGCCACCGACCAATCCGACCCAGAGCTGCGTGGTGGCAAACGGGCAGGGCACTCTCACAAATGCCGACGTCACCGGCGTCACCGTTACCTGCAGCACCATCCAGACCTTCACCGTCAGCGGCACCATCGCCGGACTGTTGGGGACCGGACTGGTCCTGCAGAACAACGGCGTGCCGATCACGCTCAACGGCAACACCTTCAGCTTCACGCTGGCGAGCGGAAGCAGCTACAACGTCGGAGTCGGGCACCAGCCGGGGAGCCCCAGCCAGACCTGCACGGTCACGAACGGTTCGGGCACCATTACCGTCTCCAACGTAACCGTAGGGGTGAATTGCGTAACAAATACCTACTCGATCAGTGTCAATGTATCCGGCCTCAACGCCGGCGCGACCAGCCTGACGCTGCTCGACAATGGGGGTGACAGCCTCGGCATCACCGGCAATGCCACCTTCACGTTCGCCACCAAGATCGCCAGTGGCGCCGCCTATGCGGTCACTGTCGGAACGCAGCCGGCGGTAACCCCGGCCCAGTACTGCATCGTGCAGAATGGAAATGGCACCGTCACCACAGCCAACATCACCAGCGTCAGTCTGACCTGCCGCAATGTCGGCCAGGCGCTATTCGTCGCCAATACATACGACGGCGCCAACGGTGACATCTCAGGCTTCACGATCAATCCGGCGAACGGCAATCTGATCAGCTCGGGCGCGCCGGTCACCGCGGACCTTAACCCATCGGCGATTGCGCTCGACCCCGTGGGCCAGGTTGCCTACGTCGCCAATCTCAACTCCGCCGATGTCAGCACTTACAGCGTCTCCCCGGCCACCGGGGTGCTGACGCCATTGGTTACGGCCCCGGGTTATTCCACCTCCGGCGTGCTGAGTTTCTCGGTCGTAGTCGACCCGGCCGCGACGAATTTCGCATTTGTAGGCAGCGACTCGGGGGGTGCGAGCGGCTACGTCGATTTCTACAACGCTACGGCCGGAGTGCTGGCGTTGAATGGCGCATCGCCGGTCGCAGCCGGCAACGATCCACTGGTCATGGCTGCGGATCCAACCGGAGCGTTCCTGTTTGCGACCGACCGCTATGATGATGCAGTCAACGTGTACAGCATCACTGCGGGGGTGTTGAGTAACGTCAGCAATTCGCCGTTCACCAATGGTGCCGGCTCGGCGCCGGTGGGTGTCACGGTTTATCCGGGCGGTGGCTATATCTATGTCGCCGGTGCCGGCAACGGCACCGTGACCGGTTACGCTTACGATGCGGTTACAGGCGTCCTGACGCCGCTGACGACGCCCTATCCTGTCGGCTCAGGTCCCACCAGTGCGCCAACCGCGGTCGCCATCGATCCCACGGGGCGCTTCCTGTACGTGACGGCCCTGGCCGACAATACGATTTCGGAATTCAGCATCGCACCGCTGACCGGGCTGCTGACCGCTGTTGGCTTGCCGCTGGCGACTGGCAACGGCCCCGCCGATGTCAAGATTGAGCCGTCTGGCCACTACCTCTACGTCGCCAACCGCACCGATGGAACGGTCGGCGAATATATGATCGATCCGAATACCGGCGCGCTTGCCGCGGTGACCTCGGGCGGTACGGTGGTATCGGGTACCCAAGCGCAGTCTATTGCCATAGAGTGACGCGGGACTGGCGCGGGTGGGCGGCGGTGAGCCGGCGGAACGGCCGGTATCCACGATTACTTCAGATCGGCGAGAATAGCCGCGCCGGCCAAGGTCTGCGGAGTCGATGTGAGCCGGTATTGGAATTTCAGTGCGGGAGATGCTGGATGAAACCTCATGAATCTCGGCCGACGTGGTCGGGCGGCTTGCTGCCCCGGAGTGCGATCCCGCGCTGGTGGCTGTACTGTCTGGCGCTGCTTGCGGCCCCCGGCTCGGCTTTCGCCCAGCTCGCGCTGACGACGTCCGCCAATACCCAGTATGAATACAACAGCAACGTGTTCGATCAGCAGCGCGGCTTTCCACTTCCCGGGCTCACGACTACGGGCCTGTCCGATTCCATGATCGGCTATGGCGGCAAGCTCGATGCCACCTATCTTTGGAGCCAGCAGCAATTTCGTGCCGTCATCCTCGGCACCGAATACCACTACGACCGTTTCACAGAGCTGAACCACTCCGAATACACCTTGGATGGCGCCTGGAACTGGAAGGTGGGCCCCTTGCTGGACGGTCTGGTCGAGGTGACCAGAATCCGCAGCATGGTCAGCCTGTACAACCTCATTCAGGCGCAGCTGGCCCTGCAGACCGAGCAGAGGGAAACGGGAAAGATAGGGCTGCAGGTAACGCCGGATTGGCGCACTGAGGCCAGTGGGTACACGCGCTACGATCAGGAGCCGCTGCTCGGCGCACCGAACCTGAGTCTGACCGAGACCTCCGGTCAGGGGGCCGTGAAGTACACCGGCACCGCCGGGGTGACGGCCGGGATCAGCGCCGGCTATCTGACCGGCAGCTATGAGGGCGTGAACAACGTCAACACCAACGGCATCGCGACCATCATCGCGCCGTCGTACCACCAGATCAACGTCGGGCTGGTGGCGACCGACATCGTCACCGGCAAGTCGGCCTTCACCGGCCAGATCGGCTATTCGAAGCGCACTGCGAATGCCGCCGGAACGGATGCGGGCATCAACAACCTGTCGGGCGCCACGGGCGACCTCGATTACAAGCGCGCGCTCACCGGCAAGACGACTCTGGAGCTGGAATTGAGCCGCCAGATCAACGCCTACGTCTACAACAGCGGCTCGGAGATCGACAGCATCGGCGCCATTGGCGCCAACTGGCAGGCCACCTACAAGATCGGCGTCCAGCTTGCCTATAACTACACCTACCGGCAGCTACCGGGGCAGGGCGATGCGCCGCCGGGCAGCAACCGTACCGACCGACTGAATTACGTCTCGCTCACGGTCGACTACGAGGCGCTGCCGTGGCTGTCGCTGAAGCCCTACATGAACTACCAGGACCGGACCGCGACCAATTTTGCGGGCGGCAATTTCAATGCTACCGTGATCGGCGCGAAGTTCACATTGCAATGGCAGCACGGCGTTCAGCGGCCTGCCACTCCATTCCAGATCCAGGCTCAATAGGGTTGAGACTGCAGCGAGCGTACGGACTGAGTCAGGCCTTCGGCCAGGGTCGTCCATTGCAGCTGCAGGGAGCGCTGCGCGCGCGTGGCATCCAGCCTGATATCCTGCCGAAAAAGCCGTAGCAGGGAGGGCGGTATCGCTTCCGGCAAGACGCCCGCGCCCAGCCCGAGGCGGCCGCCCAGCAGTTCGGCGATCTTGAGCGGCGGCGCCAGCAGCTTGGTTTCCAGCTTGAGCCGGCGAGCGCCGATGCGTGCCACCGGCACTGCCCGCAGCGCCCGTGCGAAGGCGATGAGGTATTCGTTCCAGGTGGGGGGATCGGGCATCGCCAGGTTGAACACCCGCCCATCGAGCGCGGGAGTGCGCAACGCCTGTGTCAGCGCGTGCACGACATCGCCGACATACACCAGGTTGCAGATGCCATCGCCTGCCGCCCCCAGATCGCCCAGGCGCCGGCTGCGCAGCCAGCGGGCGATTCGGACAGTCCACTGCGGGCCGCGCGGCCCATAGACGATGCCAGGGCGACAGACCACGGCCGACGGCCATTCTTCCAATAGCGTCTCGCAGGCTGCCTTGGCGCGGCCATACGGGTCCGTGGCCAGCATGGGCGCGGATTCGGTGATGAGCCCCGTGGCGGGTCCATAGACCGCCATGCTGCTCATATGCAGCAACCGGGGCGGCGTCGACTGCCGGCCTGCGGCCGCCAGCAATGCACGCGTCACGGCGATCATGGTTTCGGCGCTGCCGGCGACACAGTTGATCACCGCGGTGACATTTGCCAGCGCGCGGTTGAGCTGTGCCTCATCGGTGGCGTCGACACGTACATATTGGGGGCCGCCGCCGGGACCGGCTACGCGCCGCCCGGCTGCGATGGGGGTGACCCAATCGCTGCCCGCCAGTGCCTCCAGCAGGTGGCAACCGATGAAGCCATTGGCACCCAGTATGAGAACGCGCAGGGTCACGCCGGTATGCGCCCGGCGCCGGCGCGCGCTCCGGCAGAAGGCTGAGCCGCATCGTTGCCGGTGAGCGCTGTCGGAGCCCTGGACAGGAGCGTGCGCAGATGGGATGCGAGCCGCAGCGAGAAGGCGATCAGTGTCAGAGTCGGGTTGGCCTGGCTCGAGGTGGCAAACGTTGCGGTGCTGGCCACGAACAGGTTCTCGATCTCATGCACGCGGCAGTTGCGGTCGACCACGCTGGTGCGCACATCGTTGCCCATGCGAGCCGTGCCGATGTGATGACCGCCATAGGCACCATAGCGCACCATCTCCGTCTCGACCGCATCTGGAGAGTAATCGAAATTGCCGACCCCGCTGTCGGCAAAATCACGCGCAAGCAGCGCGATGGCGCGACGGACCGTATCGACGTCGGCAGCCGTGTAGCGCCAGTCGACCCGCAAACGCGGCACGCCCAGTGCATCCCGGGAGTCGTCCAGCGTCATGCGACTGGCAGCGTTGGGCTGCTGCTCTGCGTGGAAATCCAGGCTATAGAGATTGGCACGCGAGCGGACGATGATCGAAGGGAATTTGCGCTCAGCCAGTTTCCGATCTCGCAGCATATGCCAGGCGAAGGCCACAGCCGCAAACGGTTCGACCAGCATGTTGCGCACGTGGCCTAACCAGCGCAGGCGAGCCGTGTCATCGTCGTCGTGCAGACGCTTACGGTATTCATAGGGGATCAGCGGCCGGGCGAGATAGAGCAACGACAGCACGCCGTTGCGGTGCGCGGCATCGGCGATGCGCGGATGATGCAGCCGTGCCACGAAGTTGCCGATGCGGTGTGAGCGCTGCGCCGCTGCCCGCAGCGCCAGGCGCCGACGGCAATAAACACCCTCGTCGGAGATCTCATAGCCATGATGTACCGCGCCGGCAGGCAGACGCACCTGCAGCGCGCCGATCGTTCCTGCCAGGTGGCACATGTAGTAGCGGCCGAGCACATCGTGCCGGTTGCCGATTCCATTAGCCTGCACATCGCTGCTGGCGAGCAGCAGTCGCGTCACCTCGAGTCCACCGGCAGCGAGCACGAAATGAGACGCCCGCACTCGCAGCAGCCGGCCGCGCAATGTGCGCACCTCAACGCCCTGGACGCAATCACCGCTTGGGCGCAGGTTGACGGCGCAGACATTGGCGTGCAACACCACCTGGATATTGCCGGCGGCACGCAGCCGATGACCATAGCGAGCACCGAAGTCGGTAGGACAGCTGAAGCGCTCGAGCGTGTCACTGCTGAAGGAGTCGCTTTGGAATCCGGCGATCATCGGCTGCGCGCGCTCTCCCAGACAATCCCCGGCCGCGTAGCAGAAATCGCCAGCCTCGCACAGCCGGTTGGCTTCGGGGTAGAACGGCAGCAGGTCCGCATAGCTGATAGGCCAGCCGCTGTGGGCAACGTAGTCTCGCGGCTCGAAGTCGATCGGGTCAAACGGCATGCAGCGGCCGCCCCAGATCGTGGTGGTGCCGCCGAAGCGACGCTGACGATATCGGTCCGGCGGACTGTGCAGCCGCTCATCGACGACCTGCCCTTCGTAGAGGGCCTGTGTAGCCACTTCCGGCCCGAGACCGCCGGATTCGAGCAGCAGCACTTCAACCTTTGTGCCTATGAACTGCAACGCCAGGCTGATGCCGGCCGCGCCGGCGCCGACGATGCAGACATCCGCACTAAGCGCTGCGGGCTCAGACACATTGTCGGCATCCATAATCATGATAGCGTTATGGATTCTATAGCATTTGGGGTTTCGGGCAGTGCACGGGTCGCTGACTCTTCGTTTGGATGACTATGGCACGAATGATTTTGTGTCGGTCGCCACAGGCTACGGCTGCAAGTCGTTCGACTACGTGGTGACACCAAACGTCGACCATGTGATTCGCTTTTGGGACGATGCGGAATACCGCAACGTGTACGCGCAGGCGGGTTTCGTGCTGCTCGACAGCCGGCTCATGGCTCGGCTCGTGCGGCTGACACGCGGCATGCGTCTGCCGGTGTGCCCGGGAAGCGATCTGGTGGCGGCGCTGCTGCCCCGTGTCGGGGCGAACGACGTTCTGGTCCTGATCGGCGGCAATGCGCAGCAGGCACAGCAGCTGGCGCAGCTGTACGGCCTGCGGAATCTGCGGCACTACCAGCCGCCCATGGGCTTCATCCGCGACCCTGCGGCCGTGGATGCCACGCTACGATTCATCGAGCAGCAAAGTCCATTCCGCTTCTGTTTACTCGCGGTCGGCGCGCCGCAGCAGGAGTTGTTGGCATACGCGCTGAAGGTGCGTGGTGCCGCACTTGGTCTGGCGCTCTGTGTCGGCGGATCAGTCAATTTTCTGACGGGTATCGAGCGCCGGGCCCCGCGCTGGATGCAGTCGCTGAGCCTCGAATGGCTGTACCGATTGCTGCAGAATCCCGGTCGGATGGCGCGGCGCTACCTGGTGCGTGGCCCGCGCATTTTGCACCTGCTGCCGCGGATCCGATTCGAATTGCGCCCGGCCGCAACATCCACCGGCACTAGCTCCAATGTGTGACCCCATTCTGGCAGGTGAGCCGGTTTTCTGGTGAAATCAGGCGGGGCAAGTGAAGCTGGTGTAGCAGTACGCCGGCAGAATGGCGGCCGCGATGCGCGCTTGGCTGCGCATCGACCAGAGGAGGCGGCCTTGACCATTGAACCCTTGACCAGTCGACCAGGGGGTGAAGCAGCTCAGCGCAAGCTGCTGATAGCGATTGCCATCGTCTTCGTCCTCAAGCTGGTGGTCTATCTGCTGGTCATTCCCGCTTACAGCCAGCAGCTCGGACCGCTGTGGGGCATCGGTCCAGCCGACAATTACGACGTCATCGCCGACAACATCCGCCGAGGTTTTGGCTACCGATTCTCGCCGGATACGGCTCTGACGCTAATGCGAGAGCCAGGTTACCCGTATTTTCTGGCGCTGCTGGAATGGCTGTTCGGCGCCGGGCTGACTGCCCCAATCGTGGCGAACCTGGTGTTGAGCTCCGGCTCGGCGCTATTGATCAGCAATCTCGGGCGCTCGATCTCGCCGTTACCCTGGGCGCCGCAGCTCGCAGCCTTGTTGTTCATGTTGCACCCGGGTGTGGCCGTGGCGGAGTTGCGCAGCGGCGTGGAGATCCCATTCATATTCATGCTGCTGTGCTTCTTTCTGGCACTGCGCCGCGCACTGCATACCGAGCGGGTGTGCGATTATATGTTTGCCGGCCTGATACTTGGACTGACCAGCTGCGTTCGCAGCACGGCGCTGCTGTTCCCTCCGTTCCTGCTTCTCTATCATTGGGGCAGGCAGCGCAGCTGGCGTTCCCTCTGGCAGTCGTTGGCCCGGATCGCCGCCACGATGATCGTTGCCTTCCTGGTGTTGACGCCGTGGATCGTCCGCAACTACGAGCTGGTTGGCAAATTCATACCCACCGCGAGCGTAGGAGGTGTGGCACTTCAGGTCGGAAACTACATTTGCACGCACGCTGATGGCGAGAAGGGATTTCACCAACGCGATGTCGAAGCGGCGAAGGTCAGACGAGAGCTGGCTTCGCAGCTCGGCTACCGCTTCACCGGAGACTATTACCAGTACTTTTACGACCCGCACGACGAGGTCAGCTTCAATGCCGAGCTAAGCCGCCGCGTGACCGAGCAGTACCGGCACTCACCTGCGACATTCGCCAAATGCGCGGCAGAGAATCTGGTCAGTTTCTGGTTTGCCGGCAAGACCAAAACCTCGACTCTGCTGAACGTGGCCGTGCAGCTGCCGTACCTGGTCCTGGGGCTGGTCGGACTCGCGCTGGGATTCCGGCGGGCAGATCCTGCGCTACTGGCATGTCTGCTGCTGTTCGTGGTCTATTCGGAGGCGGTCTACGCGCCGATCCATGCCCAGGCCCGCTATAGCGTGCCCATGGTACCGATCCTGGCCTTGTTCGCGGCAATTCCCCTCGCCAGGCTCGGCGAGCGCCTTTTTTCAAAGCGGCGCGCATTGGCATCGGGCGCCGGGATTGTATGATCTGTACAGCTCCGTATTTTACCAGGCGCCCATGACCCAATCCGACAGGGTGCAGCTATTGCCGACCGGTGCCGGGCCGCTGCCTCTGGTGCATAAATTCGGCCGCTTCCTGCTGGTCGGAGGCCTCTGCACGATCCTGCAGTACGCGCTGCTGATCCTGTTCGTGGAGGAAGTACACTTATCGCCCACGGCGGCCTCCACCATTGGTTACGTCGCCAGCAGCCTGGTCAACTATCTTCTGAACTATTCCTTTACCTTCAAGTCGACCGCCGAGCACCGGCGATCGATGCCGCGCTTCGTTGTCATCGCGCTCTGCGGCGTGGCTCTCAACGCCGCCGTCACATTTGTCGGCACGGCGGTTCTCGGCCTGCACTACCTGCTCGCCCAGGTCATCGCCACGTGCCTGACCCTGGGGTGGAATTTCGTAGCCAATCTTCGCTGGACGTTTTAGCGAGCAGCCATGAGCGGATCACCTGGTTCGAATGTCGTGCTGGATATTGTCGTGCCGTGTTACAACGAGGAGGCGGCGCTGCCGGACACTCATCGCCAACTCGGCGCGCTGATGCAGTCGATGTGCGACTCGCAGCTGGTGTCGGCGCAGAGCCGGATCTATTACGTCGACGACGGCAGCCAGGATGCCACCTGGGAGCTGATCGACAACCTTTGCCGCACGGACTCCCGCGTGGCTGGCATTCGCCTGTCGCGCAATTTCGGGCATCAGGCGGCGGTGCTGGCCGGCCTTTTCACGGCCAAGGGCGATGCCGTCATCACGATTGATGCGGATCTGCAGGATGACATCTCGGTGATACCGGAAATGGTGCGGAAATTTCGCGCCGGCGATCAAATCGTCTACGGAGTGCGCAAGCAGCGCACCACCGACACTGTATTCAAGCGTCAGACCGCCTTGCTGTATTACGGGCTGCTGCAGAAATTCGGCGTCCGCATCGTGCACAATCATGCCGATTATCGCCTCATGGGCCGCAGGGCCATCAATGCGCTGCAGGAATACACCGAGGTCAATCTGTTCCTTCGGGGCATCGTGCCGCTCATCGGATTCAGGAGCAGCAGCGTCTATTACGACCGTAAGGGCAGAATGGCCGGGGAATCGAAGTACAACCTGACCAAGATGCTGCATCTCGCAATCGAGGGCATTACCTCGTTTTCGGCTGCACCGCTGCGCTTTGTCGCGCTAATGGGCATGATCGTGTTCGTGATCTCGCTCGGCATGGCGGGGTGGGTGTTCTGGATCCGGCTCTTTACCAGCCAGGCCGTCCCCGGCTGGGCCTCATCGGTCATCCCGATCTACTTCCTGGGCGGCGTGCAACTACTATGTCTTGGCGTCATCGGTGAATACGTCGCCAAGGGCTACGTCGAGTCCAAGCGCCGGCCGCGTTACCTGATTTCGGAGCTTATAGCCGAGCGCGGGGATGGGGCCCCGAACGCTTAGCGACGCAGGCCGCTGGATCACGCCACTGAAGTGCAGGAGAATGCCGCAAAGGAATTTGCGGTTGGCAATTCACTATGACGGCTTTCGTTGGATGGGTGCTCATTGTTCTGGGTTTCGGCCTGGTGAGCATGGCGCTGTTGTGGCCGATCTTCCGGCTGGTTCGCCGCTTTCGCCCAAACGCCGCCGGGTTGACCTGGGCATATGCCGTGGCTACCGGGGCGTTGGGAATGGTGCTCTGGTATCTGGTGCCGTTGGCCGTTCACCAGTTCTTCGGGCGTGTAGCTCCGTAGCTGACGCGCATCGCCTGTAGCGCAATTGAGGTCTACTTTCTGAGGTGATCGGCAAGCCGCAGGGCGAGCGCCACAATCGTCAGCGTCGGGTTCGCCTGGCCGGCGGTGGGAAATACGGAGCTGCCGGCTACGAACAGGTTCGCCATCCCATGCACTGCGCAGTTACGATCGGTCACACCTTCGCTCGGATCATCGGCCATTCGAGTGGTGCCAATGTAATGGGACGTTTCCGCCAGTGCGTCCGTGAGCGGAATGTGATCGTCCCGCAGCCAGGGGTCAAGCCGGCAGCGGCCAATGCCCAGGCGCGCGAATTCAGCGCCCACATAACTGGCGAACCGGGTTGCAGTCCGACGTTCCAGCTCGCCCAGTCGCCAATTCGCCTGAACCCGGCGCAGCCCCAAGGCGTCGCGTTCGGGTGCAAGTGATATGCGGCTTTCCGGGTCGGGGGCTTGCTCCAGATCCAGCAGCAGAATAGCCGATCGCGATGGAACTCCCTTCGCCCCTTCCAGGCCCATCGAGCGCCCGCCTTCCAGGCGATGCTCCAGTGCTTGAGCAACGGCGCCGAAGTCGCCGGCGACACGCCCCACCTTCTCGCCGATCCCAGGCGGCCAACGGCCACTTTGCAACGAGCGCCAGATGTCCTGCGCCACCGCCAGGCCCGAATCCGGATCCCCCTGATAGCGAAGTACACCGCTGCAGTTGAGCAGACGCTCCTTCTGTTGCAGCTCCGGGGCCAAGGCCAACCCGACCTCCACCACGAGGCCGTCGCGACCGAGAAAGGAGTTGAATTGCCCTTGGGTTCGCGACATCAACTCGGAACTGACGATCAACCCGGCCGGACCGCGCGGGTGCTGCAGGAAGAACCGTCCGACCAGATCCTTGTCGTTACCGAATCCTCCGGCGTTGGCCTCGGCGGCGAGCAATAGCAGGCGAGCATTCTCAATTCCGCCGCAACAGAGAACGAATTTAGTCGCACTGATCCTGGCGGAGTTTCCGTTCAGAGAGCGGACCGTCAGGCCCTTTACCCGGGTTCGATCATCGCCGGTTGTGAATGCCGCGAAATTGGCGTGCAACAGCGTTCGAATATTGCTCGAATCCTGCAGCAGTTGCTCATAGGCAATGCCAAAGCTCCAGGCCGGGGTGTTCTTGGTGCGCGGAGTGAAGTGCCAGAGAAATGGCCTCAGCCATTCCTCATTGATCGACGGCAGGCTGATGTCCAGGGATGCAAGTGTTTCCGGATCCGACAGCCAGGGCGACGGAAAGCCGGCTACCTTGCATGCGCGCGCGTAGTAGGGATCGAGCTCGGATCGATCAATTGGCCAACCACTGTAGGGAATCCAGTCGCGGCGCTGAAAATCAAGCTCATCCAGGGGGGCGCAGCGGCCGGACCAATGATTCGTCGTGCCGCCAAGGAAGCGTAGGCGACCCGCTACCAGTCCTACTGGCGCTCCGACGCTGTCGCCGGCATACAGTTCCTGGGATTCCTGGTATTCGTATTGGGTTCCGCCGCCCTCCACCAGGCAAACGCGTAATGCGCTGCCAGCCAATTCCCGGGCGATGGTGATGCCTGCTGCACCAGCGCCGATCAAGCAGACATCCGCAGTAATCGTCGAGTCCGGCGGGAGCTTGCGCAGATCCTCAATCACCCCGGTCTACCGCCATCAAATGTACAGCGGCGCAGATGCGCGCTTCGGTTCGCGACAGTACCCAACCTTCTACTTGCGTGACATCGTGCTTCAACCAGTCCCGCGCTATGCTCTCGATCAACCCAATCTCGACCGGGTCTGCACTGTCCCTGAGGAGCAGCCGGGACAGTCGCTCGGATCCCTGTTCCTCGGGGTGCGAGGCGAGATAGATAGCGCCAAGGCGGCTCAGCGCCACGCGGTCGCCGAGGCGAGCCGGGTCAATCCGTTTCAGCCAGCTATCCAGTTTGGCCGTGGGAAGCGAGTCCCGCCCGGGACCCAAGGACAGCACGCCAAGCAAACCGATCAGGACACGCAGGCAACTGCGGCGATCGATGGTGTGCGCAGCCGTCATCGCATGGCCGCACTTCGACGGCGACTGAAGACCCGCGAGGCGGGGCGTCGACAGAAACTGCCCTCGATCCATGATATTTTGCTCGACAAGCATTGCGGTTCGTTGAATGTTGGTCGCGCGCCGCCGCCAGTGCGACCAACCAGATGACCTTCAGATTATGCCTGAGTCAAGCTCTTTCGGCGATCTGAACGCAGGATCTCGAGGGCGTGCGACGTATCGATGGTTGAACCGGCCGACGTGGAGTTGGCCGCGCCGGGCGGATCCACGTCACACTGGCCGCCTGGTGAAAAGCGGCCGAAGGCGGTACCGTTGTCGCAAGGCAGCGGGCTAGCCGACTTCTGTGATGAATCGCACAGATGCGGATGGTCTGGCCGGGCAAAATTTCCAGGAGCCTGTCCTTGCCGACCAGTGCCGGACCGTATGCGCTACGTCTGCCTCCGGTCGCAGCGTTTTCTCCTGTCCGGGCGGCGGAGATAATATGTGCTGCGTTGATCCGCGCTGCTCCTGTGGCCGTCCAACCGCGTTTTGCTGGTACATTGCTGAAGGAGACCGCTGGTGATGGCGACTGCAGATTCCGATTGTAGTTGCTCGATCTGGACTACCACATGAATCCTACTCACTCGCCGAGATTTGGCGGACGACTGCGTAAGCGGCTCCATCCGTCCGCGGCGATTGCTTCGACCGCGTCGCGTCGCGGCGCTCCAGCCGTGAGATGGGTGACGGATGTCAAGCATGGCTGGCTTTCTACCGCCATGATGTTCGCGTTGTTCCTGTACATGTGCGTGCCGGAAAACGTATTGGAGTTGCGCCCCCCGCTGACGTATGCCGAGGAGGCGGCCGCAGGGCCGAATCCATTTTATCGTCTGCTGAAATACGCGCTGCTAATCGCGGGATTTGGCGTAATCATCTGGCGGTCTGCGCTCGCGCGTCAGGTTATCAGCAAGGTCAACGTCTTCCTGCTGGCATTCGTCGCTCTGGTGGGGTTGAGCATTACATGGTCGATCACACCATCGGCAACGGTTCTCCGGTTGGCCGCAATCATGACGATCTGCATCGTCAGCTGGAGTTTCGTACTGACCAACTGGCATCCCAAACGGCTCGAACAGGTCATACGTCCTACCTTGACGCTATTCCTGCTCGTCTCGTTGATCGTCGGTCCGCTGTTACCCGATATCACGAAGGAAGTCGGTGATACCGTCTCGCTGGAGAATGCCTGGCGCGGGATATTCACCTCCAAGAACACATTTGGCCAGGCGGCGAGTGTCGCGGTAATTCTGTGGGTGCATGCCTGGCTCACAGATGAAGTGAAAATCTGGCGCTTTCTTGCGGGTGCCGGCATTTCGGTTGCGTGCGTGTTACTTTCCCGCAGCTCGACCGCTCTGCTTGCGACGGTGTTGGTCGCTCCATTGCAGGTGGTGTTGTTGCGCGAAAAGATCAGAACATCGCGTGTGGCGCCATATTTGATCGCCGTATTGCTGGGCATCATGGTTCTCTATTCGATGGTCGTGCTGAATATCATTCCCGGCGTGGATGTTCTGCTCGGCGCGCTAACCGAGTCGTTTGGCAAAGACACGACATTCTCGGGCCGCGCGATACTCTGGGAGTACCTTCGCCAGCATATTGCGCTTCACCCGATCCTGGGTACAGGTTACGGCGCATATTGGATCGGACCCGTGCCTACCTCACCGTCATATATTTTTGTCGTGTTGGGATTAGGTTACCCGCCGGAGGGCCATAACGGCTACCTAGACCTCATCAATGACCTGGGTTTTGTGGGTTTTGGATGTTTGGTTGGGTATGTCTGGGTGTACTTCCAGCAATCCATAATGTTGCGTAAGCGCGAACCGCTGGCGCTGCTTGGCATCGCTCTGCTTTTTCAACAGCTCATCGAAAATTCCACCCAATCAATGTGGCTTCAATCAAGCTCCATTCCGTTCGTCGTCATGACGACGATGTCTTTCGGCATGGCCAGGATACTGGTGGATCAAAAGTATCAGGCCGCCGCTGTAGCGCCACGCTCGCCCGTCCGGGGGAAGGGCACCTCAAGGATCATGAGCGGTCAGGCGGAGCGGTAAACGGCCGCTCAGCCGTGATCGCTCGGTGCTCCCGGTTTGGCAGTGCGCGAAGCAGGGGGCTTCATGCGCCGCACGATCTTGCGGGCCGTCGATCGTGCAAGCCGCAGCAGTGGGTTGGCTTTGAGCCAGCGGTGCTTGAGCGGGAAGGCTTGGTGCAACTGCTGCAGATCGTCCGGCGTCAGCGTTACCTTCAAAGCCTCGAAGTTTTCCCGGATACGATCCGTCTTGACCGATTTAGGGATCGTGATGATGTCCGGAATACGCAGACACCAGGCAAGCGCCACCTGGCCGGGCGTTATGCCGCGCTTTACGGCCACCTGGCGCACGGCCGGGTGCTGCGGCAGGTCTCCCTGCCCGAGCGGGCCGTAGCCGATGGTCTGCAGGCCGTGCGAGCGGTGCCAGTCGAGCTGCCCGTATTCGATGCCGCGGCGGTTGAGTCGGTAGGAAATTTCGTTGGCGCTGGCGCCGGGGAAGATACCAAGCCGCTTTTCCGCCTGGCGCCATTCGACCAGGTCGTCGACGTCGAAGTTACTGACGCCGAAGCCGCGCACCAGCTTGCGCTTGCTGAGCTCGTCGAAGGCCTGCAGGGTTTCGGTGAACGGGTGCGGCCCGCGCCAGTGCAGCAGGTACAGGTCGATGTACTCGCAACCCAGACGCTCGATCGAAGCCTCGCAAGCCTTGACGGTGCCGGCACGCGACGCATTTTCCGGATACACCTTGCTCATGATGAAGATTTCGGCGCGCCGCTGGGGACCGAACGCACGCAATGCGTCGCCGACCAATCGCTCGGCCTGACCCTTGCCGTAATCCTCGGCTGTGTCGATGAGCCGGTAGCCGAGATCGAGCGCGAATTTGACTGCGGCCGTTTCCTGGTCCTGATGCTCGGCTACCTCACCCATTCCCGACGTGCCAAGGCCCAGGCGCACAGGAATACGAGATCCGCTGGCTGGAGTGCTCATCGATAAATTCTCTTTGGTATGAATTGATTGGCGGATGTTTGGCAGCGATTAGTATGCCATTCGCAAGGGGGTTGGCAAGTTGATCTCGAATTTGACGCGCCGAAATGCGATCTATGGCGGCACGCCAAAATGGACGCGTTGCCGATATATGGATACCCGAGTCGTGTAGACTTTGCCGTCCGCGCCCGTATGACCGCGCGCGTCGCAACTGAGGCGAACATAAAGTGCTGGCGTCGCGCGGCCGCGCAACGGGTTTGACGGAATGCGGATAGCGTTCTGGGGCAATTTCGGCGCACTCAATCTCGGCAATGAATGCACATTGGCGGCATGCATTGCCAATCTGCGCTCGCGGCTGCCGGAGGTGCAGATGGTGTGCATCTGCCGTGGTCCGGCAGATGTCGCTGCGCGCCACGGTATCGACGGCACGCTGATCAGCGCGCGTGCAGATCCCTCCGCAAAGCGAAGTTATCCGAAGCCGCTACGCATGCTGCGGCTGCTGTGGCTGGAAGCGCGCGAATGGTTGCGCGCCTGGCGATACTCCCGCCAGCTAGATGCATTGCTCATTACCGGCTCCGGCATTCTTAGCGACGAGGACGAGGGGGTTCTCGGCCTGCCGTACGAGCTGCTGAAGTGGTCGGTGGTCGCGAGGTTGCGCGGCGCAAAAGTTTGCTTCGTCAGCGTCGGCGCCGAGTCGATTTCGCGATCGGCCTCTCACCGGCTGATTCGCTGGGCGCTCAGGCAGGCGCACTATCGCAGCTATCGCGACCGGAATTCGGCCGAGCTGCTGGCGCGCTGCGGATTCCAGAGTGGTCGAGACCCGGTACGTCCGGATCTGGCCTTCAGCCTGGCGATACCGCCGGCAGCGCAGGTACGCCTGGCGGAGCCGCCGCCGGCGCGGACCCGCGTGGCGATCGGCGTTTACAACTACCGTGGTCGCGGCCAGGCCGACGATGCCAGCGCCCAGCTGTATCGCGACTACCTGGATCGGCTCTGTGCCCTGGTGGTCTGGCTGATCGGCCGCGGACACCCGGTGCGCGTCGTCATCGGGGATTTCCTGTACGACGATGCCGTGCGGCTCGATCTGAGGGCCGAGCTCGAGCGCCGCAAGGCCTTGTCGGGCGAGCCATGCATGTACGTCGATGATCCGGCATCGTCATTCGAAAGTGTGATGGTGCAGCTGGCCGGCGTCGACTTCGTCATCGCCAGCCGCTACCACAACGTGCTGCTGGGCCTATATCTGGGCAGGCCGGCGATTTCACTGTCCTACGAGGCCAAGCACGAAGCATTGATGGCCTCCGCCGGTCTGGCGGATTACTGCCAGTCGATCAATTCCGTGGACACCGAACGGTTGTTCGAGCAGTTCCTGCACCTGGAGGCCCAGGCCCCGAGGGCGCGCGAGCTGATAGCCGCAATGGTGGCCGCCAATGGCGCCAGCCTCGAAGTTCAGTATCGGCTGCTCGCCTCTCTGATATTGTCCAAATCCGGCTGACGGCAGCTCAACTGTCGCTGATTGGAAACACCCGCCGGCATATGCCTACAGGCTGTGGGACCATACTCCTATGGCTGCCGACCCGCGGCGCTGGCGATAGTCTCGGCGCAGGCTCCCCAGATGAACCTCGGACGGTGCGGCCGGATCGTCCGGACACCGATACAGACTCGCCTGGGACGGCAGCTTTCCAAATCGCGCGGAGTCACACAAGATGCAGCAGGTCATAGTTCAACTGTTCAACGGTTTGGGAAACCAACTGTTTCAATATGCGGCCGGGCGGTCGCTGGCCCGCAGGCTCGGCGCCTCGCTGCGGCTGGTGCATGCGGCGCCTCGGCCTTCCCAGCCGGAATCGTACCGGCCGTTGCTGCTGCAGCACTTCGGCATTCGCGAGCACATCGGGTCGATGACTTCGCTCGACCGCCTGGTGGTGTCAGTCAAGCCGCGCTTTCGTCTGCCGAGCCAGATCGTGCGCAGCACCATGGGCATACAGTTGCTGCGTCAGGACCCGAACGACGTCTCGGATATGTTCGACTTCGACGTCGATCCGCGCGCTCGCTTGATCTACCTGTCGGGCTATTATCAGGAGTACGCACTGGTTCGTCATGTCGAGGCTTCCCTGCGGCGCGACCTGGTGCTGCTGCAGCCCCTGCAGGGCAGGAGCCAGCAGTACGCCGATCGGATCCGAGCGGCGCGGCGACCGGTATCGATCCACCTGCGTCATGGCGATTACATGTCGACCTTCGGCCCCAATGGGCTGCTGCCGATGTCGTATTACGAGCGTGCCCTCGAGCACATGATGGATATGTTCGGCGATTCCAGTTTCTTCATCTTTTCGGATGACATTCCCTTCGCGCGCTATTGGGCTCGTGGCAATTCGCGTATGACCGTGGTGGACTGCAATGACGCGAATGTTGCCCACGAGTGCATGCGGCTGATGGCGCTTTGCCGCCATCACATCATCGCCAACAGCACCTTCTCCTGGTGGGGCGCGTGGCTCAACCAAGTTGCCGACAAGCAGGTCATTGCGCCGGACCGCTGGCTCGGCGTCGATACTGCGCAGATGCCGGTAATGTGCCCCGAGTGGCAGCTGCTGCCAGCCTATAGGCCGGTGGATCATTCGGAACAGGTGGCCCGCTTCATTCGCAGCGCCTGAAGGCGTCAGGCGCTGCGGTGCGCGCAGTTGCGACCGCGGCGGCCAGTGGCCCGAGTCATCGGGACTGTGCGCAGCCGCGCAATTGTCAGCGACGGCGGATTGTTATACTGAGCGCATGCTGCGTGCGCCCGATCAGTACAAGAGATTTTCCGGCCGGCGTCGATGAGTTCGGGCGCAGCGGGCCGCATCCGTCGCGCGGTACATTTTTTTGGGTCCGGGGTACTGGACCAGGTCTTGCTGTCCGCGGTCAGTTTCCTCGCCGGGTTCGTGCTGATCCGCTTCACTGACGACGAGGCTTACGGTCAGTTCGTTCTGGCCAATTCGACCATCCTGCTGTTCCAGAGCGCCCAGGGCGCCTGGATGTCCGGGCCCGCCGGAGCTACCGCGCCCAAGAAGGATCTGGCGCAGAGGCAGTTGATGCTGGGCTCCCTGGGCGCAAGCCAGAAGCGCTTCCTGCGTCGCATCGCGGTCGCTCTGCTGGCGCTGCCTGCGATCGGTTTCCTGCTGCACGTCTGTACCGGCATGATCGCGGCCGCCACCGCGGCGACCATCGTTGCCAGCTGGTCGGCGCTCGAGCGCGGCTGGATCCGCAGCCTGCTGCTGATCTACCAGCGCCCCGCCGACGTGCTGCAGGCAGATGTCGTCTATGCGGTGGTGATGGCTCTCGGAGTGGCTGTGGTCAGCCGGATCCACTACGCCGCCGGACCCTGCGCCATCTGCGCCATGATTCTGGCGTCCCGGGCCGGGGAACTGGCTGCCCGGCGACGCACGGATCCCGGTTTGCGCTGGGAGGCGTCCGCCGCCAGGCCATTCTGGCGCGAGATGCGGCCACTGGGCCTGTGGGCATCGGTCGGCGCCGTGACCTACTGGTTGTTTGCGCAGAGCTACAACTACGTGCTCGCCACGCGGCTGGACCTTACGGCCGTGACTGCGGTGAATGCCACGCGGCTGGTATTGATGCCGGTATTCGTGTTCACGCTCGGGTTCAACATGCTGCTCACGCCGGTGACGGCCAATTGGCTCGCCACCTCGGGTGCCCCCGCCATGTTGCGCAAGCTAGCTTTGCTGACGGTCGCGGTGCTGCTGGGTGATCTGGCTTATTTTGCGGTCATGTGGCCTCTGCGCCACTGGCTGATCACCGATATGATGCGCAAATCCATCGCCGATCAGGATCGCCTGCTGATCCTGTGGGCTGTTGTCGCGGTCATCTTTCTGCTGCGGGAAGTACTGCAGGCTGCACTATTCGCCATGTATCGCGTCAAGTCGATGGCCTGGCTCATGGGAGCGAGCGCGATCGTGTCGTTGAGTCTCATGTGGGTGGGCATCAGCTGGTGGGGAGCCGCAGCCACGCTGATAGGTCAGGTAGTCGGCGAGGTCATCAACCTGGTTGGATTGGCGTGGCTGCTCCACGTCCACATGCGCGAACTTGCGCGCGGCGCCTCGCCGCCCACTGTGCCTAGCTGAAGCGTCAGGGGTGCTGCTTGCGCTCGGTGCGAACCCACTCGGCCTGCGGCCGGCTGGTCAGCATCAACATCACCTTCCAAATGATGAAAATCGGCGCGCCGATCAGGTCCAGTAACCCGCGCAGCCCGGTGCCGCTCAGGCTCCATCCGCGCGCAACATAGAGCGCGATTGCCGCTACGCAGCCAAGCGAGAACTCCACCCAGCCGCGAAATCCAGGCCACAGCCAGTTCGCCAGCAGTGCCAGCAGCAGCAGGGCGCCGACGTTGAGGGCTACGTAGGTGATCGGCAGCACGATGAGATCCAATGCCAGGTCGAGGCACACGCCACTTGGGCGCGTGAGCGCGGCGCGCAGCAACGGCAGGGTACTGCTGCGAATCAGGCGGAATCGGCCGAATTCCCAGCGCTGGCGCTGCTTGCGCGCCACCAGCGGATCGGCGGTCATGTGTTGCGCGGCTTCGGCTTCGCCTGCGTACCAGACGCGGTGTCCGGCCAGGCCCAGAGCGATGCCGTATTCGATGTCTTCGGCCAGCGAAAACGAGCTGTAGGGAGTCTGCTGCAGCAGCTCGCGCGTGACACACCAACCGTTGCCGCGTATGCCGCTCGAAACGTGCTGGCGCTCGCGCGCCCGCGACCGCACGATGTGATAGGCGGCCATGGCGATTGCCAGCAGCCGGGTACGCCAGGAACCATCTGGATCGAGCACGCCATAGTGCACCTGGATCGCCTGTGCGCCGCGCTCGAGGCGCGAAGCAAACGCCTCCAGCAGATTCGTGGAAACTTCGGCATCCGCATCGACGACGGCGATCGCCCCGGCACGGCATTCGCGCAAGCTGTGAGCAAACGCGTATTGCAGCGCGTAACCCTTGCCGCGCAGCGTGTCATTCTGGCGTTCAATGACGGTGGCGCCGGCGGCACGCGCAATAGCGGCCGTATCGTCGGTGCAATTGTCCGCCACTACCAGGATGCGGAACCGATCGGCCGGCCAGTCGATCCGCTTGAGGTTGGCGACCGTGCGAGCGATGACTCCGGCCTCATTGTGGGCCGGCACGATGAGGTCGAACTGCAGCTCCCGCCTGGAGCGGGCCGGCGGGGGCAGCGGCCAGGACAGCAGCGTCTGCTGCAGCAGGTAAAGACAGCCGATCCCGGCGGGCACTGCCAGCGCCAACATCAGCAGCTTCAGAAGCAGCAGGGCGGCCATGATCGCGAATCGGGGTTACCGAGGATTGCCGCGAATCAGAAATTATTGATTACCGCCCCCAAAATCTTCGTGTTGGTGACCGCCAGCCGGCGCAACATATCCGTCATGCTGGCGAAGGAGGTGGAGTTGGCGCGGCTCACCACCAGCGCATGCTGGGTCACATTGACGATCTGCAACGCGTCGGCGTAGGGGGTCACGGCTGGCGTGTCGATGACGACGAACTCGTACTGGCGTCGCATCTCGGTGACCATCCTTTGAAAGCGGCGATGCGCGACCAGTTCGAGTGGATTGGGCAGTACCGTTCCGGAGGTCAGCAGTGACATTCCGGGCACGTCCTCGACACCATTGAGGTAGAGAGACTCGCCGTTCGCCAAGCTCTGAGACAGGCCCCAAAGATTTTCGGCATTGAACAGCACGTGCTGGTGCGGATGACGCAGATCGGCGTCGATCAGCAGCGTGCGTCGACCGAGTTGCGCAAACGAGAGCGCCAGTTCGGCGCAAAGCTGGGAGCGGCCATCCCCACGGCCGGGGCTGACCAGCGCGAGCACGGCGCCGCGTTGAGCCGAATCGCTCAACAGCATCAATTCAGTGCGCAGAGCGCGAATCTTCTCGTTGCGTGGGTCGGCGGTGTCCATGACGTGGCGCAGCTGAGCGCCGATACTGGCCCTGCCTTGACGGACCACCACATCCCGGCGCTCGGAGGCGCGTCGGATGGCCGTCTCGATCATCCCGCTTTGACCGTCGTTGTTGCGGTGTTCACGCAGCAGACTCGAAACCTGCTGAATGTCTTCGTCCGTCAGTAACTTGAGCTGCAGAGCGGCGTCGCAGAAGCTCAGATTCGTGGCCCGCATGCTTTCGATGATGCGGCCAACATCGGGCTGCGACAGTGGCACGAAGCGGATGAGTTCATCGCGCAGCTTGTCGCTGATCTCCCACCTCGGCCGTTCGGCGGTCTGCTCGGCGCGGTCAGAATTCATGTGAATCTCGATGCTAGAGGGAGGGCGTCAAACTCGGCGAGTACCGGCAGTCCGAAGTCCCGCTCGACGTCGTCGCGACAATGCAGCCGGCGGTCGAACAGCAGTTCGTAGCCGATGGGCAGCCCGACGCCCAGTGCGATGGCCAGGAACGCGCCGATCACGGCCAGCAAAGCCTTGTTGGGCTTGCTGGCCTGCAGTGGCGGGGACGCTCGGCCAACCAGGCTGGCGGAGGCAAAGATGGATTTGTCGTAGCTGTCGAGCGCGCGCTTATAGACAGTCTGCGCCGACTCGAGCTCGAGCTCCAATTTTTGACCCTGGTCCTGCAGCTGCCGAATACTCACGAGTTTTGCACGCTGGTCATCGACGGCTCGGCGCAGCTTGGCCTCGAGCTGCGCGGAGTTCGTGACCTGCGCGGAGCTGTTTTGCGAGAAGGTCTCGATCTCGTGCTCGAGTGCGCGGCGGCTGGAGGCGATCTGCGACTGCAACTCCAATACCTTCGGGTGCTGCGGTCCCAGCGTGGCGCTCAACTCTGCCAATTGCCCCTGCAGCGTCGAAATCTGAGCCTTCAGGTTCTGAACGAGCTGCGATGCCATGACCTGATTGCTCGATCCCTCGTTGCCGTTGTTGGTGGATTCCGCGGTGCGGCGCGCATTCTCGGCCACCAGCAGCTGCTGCTCGAGGGCGGCGAGGGCCTGGGTCTCGACGTCCGTCTGGGAGTTGATGTCGGTGATGCCGGTGCGTTGGCGAAATTCGGCCATGCGCTGTTGGGCCGCGCTGACCTTGTTTTTCAGGTCGGTCAACTGCTCGTTGTACTGCAGCGCGCGCTCGCTGCCTGGATCGCTTTCGTGGCCCGATTGCGTCGCCTGGTAGGCCTCGACGATGGCATTGGCAATCTGTGCGGCTTTGTTGCGATCGCGGGAGGTGAACGCGACACGCAGCAGTTGTGTGCCCTTGCCCTGTTCCACTGTCAGGTCCGAGCGCACCTGCTTTTCCACCCAATCCTTCAGGCTGGAGACGCCGTCGCTCTTGAAGCCCTCGTAGAACTCGGGATCCTTGGTCAGTCCCAGGCGATCGATGACGCTCAGCAGGACACCGCGACTTTGCAGCAAGTCTACCTGTGTCAGCAAATAGCTGGCGAACAGTTCCGCCGGGGCCTGCCGCGTGTCCTCGTTGGTCTCGAAATTGACCAGCACGGTAGCTTCGGCGGTATAACTCTTTGGCAGCAGCTTTACCGTCACTATGGTCGCGACCAGCAGCACCACGGCAATCATGATTGCATGACGCCGGTGCGCACGTAGCAGTGCAGCGAATTGAGCCCAAGAGATCGCGCTTTGTGCCAAGTGCGCCGGAAGCATAGGTGTCGCCGAGACCGGGGGTCGCTCCGACGCCAGCACCGGCAGGTTCCTATTCTGTCTCAAAATATGCTCTCCTTGACCCTGATCACGTCGTCGGGCTGTACCAGATCATCGGGCTTGGCCTTGACCACGACCTCCTGCCCGTCTTTTCCCACGCGCTTTATTTCGACGCGCCGGTCGCTGCCCTTGGGGGTTACCCCGCCAGCGATGGAGATGGCCTGAATGACGGTCAGATTCGGCTCGAGCTTGTACATGCTCGGCTTCTGAACCTCACCGAGAATGTAGAACTGCTCGGCGCGGGGCACGTATACCGAGTCGCCCGCGCGCAGCGCCTGCCCGGCACCGATCCCAGTGCTGGTGGTCAGTCCCTGCAGGGGCACCGGGTAGCGCTTGACGCCGCCGCCAGGCTCCGTACGCAGGATGTAAACCGTGTTGGATGCCAGCTCGGTCTGTCCGCCGGCCTGAGCCAGCAGATCGAGGATGGTGGTCTTCGAGTCGATCGGATAGCGTCCGGGCGCGCGCACTTCCCCCAGCACCGAGACGCGCTGGCTCAGAGACTGCGTGACGGTGAGTGAGACATGCGGTGAGACGAAGTAGCCGCCGTCCTTGAATGCCTTCTCGACACGGCGCGCCGCCTCGTCGGCCGAGAGCCCTCCCACCTGTACCGAGCCGGCCAGCGGCACGCGGATCGTGCCGTCATCGGCCACCGCCAGTACGCTGTCCATGTCGGGTTGACCAAAAACGTGCAGCGTGACCGAATCTCCCGGCCCCAGCGGCGTCAGCGGATTCGGGGTCGGCGGATTGCCGGCGCCTGCCTGAGCCGGCACCGGCAGCTGGACCGCGGGCGCGGGCTGCTGAGCCGCCGAGGCAACGCCGGCCTGCAGCAGCATGTAGAGCACTAGCGTAAGTACGGAAATTGCTCTAGGGAACACTTAGACCTCGCGGGTGCAGATCGATGAACACGCACATCTTACTTCAGCCCATAGCGGCCGTTAGAACCCGGGCGTTACGACTGTGGACAGGATCACGTAGTGGCTCGAAATAGCGCGATCAATTCGGCCTTTGCCCGCGCCACTGTTGCATCCGCTCCGGGCACCGCTGCCAGCCTAGCAAAATGCACCGCTGACGGGCCACCGCCGGCCGGCGGTCGGCCCCCGGGCTGCCCTGCCGCAGCGCCCCAAATGTGCTCTGTTGCCTGTTTTCAATCAGCGTTTACCCCTAGACTTGGGTCATCAAAGCAGCGGCGTGCGGCCAACGCTACCGTGCTGCGGCAAGCATTGCTGCGCGAGATCCCAATTCCAGACGACAGGTATACACCCGCATGAAAGTACTGGTTACCGGAACCGAAGGCTACATCGGCGCCCGCCTGGCACCCCTGCTGATGGGCCGCGGGCACGAGGTAGTGGGGCTGGACGCCGGCTTCTACCGGGACGGCTGGCTCTACAGCGACGTCAAGCAGCTTGGCATGGTGCCGCGTACCATCATCAAGGACCTGCGTCAGGTGACAGTCGAGGACCTGCAAGGTTTCGACGCCGTCGTGCACCTGGCAGAATTGTCCAACGATCCGCTCGGCGAGAACCGGCCCGAGATCACCTACCAGATCAATCATCGGGGTTCGGTCGACCTGGCTACCAAAGCCCGCCAGGCGGGCGTGAGGCGGTTCGTCTATGCCTCCTCCTGCAGCGTGTACGGCGTCGGTAACGGCGATTTCCTGCAGGAAAGCGGCCCGGTCAATCCTCAGACTGCCTACGCAAAGTGCAAGGTCATGGTCGAGCGCGACGTCGGCCCCATGAGCTCGCCGGAGTTCTGCGTGACTTTCCTGCGCAATGCCACGGCCTATGGCGCCTCGCCGCGCATGCGCTTCGACATCGTCCTCAATGACCTGTCGGCGCTCGCCTGGACCACCAAGCGCATCGCCATGACCAGCGACGGCAGCCCGTGGCGGCCGATCGTTCACATCGAAGATATTTCCACCGCGGTGCGCTGCGTGCTCGAGGCGCCGGTCGAAGCCGTCAACGGTGAGATCTTCAACGTCGGCGCCAACAGCGAGAACTATCGCGTGCGCGAAATCGCGCAGATCGTGGCAGAGGTGTTTCCGGGGTGCGAGCTCAGCACCGGCAAGTCCGGCGCCGACAACCGCAGCTACCGGGTATCGTTCGACAAGATCTCGAGCAAGCTGCCCGGCTTCCGCTGCAGCTGGACGGCACGCATGGGGGCCGAGGAGCTGCGCGATCGCTTTGCCAAAATCGAGTTCGACCAGAGTACCTACGAGTACCGTGCGTTCACGCGCCTCAAGCAGATTCGCTACCTCACCCGCACCGGGCAGATAGACGCCGATTTCTTCTGGCGTTGACGATGCAGTTCGAGCCCTTAGGGGTGGCTGGGGCCGCCCTGGTACGCATTGAACCGCTTCCCGATCCACGCGGGTTCTTCGCCCGCACGTTCTGCGCCCGCGAGTTTGCGGCGGCAGGACTTGCGACAGCGGTGGCGCAGTCGAGCGTTTCCTACAACGAGCGCGCGGGAACCGTGCGGGGCATGCATTTCCAATGGCCGCCGTCGCAGGAGGCAAAGCTGGTACGCTGCCTGCGTGGACGTCTGCACGATGTGCTGCTGGATCTGCGGCCGCAATCGCCCAGCTACCTGCGGCACGTGGCCGTGAGCCTGGACGAAGACAACCGCGATGCCGTTTTCATCCCACCCGGGATCGCCCACGGTTTCCAGACCCTGAGCGATCGTACCGAGGTGCTCTACCAGATGTCCGATTACTTTGTGCCGGACATCTCTACCGGGTTCCGCTGCAATGATCCGGCCTTCGGCATCGCCTGGCCGATGCCGGTCAGCGCCATGTCCGAGCGGGACGCGAATTGCGACGATTTCGATCGTCGGCGCTTCGAGGCGGAACTCGCACGCCGTCAGCAGGTGCGGCCCGCATGAGCCCGAGCGCGGCAACCAGCGGAGCGGAGCTGCATGCGTTCGCGACGCAGCTCTATCCGATCTGCCGCAGCATCACTGGTGGCGGCGTGCGCGAGACACTGCGGCTCATCAATCGCCGCATCGACATCGACTGGCACGAGGTGCCTAGTGGCAGCGCCGTATTCGATTGGGAGGTGCCGCCGGAGTGGAATATCGAGGACGCCTGGATCGCCGACGCCGACGGGCGCAGGGTGGTCGACTTCCGTGCGCACAATCTGCACATCCTCAGCTATTCGGAGCCGGTGCGCGCCAGCCTGTCCCTCGAGGAACTGACACCCCGGTTGTTTTCCAATCCGGCGCGCCCGGAGTGGATTCCCTACCGGACCAGTTACTACCGGCGACAGTGGGGCTTCTGCCTCAGCCATAGCGCGCTGCAGCGGCTGCGGCCCGGCCGCTACGAGGTGGTGGTCGATAGTTCGCTGGCACCCGGTTCGCTCACCTACGCGGAGTGCGTGCTGCCGGGGCGCAGCCGGCAGGAGGTGCTGTTCTTCACTCACATCTGCCATCCGTCCCTGGCCAACGACAACACCAGCGGTATCGCCATCGCGACGGCGCTAGCGGCCTGGCTGGCGTCAACGCCGCGGCGGTTCAGCTATCGCCTGGTATTCGCCCCGGGCACCATCGGTTCGCTGTGCTGGCTGCGCAACAACCAGTCGCGGTTGCGGCGCGTCGAACACGGCCTGGTGCTCGGCCTGCTCGGCGATCCGGCGCCATTCACCTACAAGCGCAGCCGTCGGGGTGCCTGCGAAATCGACCGCGTGGCCGAATACGTGACCCGTGGCCTCGACGCCGGATCGCGCGTCATCGACTTCGAGCCCTATGGCTACGACGAGCGCCAGCTGTGCTCTCCCGGATTCGATCTGCCGGTCGGCCGGCTGACACGGTCGGTGAACGACGGCTACCCGCAATACCACAGTTCCGCTGACGACCTCGGGCTGGTGTCGCCGCAGCGGCTCGAGCAAAGCCTGCAAGCCTGCCAGCAGATCGTCGAATGCCTCGAGGGCAATCGCCGCTATCTGAACCTGCTGCCCAAGGGTGAGCCTCGACTCGGCAAGCGCGGGCTCTACGGCAATGTCGGCGGCCGCAGCCCGGCCGAGCGCGAGCGCGCCATGCTGTGGATTCTGAATCAGTCCGATGGCAAGGCATCGCTGCTCGACGTCGCGCTCAAGTCAGGTATGGCATTCTCCGATCTGAGCCAGGCTGCCGGCGAGCTGACCGGAGCGGGGCTGCTGCGACCCTTGGACGCGCCGGCGGCAGCGCCAGCAAGATCCACGCACAAGACCGCGGCGCCCGTTCGGGCAGTGCGCCGCAAACCGGTGAAACGTTCGAGGCAACGGAGTCGTCAATGAAAGTGGTGCTATTTTGCGGTGGCTTGGGGACGCGTCTGCGGGAACACTCGGACACGATACCGAAGCCGCTGGTGACGATCGGCAGCCGGCCGGTACTCTGGTATCTCATGCGCTACTACGCGCATTTCGGCTATACCGATTTCGTGCTGGCACTGGGTTACCGCGGCGAGTTGGTGCGCGAGTACTTTCTCAACTACAAACCGGCCATGTCCAATGACTTTACCTGGAGCCAGGGAGGCCGGAACATCGAACTGCACGGCAGCGATCTCGAAAACTGCCGCATCACCTTCGTCGACACCGGCCTGCACAGCAACATCGGTCAGCGGTTGCTGCGCGTGCGCAAGTATCTTGCTGGCGAGGATATGTTCCTGGCCAACTATGCGGACGGCCTGTCGGATCTGCCACTGCAGGATCATATCGACGCCTTCCGCAAATCGGACGCCGTCGCCAGCATGGTGGCGGTGCGCAGCTCGCAAAGCTTCCACGCCATACATGCCGGCGAGGACGGCGTGGTCACGCGCATGGGCGCCATGGAACAGCAGCCGCTCTGGATCAACGGCGGGTTCTTCGTGCTGCGGTCGAGCATCTTCGACTACATGCAGGAAGGCGAGGAGTTGGTCGAGCAGCCGTTCGGCAGGCTGGTCGAGCAGCGCAAGCTGACCGTGCGGCGCTGGGAAGGTTTCTGGCAGTGCATGGATACTCTCAAGGACAAGATTGCGCTCGACCGGATGGAGGCGCGCGGTAGCTGTCCATGGATGGTGTGGCGTAAATAGGCAGCGCAATGCAGGCAATCGGACTCGACGGACTGAGGCGGCGAGGGCGGCTGCGGGTGCTCTGCCTCGGCGCGCACTGCGACGACATCGACATCGGCTGCGGCGGTGCCTTGCTCAGCCTGCTGGAGCGTTACCGCGGAACCGAGGTCACCTGGGTGGCACTGGCTTCGTCAGCGGTGCGCGAGCGGGAGTTGCGCGCCAGCGCGCGTCGCTTCCTGCGACGCGCCGGACGCGCCGAGGTGCTGGTACGGCAGTTCCGCGACGGCTTTTTCCCCGCGCAATACGCCGCAATCAAGGAAGTGTTCGAGTCGCTGAAGAAGCTGCCGGATCCGGATCTGGTGTTCACGCACCGGCGAGCGGACCTTCACCAGGATCACCGCGTGGTCGCCGAACTGACCTGGAACACCTTCCGCAATCACCTGGTGCTCGAGTACGAGATTCCGAAGTACGAGGGCGACCTCGCCACCCCATCGGCCTACATCGAACTGAGCCGGCGGCAGGTGGAGCGCAAAATCCAGATTCTGCTCGGCAGCTACCGCACGCAGCACGCCAAGCGCTGGTTCACCGCGGATACCTTCCGTGGCCTGATGCGCCTGCGCGGCATCGAATCCGGCGCCGCCTCGGGCTGGGCCGAAGGATTCCACGCCAGCAAGTTGCTGCTGCGCTGAACGGGCTGCCCCGGTGACCGAGCGGGTCGACTGCATCGTCGTGGGCGCCGGAGTGGTCGGCCTGGCGGTGGCCCAGGCGCTGGCACGTGCCGGCCGCGAGGTCATTGTGCTGGAGCGCGAGAACGCCATCGGCACCGGCATCAGCAGCCGCAACTCCGAAGTCATTCATGCCGGAATCTACTACCCTGCCGGTTCGCTCAAGGCGCGGCTGTGCGTCGCCGGTCGGGAGCTGCTGTATCGTCATTGCGAACAGTTCGGGGTGGAACACCGCCGCATCGGCAAGCTGATTGTCGCCACCTCCGAACGTGAGCGGCCGACCCTGGCGAAATACCAGGCGCTGGCACGTGCCAATGGAGTCGCGGACCTGCGTCCGCTGTCACCGGAGGAAACTGCGGAGCTCGAATCCAACGTCAATTGCGTCGCCGCGCTCTGGTCGCCGTCCACCGGAATCGTTGATTCGCACGGCCTCATGCTGTCCTATCGGGCGGAACTGGAAGCGAGGCAGGGAATAGTCGCCTGCGGCAGTCCGGTGCTGCGCGGACGAATGGCCGCGGACGGCATTACGCTCGAGGTCAGCGGCGAGGTTGCCACCTCGCTGCGCGCCGCCACGGTGGTCAACTGCGCCGGCCTGGGCGCCCAATCGTTGTCGCGCGGCCTGGAAGGACTGTCGGCTGCGGCCGTGCCGCCGTTGTATTACGCCAAGGGTCACTATTTCTCGCTCTCCGGCAAGTCGCCGTTCCAGCACCTGGTCTACCCGCTGCCGAATGCCGCCGGGCTCGGCACCCACGTGACCATCGACCTCAGCGGCCAGGCGCGCTTCGGCCCCGACGTTCAATGGATATCGGACATCGACTACGATTTCGACTTGTCGCGCAAAGCGGATTTCGCTGCTGCGATCCGCCTCTACTATCCGGAACTCGATGAGGCGCGGCTGCGTCCGGCATATACCGGTATCCGGCCGAAGCTGGCGGATGCGAGCCAGCCGGCCGCGGACTTCTGCATTCGCGGGCCGACGGAGCACGGCGGCTGCAGCTACGTGGCGTTGTACGGCATTGAATCGCCGGGCCTGACGGCCTCGCTGGCGATCGCTGCAACTGTTCAGGCGCTGCTGCGCTGACGCTAGTGCCGGCCGGCCGTCAGATGATCTGCGGCGCAGGAATAGGAATGATGAAGCGCCCGCCCCAGTCGCGGATGTAGCTCATCTGCGAAGTGATCTCGTCTTTGAGATTCCACGGCAGAATCAGCACGTAGTCGGGGCGCGTTTCACGGATTTTCTCCGGCGCCAGGATCGGAATATGCGTGCCGGGCGTGTACTTGCCAGCCTTGTAGGGATTTCGATCCACCGTGTAGTCGAGCAGATCGGTGCGGATGCCACAGTAGTTCAGCAAGGTGTTGCCCTTTCCGGGCGCGCCGTAGCCGACGATGCTCTTGCCCTGGTTGCGCAGGTCGATCAGCAGCGACAGCAGCTTGCGCTTGGTGGCCTTCACCTGCTCGCTGAAGTTCGAATATAGCTGCGGCCGGTTGAACCCGATTTCGAGTTCTCGCGCGCGCAGCTTCTGCGCCTGCGCGCTCAGCGGCGGCGAGGAGTTCTGCTGGTGGCGCGCGTATATGCGGATCGAGCCGCCGTGCGTCGGTAGTTCGTCGACATCGAAAATCGTCAGCCCGTGTGCCGCGAACACCTGCTCGACCGTCAGGAACGAAAAGTAGCTGAAATGCTCGTGATAGATGGTGTCGAACTGGTTCTGTTCCATGAGCCGCTGCAGGTGCGGGAACTCCATGGTGATGACGCCGGTGGGCTTGAGCAGGCGCTTCATGCCGGCAACGAAGTCATTCAGATCGGGTACGTGAGCCAGTACGTTATTGCCGAGCAGCAGGTCGGCCTGCCCGTATTTGGCCACCAGCCGGTCGGCGCTGTCGCGACCGTGGAAACAGACCTCACTGCGGATGCCGCGCTGCTGCGCCACCTTGGCGACATTGGCGGCCGGCTCGATGCCGAGCACCGGAATGCCGGCGGCGACGAAGTGCTGCAGCAGGTAGCCGTCGTTGCTGGCGATCTCCATGACCAGGCTGTCGGACCCGAGCTTGAGGCGCTCGCGCATCAGCACCGTGTACTTGCGGGCGTGCTCCACCCAGCTATCGGAATAGGACGAGAAATAGGCGTACTCGGAAAAGATGTTGGCCGGAGCCACGTACTCTTCGAGCTGCACCAGGAAGCACTTGTCGCAGACCCAGGCATGCAGCGGATAGAACGGCTCCATATGGTTGAGCTGCTGCGGTTCGATGTGCGTCTGGCACGGCGGCGACATGCCGAGGTCGACGAAGCTGGTGCGCAACGCCTGCCCGCAGAAGCGGCATTTGGCCGCGACGTTCGTCAGAGTAGACGGAGTGAGTGCTGCGTTCATGCTGAGTTTCCAGGGTAGGTGGGGGGCGGGCCAGCCATCTTGCGCGCGAACGGATTGTTGCAAGGC